>CALAGR010000503.1 GCA_937891735.1 uncultured Pseudomonadota bacterium | reverse complement strand
CGTCGTCGCTGGCGATGTCCGCGGTGCCGTCGCAGTCGTCGTCGATGCCGTTGCCGCAGATCTCGGACAGGCCCGGCCGCACGTTGGGGTTGGCGTCGTCGCAGTCGTTGTCCCGCAGGGTGCTCGGATCTCCGTCCCCGCCGCAGGTCGTGACCCCGTCGCCGTCCAGGTCGAAGTCCTCGTCCACGCCGCCGTCGCAGTCCTGATCCACCCCGTCGCACAGCTCGGCGGCGCCGGGGTTGATGGCGGCGTCGCCGTCGTCGCAGTCCGCGTTGAGCAGGTAGGTGTTCTCGCAGCCCGTGGTGCCGCCGAAGAAGCCGTCGCCGTCGGTGTCGAAGCCCTCGTCCACGCTGCCGTCGCAGTCGTCGTCCACCGCGTTGCACAGCTCGACCGCGCCGGGGCGCACCCCCGCGTCGGTGTCGTCGCAGTCCCCCCCGAGGCCCGGCAGGTGGCTCGGCGCGGCGCACTCCACGTAGCCGTCGCCGTCGCCGTCCGTCTCGTCGCCGGCGAGCGCTCCGTCGCAGTTGTCGTCCACGCCGTTGCACGCCTCGACGGCCCCGGGGAACACCGTGCCGTCGCCGTCGTCGCAGTCCGTCACCGACCAGGCGGACACGCAGCTGGGGTTGGCCCCGTCGCGGAAGCCGTCCCCGTCGGTGTCGAAGCCCTGGTCCACGAGCCCGTCGCAGTCGTCGTCCATGGCGTTGCACAGCTCGACCGCGCCCGGGTTGACCGCGGCGGACGAGTCGTCGCAGTCGTCGCCGCCGATGCCGCCACAGGCGGACTGGGCCAGGTAGCCATCCCCGTCCTGGTCGAAGCCCTCGTCGATCACCGCGTCGCAGTCGTTGTCGATGGCGTCGCACAGCTCCACCGCGCTCGGGTTGACGGCCGGATCCGCGTCGTCGCAGTCCACCGACGGGTAGATGCCCGTGCACTGCGCGTCGGTCCGAAAGCCGTCCCCGTCTGCGTCCAGGCCCTCATCCACGGCCCCGTCGCAGTCGTTGTCGAGCAGATCGCACAGCTCCGGCGCGCCCAGGTAGATCGCCGGGTTGGCGTCGTTGCAGTCGGCGCCGCTGCACTCGGTGAAGCCGTCGCCGTCGTCGTCCGTCTCGTTGACCGGCACCACGCCGTTGCAGTTGTTGTCGATGCCGTCGCACAGCTCCACCGCGCTCGCGTAGGTCGTCGGATCCGCGTCGTCGCAGTCCGCCCCCGTGCACTCGGTGAAGCCGTCCCCGTCGTTGTCCACCTCGTCCGGGGGCACCACGCTGTCGCAGTCGTTGTCGCGCCCGTCGCACACCTCGGGGTTGCCCGGGAACCGCGTGGCGTTGCCGTCGTCGCAGTCGCCGGCGCACAGGGACACGCCGTCCCCGTCGGCGTCCAGCTCGTTGGTGGGCAGCACGCCGTTGCAGTCCGTGTCGAGCCCGTCGCACACCTCCGTGGCCCCGGGGTAGACCGTGGCCTCCGTGTCGTCGCAGTCCCCCGCGCACGTCGAGATCGAGTCGCCGTCTCCGTCCAGCTCGGTGATGGGGATCACGCCGTCGCAGTCCGTGTCGAGCCCGTCGCACACCTCCGTGGCCCCGGGGTTCACGCTCGCCGCGGCGTCGTCGCAGTCGCCGTCGCTGAGCCCGCCCGGAGGGTTGGCCCCGGCGTCGAACGTGCAGGCCACGTATCCGTCGCCGTCCCCGTCTCCCTCCGCTGCGGGCAGGACCCCGTCGCAGTTGCCGTCCTTGGCGTCGCAGATCTCGGCCATCGCGCTGCCCACGTTCGGGTCGGTGTCGTCGCAGTCGGTGCAGGTGGTCTCGCCGTCCCCGTCGGCGTCGGCCCCTTCGTCGGACGCGGTGCCGTCGCAGTCGTTGTCCACGGTCTGCCCGTCGCACAGCTCCGGCGCGCCGGGGTAGACGTTGGCCGCGACGTCGTTGCAGTCGTTGCCCCCGTAGGCGGGGTTGCTCGGGGCCCCCGACAGCACGCAGTCCAGGAACAGGTCGCCGTCCGCGTCCACCTCCCCCACCGCCACCTCGAAGCCACCGTCGCAGTCGTTGTCGAAGCCGTCGCAGCGGGCCGGCGCCCCCGGGTAGACCACCGCGTTGGAGTCGTTGCAGTCCACACACGCGCGGGAGCCGTCGGCGTCGTTGTCCGCTTCGCTGGCGGGGATCGAGCCGTCGCAGTTGGTGTCCAGCCCGTCGCAGACCTCGATGGCGCCTGGGTAGACCGCGCCGTTGGCGTCGTTGCAGTCCCCTCCCGCGCACTCGTCGAAGCCGTCGCCGTCGTCGTCCACCTCGTCCGGGGGCACGGCGCCGTCGCAGTTGGTGTCCAGCCCGTCGCACAGCTCCGCGGCGCCGGGGTTGACCGACGCCTCCGTGTCGTCGCAGTCCTGGCTGTTGCCCACCCAGCCCCCACCCGGGGCGCAGGCCACCGTGGAGGTCAGCGGATCGCCGTACGTGTCGCCGTCCGCGTCGGCCCGCCAGGTCGGCGCGCCCACGAGGGAGCCGTCCGCGTCGTCCACGAGGCCGTCGCAGTCGTCGTCGACGGAGTTGCAGACCTCGGACCCGGCGGGGTTGATCGCGGGATCCGTGTCGTCGCAGTCGAGGTTGTTGCTCGACTCGCCGGAGGCACAGCTCCCAGAGACCACGGTCACCGCGCTCGGATCCCCGTAGCCGTCACCGTCCGCGTCGTCGTAGCAGTAGATGCTGTCGAACCCGTCGCAGTCCTGGTCGATGCCGTCGCCGATCACCTCGAGGGCGCCGGGGTAGATCGAGCCGTTGTTGTCGTCGCAGTCCACCGACGAGTCGAAGCCGTCGCCGTCCGCGTCGGTCTCGTCGGCGTCGCAGATCCCGTCGCCGTCGCCGTCCGCAGCGCAGGCGGTGCGCACGTGCACGCCGGCGATGTCGCCCGGCTGACCGCCCGGGATCCAGGGCGAGAGCAGCTGCTCGGACGCGTCCAGGGGATCGTTTCTGTAGCGGGCCCGCCAGTGGTACGCGGTGTTCTCCGTCAGGCCCGGGAGCTGCACGATCACCGGGGCGCTGAAGCTGCCGACGAACTGGGGGGCGGACCACACCAGCCCCGTGCCGTCGAACGGCGCGCCCAGCGCCTTGACCTCGACCCCCACCGACACCGTGCCCGCTCCCGTGACCGGCCGCACCAGCACGTCGATGATGAGCGCGGTCGGGTCCGGCACCCGCCCCCAGGGCATGACGGACCCGCTGCCGTTGGGGTTCCGCCGCACGATGGGGGCCATGCCCAGGCCGAAGCCGTTCCCGTCGCCGCCGTTGCCGAAGTACACGAACGCGCGCCCCTCGTCGGACTGGCCCTTGTCCCACAGCGGCGCCCCGATGAGCAGGTCGCTGTAGCCGTCGCCGTTGAAGTCACCGGCCGCGCTCGCCGCGCCGAACTCGGTGCTGCCCTGGACGCCGCACACCATCCAGTCCTTCGTGGTGCCGACCCCCGCCACGCCGCCGTGCCACACCTGCACGCAGCCCGCGTCCACCGTGCCGGCGGTGGAGTCCAGCCCCGGCACGCCCACGAACAGGTCCGCGAAGCCGTCGCCGTTGACGTCCCCGGCGGTGCCCACCGAGGCCCCCAGGAGGTCGCCCGCGTTCACGCCCAGGAACACCCGAGCCGCCGCCGGGCCCAGCCCGCTCGCGGATCCCGACCACACCTCGGCCATGCCCACGTTCGTGAGGTTGCCGTTGCCGTTGGGCGTGCCCGGGGCGCCGATCACGATGTCCCCGTAGCCATCGCCGTTGAGGTCGCCGGCCCGAGCCACCGCGGCGCCGAGCTTGCCCCCCTGCACGTACGTGCCGCTCGTCGAGAGCCAGTCGGCGGTGGCCCCGGGACCGCCCAGCCCCCCCTCGAAGAGGTAGACCCGGCCGTTGTCGGTGCGCCCGGCGTCGTAGAACGGGGCGCCGACCAGGAGATCCGCGAAGCCGTCGCCGTTGACGTCGCCCGCGCCAGCCACCGCCGCGCCCGCCTGGGCCCCGGACTGGTTCGACTCCATGGTCCAGCTCGGGGTGCTGCCCACGCCGGTGGCGGAGCCCAGGTACAGAGCCGCGCGGCCCTCGCTGCTCTGCCCGTTGGAGTGCCCCGGCGCGCCCACCAGCAGGTCTGCGTAGCCGTCCCGGTTGACGTCGCCGGGTCCCGCGACCGACGTGCCGAACAGCGCGTCGGCGCCGCCGTCGAGGGTCGCGTCGGCGATGGCGTCCGCCCCCGAGCCGCCTCCGTGATAGATCCGCACCCGCCCGTCGTCGTTGTACTCCGGCGAACCGACGGCTACGTCGGCGTACCCGTCGCCGTTGACGTCCCCGAGCCCGGCGACGGCGGAGCCGAGCAGCTCGTCGGCCAGGGTGCCGTTGATCGTGGTGCTGGCGATGACGCCGACGCCCGTCGCCCCTCCGTGGAACAGCAGCGCCCTACCGCCGCCGGAGACCCCGGCGCCGGAGTAGTTCGGCACGCCCACCAGCACGTCCTGGTAGCCGTCGCCGTTCACGTCCCCGGCCGAGGCCACGGCGGCCCCGAGCTCTGCGTTCGCCGCGTTCGACTCGGTGTCCCAGCCCGACGCCGTGGCGAGCCCCGCGGGGGATCCGAGCCACACCTGGACCATGCCCTGGTCGGTGAGGCTGCCGTTCCACTCCGGCGAGCCCACGATGACGTCACCGAAGCCGTCGCCGTTCACGTCCCCGGCGGCGGACACGGACCACCCGAGTTCCTCTCCGGCCTGCCCGCCTTCGACGGACCAGTCCGCGCCGCCAAACGCCTGGGCCATGCTGCCGCCGAGGTTCGCGGAGCCCTGGTACAGGAAGGCCGCCCCCGCGGAGCTGCCGGCGGGCCCGGTCCTGCTCGGCGCGCCGACGATCCAGTCCGCCACCCCATCGCCGTTCACGTCCCCGGCCCCGGACACGTCGCGCCCGAAGGACCCGTAGGCGACCGTGCCCTTGACCGTCCAGCTCGCGGTGGCCAACAAGCCGCCCGCCGAGCCGCGGTGCACCTGGGCCGAGCCGCAGGGACCGCCGGTCAACGCGCAGCTCGCGTCGGGCGCGCCGATGATCACGTCGGCGTATCCGTCCGCGTTGACGTCCCCGGCGGCGGCGACGCCCATGCCGAAGTCGTCGTTGCTGCCCACGCCGCCCAGGGTCAGGTCCGCGGTGGACGCGAGCCCGTTGGCGCCGCCGTAGAAGACCTGCACCCGCCCCGTGTCCACGCCGTAGCCGGGCTCACCGATGACGACGTCGGCGTATCCGTCCCCGTTGATGTCGCCCGCGCCGTCCAGCCGGATCCCCAGCTCGCCGGTGTTGTCGCTCCCGTACAGGCTCCAGCTCGCGACGCTCGTGGAGGCCGGCCCCGTGGCGGAGCCGAAGAACAGGTAGGCCGCGCCCTCGTCGTAGGACAAGCCGCCGCTCGGGTCATCCCGATCCGGCGCGCCCACGAGCAGGTCCGAGAAGCCGTCGCCGTTGACGTCCCCCGCGCCCGCGCAGTCGTACCCGAACCAGTCGCCGTTCGATCCGACCGAGCCCGTCCAGTTCGCTGAGCCGCCGATCCCCGACCCGGACCCGTAGTACAGCCGCGCCTCGCCGGGGTACCAGGAGGAGTCGCCGGAGTCGCCGCGGCCGCACACCACGAGATCTCCGTACCCGTCCCCGTTGATGTCGCCCGCCTGGTCCGCGGAGTGCCCCAGGCGCAGGTGGTAGGTGCCCGTCCCGGACGCCGACGGGCTCAGCCCGAGCCCCGTGGCGGAGCCGTCGAACACCGCGAAGTAGCCCTCAAGGCTGCTGCTCTGGCTGTACCAGGGCGCGCCGATCACCACCTCGGAGTAGCCGTCGCCGTTCAGATCGCCGGCGGTCGACACGGTGGAGCCCAGCTCGGAGTAGCTGCCGACCCCCGTGTCCGCGTAGGACCAGTCGATGGTCGTCAGGAGCGGATCGATGGTGATCGGGTAGGCGGCGTCGGCATCGTCGACCTCGATGGCCACGCTCACCACGCCCTGCACGGCGCTCTGCACCGCCAGCCCCACGGGCAGCGTGCGGCCCGTTGCGTCCCAGGCGTGCAGGTCCCCGTAGCGCAGCACTCCGCCCGCCCACGACAGGCGCAGGCCGGTGTCGCTCCCGCTCTGCAGCCCGACCCCCTCCAGCGCCACGGCGACCGTCAGCGGGCCGTCCCCGGTGGGCTGCTCCGCGACGGTCCAGCCCTGGCGGATCCCCTCGGGCGTGTTGGTCCACCACTCGACGACCCCCGGCCAGGCCCGCTCGACGGCGTGCAGGCAGTCGCCCTCGATGGTGATCGCGTCAGGCTGACGACACGCGCCGAGGGTGGGGGCGCCCGAAGACCCAAGAGCGGCGTGCGCGCGACCGACGGAGAGGGTGCGGATCGTGGCCGGCTGGTCCTGCTGCCCCCACGGCCCCAGGCGCAGCCCGTCGGCGTCCAGGCTGGAGCGCAGCCCCCACGCCCGGTTGCTCGCGTGCACGGAGCCCGCCTCGAGGCGCGGCTGGTACTCGGACAAGCGGATCCGTCGGGACACGACCGCCAGCCAGTCCTGCTCGACTGGCTCATCCGGGGCGCGCCCATCCTGGGGCTGGCCTGCGCACCCTCCGACGAGGATCAGCAGGAACAGGCAGCGAAGAAAGCGGAGCAACGACGAGGTCCTATCCCACCCATCGGCCCTATAGCCGCCCGCTTCCCTCTACCAGCGGGCCGCGATGACCTCCGAGCGGTCCCACCCGCGCGCCACGATCACCGCGCGGGAGACGTCGTCCGCGACCTCCGCCGCGTGACGGCCCCCAAGACCGGCCCCGGGCAACACCACCACGACCACCACGGGCGCTCCGTCCAGGTCCGGCGGGGGCATCACGGCGCCCGCGAACCACGAGTCGGTGCGGGGCAGCCCGTTGGCGTCGATGCGCTGCGCCGAGCCGGTCTTGCCGATCATCAGGGATCGGAAGGGGTGGTCGGCGAAAGCCCGGGACGCCGTGCCCCGCACCACGACGTCGGCGAGGGCCGCGCGGAGCCGGGCGGCGTCGGCCTCGGAGAGCACGCGGGTCCGCGCCGGCGCCCGGTCCGGATCCAGGCGGGGCCGGGGGATCCGGCCATCTGTGGCGACCATGCTCACGAGGCCCGCGATGCCCAGGGGGGTGGCCCGGACGGCGTCCTGCCCGATGGCCCGGGCCGCCACCTGCGCGTCCGAGTCTGCGGCCTCGTGGGGCACCGAGCCGCCGGTCCCCCAGACCCCCAGACCCAGGTCCATGCGCTCACCGAAGCCCGCCGCCGACGCCACGTCCAGCACCGCCCAGGAGCGCCCGCGGTCCGCACGGCTGGCGATGGCGGCGTCTCCCCAGCCCTGGCGCAGGGGGTTGTGCAGGAGCGGGCCGAGGTAGCCGAACCACGTGTTCACGGACCCGCGCAGCGCCCCCTCCAGATCCAGGTCCGAGGCCATGGGCTGGTTCCGAAAGTTGGACAGGCGCGTGCGAAGCGGGCGATCCGGCCCGCTGCCGAGGGGCAGACGGGGCAGCCGGGCCTCGTTCAGGCTGCCCGAGGCGCCGGTCCGGGTCAGGCCCGAGGGCAGCCGCCCATCGAGCATCGCCCGCACCACGGGATCGTCCGACCCCAGCGCCGCCGCCGCGGTGGCGATCTTGAACGTCGAGCCGGGGCGCAGATCGTGGTCGGTCCAGCACGCCGTGGGGCTCTGACGGCCCGCCCTGTCCCGGGCCGCGCAGGCGAGCACGTCGCCGTCCCGCGCGTCGAGCAGCAGCACCGCGCCGAGCAGCCCGTGGGTGTCCGGCTCGGTGGATGCGGCCGCGTCGAACGCCTGGTGGGCGTCCAGCGCGGACAGGGCGTGGGCCTGCAGGTCGTCGTCGATGGTGACCCGCCCGCTCGCCACGGGCGAAGGGGCGCGCAGGGTCGCCTCGTCCGCGGGCCAGGGCCGACGCAGCCGCAGGTCCGATCCAGGGATCACGAGCCACGCGCCGGCGGGCCACGCCACCAGGCGATCCGCCTGGGGACTCGCCGGGACCGGTGTCACCTCGGCGTCCGGCGTCCACAGGCTGGCGGGCCGCGTGCACCCGACGCTGAGCCCCTCGAAGCCGTCGGTGCGCACCCGCAGCCGGGTGGCGGGGACCGCGGCGGATCCAGGGTCCTCGGCCCACCGGGGCCGCCCCTGCACGTCGACGCAGCGGGTCGTGCCCGCGAACACCACGATGATCGGGGAGGACAGTTCCTCGCCCCCGCACTGGGGCGCTGCGGCGAGCCTGAAGTCGGGGCCGGCGATGGCCTGTCCGTCCGCTGTCAGATCCCAGCGGGTGCCGGGGCGGATCTTGAAGCCGGCGACGGGCGGACCCTCGGGATCCGTGTCGACCCGCCGGATCCCACCCAGCGTCAGGCGGTCCCCGTTGTGCCACTCCAGGCCCTGCCGGGTGAGCACCAGGGCCCCGAAGTCGTTGCGCATCACCACCCCGGGCCCCGCCGCCAGGATCAGCTCCGCCGTCGCGGCGCGCTCCCGCGCCGGTGCGATCTGCCACCGCGTGCCTGCGTCGATCCCCGCCGCTCCGCGCTCCACCAGAACCGAGGCGGCGTCCGCGGCGTCCCGGTCGACCACCGACGAGGGCGTGGCCTCGGAGATCACCGAGCGACGCGCTCGCCGCTCCGCCACGTGCTCCGCCAGCGCCGTGGGCGTGCCGGCGGCGTCGGTGAGGAAGCGGGCCCCGCCAGCTTCGGCGACCGGGGCGGTGGGCGGTCGTTCCACGTGCAACGCGAGCAGGTTCTCGCCGGGGACCACCGGCAGGCTCAGGCGCCGTGCCCCTTCGGGACCGGGCTCGGGCAGGGCCGCCGGATCGAGCGCCGCGTCGTTCCAGCGGGCCGACACGATGGAGCCCGGGGCGGCCACGTCCAGCGCGATCCAGCCGGCCTCCATCGCGGTCACGGGCACGCGAATGAAGACGGGGCGGGGTCGATCCGGGACCGCCGCCGGGGCCGATCCCTGCACGCTCCAGCGGTCCCCGGGGATCCGCGTCCAGACCGCGAGGGCCGCCGCGTTCGCCGCAGCGCTGCGCTGGTCCCAGTCCCCGAACCCCCGGCCCGACATGCGCACCGAGGCGGCGATCAGCGTGGTCCCAGCAGGGCCTCCGGCCACCGAGGCGGCCACACGATCCGGTCCCGCCACCGCAGGCCGACCGTCGAGCCGCAGCGCGATCACCCGCTGCACCTGCACGGGGTGGCGGCGCCACACGCCCCGGGACGCGGCGAGCGCCGTCCAGTCCTGGTCGTCGGCATGCCACGCCGCGGGGAGCGCCGTTTCGACCCACGTGGTCTCCGCCGATCCGCTCGCGGGGATGCTGCAGGTGTGCACTCCCCCCAGGGGCCGGCTCGCAGGCACCCAGGCCTGCAGGCTCGGCGCGTAGCGGATCCCCACGGTGTGATCGTCGGCGTCGGTGCAGCGCGCGGCCGCCGCGACGAGCCCCGGGCCCAACCGGAAGGCCACCGGAGAGCGCGCGCGGTCGTAGTCGTCGATGAGCTCCACCACGGATCGTGACAGCGCCCAGCTCAGCCCGTCAGCGGGTCCGTGCGCGTCGCCGGGCACCGCCACCCTGCTTCCTGCGGCCTCGACCTGGATCCAGCCGTCCGCCAGCCCCGCCGCCACCGCCGCCTCGAGCTGCCGATCCGCCGCCCGCGTGGGCAGCACGCCACCGCTGAAGGGACGCAGCTGGTCCCTGCGGCCGTGCAGCAGCAGCCGGCTGCGGGGCGGAAGGGGGATGCTGCGCTCGGTGCCCGCGAACCGGACGAGGAGCGCGCCAGGCGTTGGGCGATCGCCAGGCTCGATGGCCAGGACCACCAGATCCACGGCGTCCACGTCCACATACCCCTGCACCCGCCCAGCGCCGTCCAGCACCGGAGACGCGCGACGCACGGGCTGCCACCGCACGTCCAGGCGCAGAGGCACCTGCTGGTGCCAGATCGCGAAGCGGTCCCGCACCAGCGCGCGGCCACCGGACTGCAGGGTGTGGGTCAGGCCGCCGGACTGCACCGTGAGCCCCGCCTGCTCGGCCACCACCCAGGCCCCCCGGTCCTCGGGCAGGAAGCGCGGCTCGGCCCCCGCCCCGCTCGGCGCGAGGTGGAACCAGCCCTGCGTCCCGGCGCCGATCGCGGGCACCACGACCCGGTCGCGCACGCCGTCCCCGTGGCCGGTCGGATCCGGGCCCACGTCGATGCGCCGAAACCCGCGCTCGGGGTGCGCGTACACGGCCCAGTCCCGACGCAGGATCTCGCGGCTGGTCTCGGTGCCGCCACCTCGCAGCTCGAGGATCACCTCGCCCACCGCCACCTGTACGCCCGGCACCAGCTGCAGGTCCCTGTCCCCGATCCGCGCGCGCACCCCGTCCTCCTGCACCTCCACGAGCACGCCGCCGCCGAGCTGTTCGACGTCCAGGGCGATGGTCTGGGCGCCCCCGGGGCCCCACGCCGCGACGAGGTTCGTGGCCCGCCAGGCCGTCGCGCAGATCAACAGGAACGCCGCCAGCAGCAGCCCGAGCCGGACCCGGCGCAGCACGTTCACGAGCCCGCTCCGTGCGTGGTCGGTCCCAGCGACAGCGGCCCACCGGGCACCACCGCGCCGGGCACCACCGCATCTGTCGGCGGACGCCACCCCCAGGGCCCCGGCGGTCCGCCGGGATCGGGCACATCCGGGAGCTCCACGGGGCTGAGCGGGATGCGGCGGGTGGGCCGGACGGCGGCACGCTCGGACGCCAGCGGGACCCGCGTGCACCACAGCACGGTGGCCACCGCAGGCAGACAGAACAGCAGCAGGTGGGAGCCCGCGGCGGCGACGAAGGGCAGCGGCTGCCCCATCACGGGCAGCCCCCCGGTGGCGGACCCGAGCACCACGGCGGCCTGGATCACCAGCATCCACAACATCGCGCCCGCCAGCAGCCCCCTGCGCTCGGCGCCCGCGGGGCTGCCGTCACGGCGGACCGACGCGGAGCCCGACGCGAGCATGAGCCCGAAGGTCACGGCCACCAGGGTGACGGCCACCGCGCCGCCCCGGGCCGCGAGCAGGGCGAGGATGAAGTCGTCGCGCACCGCGGGGGGCAGCACGCCGTTGGCGCCGGTCCAGCCCTGGCCCCAGATCCCCCCCGAGGCCGACGCCCACAACGCCGTCATGGACTGGTAGGCCTCGGCGGTCTGGCTCCAGGGGTCCCACCACACCTGCAGCCGCCGGGCCACGGTGCCGTCGGGATCGCCGAGCAGCAGGAAGCCCGCCCCCAGCAGCACGCTCGCCACCAGGAGCAGGTCCACCGCGAGGTGCTGCTTCAGCTCCCGCAGCGGCCAGAGGGTGACCGACGGGCGCATGAGGGCCAGCGCGTACAGCACCGCCATGAACACCACGAAGACGAGGATGGGGCTGATGTCGTGCAGCCCGTAGCACAGCCCCAGCACCACCAGGATCGGGACCGTGTGCGCCATGTAGGCCCAGCGCGCAGACAGCCCTTCGGGACCGCGCCGCCGCGCCTGCTTCTCCTCGAGCGCCCGGGAGGTCCAGTACGCCAGGTAGACCACCAGCAGGCCCCGCGCGAGCTCGATGGGCTGGACCGAGCCCAGGCCCGGCAGCGCGATGCCCGCCTCACCGAACGGCAGCTGGGCCACGAGCCCCGCCACCGCCAGGGCGTACAGCCAGCGCGAGCGGGATCCGTCCCCCTCCGGTCCGTCGAGCCAGCGGAAGATCCCGTCGCCGCGCAGGGGCCGCAGCCCCCGCCGGGTGCGCAGCCACGCCACCGCGCCCAGGACCAGCAGCGCCAGCACGCCCAGACCCACCGCGACCGTCCCGAGCTGCACCTGACGCAGGGCCCACCCCGCCCGCAGGCTGTCGCCGGGCTCCGCGAGGCGGTACAGGCAAGCCACGCCCACGACGAAGAGCATCGCCGCGCCGTGCAGGACCGCGGCGGAGCGGGTGTGCACCACGCCCAGCCCCGAGGCGAGGGTCGTCAGCAGCAGGTACAGCCCCGCGAGCAGCAGCAGGCCCCTCCAGGAGGCCCTCTCGGTGGAGGAGGCGAGGCCCGCCAGCGCCGTGCGGGGGGTCGCCGCGCCGGCGATCCGCAGCGTCACGCGGGCGCCCGGGCCGATGGGGAGCTCCACCCGCTCGCCCTGCAATACGCTGGCCCGCTGTTCGCCGCCGGCCCCCTCCACGAGGCGCCCGTTGAGGTGCAGCAAGCCCCGCGCCCGGTCCGGGTCCAGGCTCGCCAGGGTCAAGACCTCGCCCGCCGCGTCTCCCGCCAGGAGCAGGCCCGCCCCCACATCGAGGACCCGGGTCTGCGTCGGCCAGGGCATGCGCGACGGGTGGCCCACCGAGCGCAGGGTGACGACGCCGCCCCGCGCGACCCCCACCTGGAAGCGCGAGTACCCCATCGTCACCACCTGGCCCGAGCGCAGGGGCACGGCGCGGGCGCCGGGCTGGATCGGGGGCGCGCCCGGCCGGTCCACCACGACGGGGTGGCTGGCTCGCTCGGCGGGGGAGTCGAAGGTCAGGCTCGCGGTGGAGCCGCGGGTCGCGAACACCGCGGCGGGGCCGGACCCGGGGAGCGGCGCGGTGCGCTGCAGCACATAGCCGACGCCGTCCGGGCCCTCCTGCAGATACCCCAGGCGGCTGCGCACCAGCGGTCCGACGCCGGGCAGCAGCGCCAGCACGCCCCGAGCGAAGCCCGCCCGCAGGCGATGGATCTGCCCCTCATCGTCGATCAGGTTGACCGCCGGCCAGGGGCCCGTGGCCATCACCTCCAGGGTGCGACCGCCCAGCCGCAGCTCCGTCCGGGGGCCCAGGTCGATGGAGGAGCTGTCCTCGCCGTCCACCTCGAGCCGGTGCTCGGCGCTCGCGTTCCACAGAACGGGCACCGGATCGGCGTCGCCGTGGGCCTGCCAGGTGATCACCGCGTGCACCGGCGCGGCGTGGTGGTCAAACAGCGGCACGTCCGCGAAGTCCGCGGTGCCCAGGGTCACGGCCCCGGCAGGCGGCGGGCGCAGGACGTAGCGCTCCACCTCCAGCGAAGGCCCCCGGTCGTGCGCGATGGTGGACAGCGTGGCCCCGCCCCAGGCGATCACGCCCAGCGCGAGCAGCACCTGCCACAGCATCGCCAGGCCCCCGCCGGCCTTCTTCTGGCGCACGACGAGGCCCAGGCCCAGGAGGAGCAGCAGCGCCGCCTGGCCCACGTGAAAGAGGGTGGGCACCTCAGTCGCCCTGGGCGGAGGGGGTTCTCCGGTCGCCGGGCCCGGGGCTGAAGCGCGGCAGGCAAGCCCGGAGCGGACGCCGGCGCGGCGTGCCGTAGCCGCCCTCCGGCTCGTGGATCGTGTCGATGCGCAGCCCCCGGGGCAGGGGCGGTCGCGGCGCGGCAACGGCGACCGGCGGCGGCACCGGCTCCAGCTCCGGGACGGACTCGACGTCCACCGAGCCCCCCGCGAGGTGCACCGGTTCTCCCTCCACCATGACGGTGGGGGTGCCTTCCATCAGCTGCGCCTGCACCCAGCTCCCGCTGGTGGCGATGGGGGCGTCGTCCAGGATGGTGGGCCGGTCCCCCACGGTGGTGGGATCGAGCTCGATGGACGGCAGCATGTCCGTGGGGCGTGGCCCGATCTGTCGGATCCGGGGCGCCTCCGCCGCGACGGTGACGCCGAGCAGCTCCCCGTAGGTCTGGTGCGCCGCGATGGGCGCCGGCCGGCCTCCCGCCGAGGCCCGCCGCCCCGTCTCCGCGAGCTGGC
>CALAGR010000502.1 GCA_937891735.1 uncultured Pseudomonadota bacterium | reverse complement strand
GCCTCCGCCCGCCCCGAAGGCCGATCCCGCCCCCCCGGACCTGCCGGTGGCGCCCGCGCCCCTGCCCGCGGGGGAGCTGCCCACCTGCCCCGACGGGATGATCGCCATCGCCGGCGGGACCGCGACCCTGGGGGAGGCCGAAGCGGAGCGCGCCGCCCGCTACACCCCGAACAACGTCGTGCCCCGCGCCGAGCATGCGCTGGACGGGTTCTGCATCGACCGCTTCCCCCTGCCCGGCGCCGAGGGGGATCCGTGGCCCCGAGACGGCATCGCCAAGAAGCAGCTGCGCGAGACCATCGAGCCCTGGCTGTGGGCTCGGGGCCGCCGTCTGTGCACCGTCGCCGAGCTGATGCGGGCGGCGGGCGGCGAAGAGGGCCAGCGCTATCCCTGGGGGCAGGAGCCGGGAGCTGCGACCTGCGACCCCGACGACGAGTCCCCCAAGGTCATGGGCACCTGGCCGGGGTGCGTGAGCCCCGACGGGCTGCGGGACCTTCAGGTGCGGTCGACGTGGGCGCGCCTGGACGGCACGACCCTGGGGCTGCTCACCGACGCGGGAGCGGCCGGCCAGCCGGGGTTCGACGGGGGCTACGCGGTGTGGGGCGGCCTGGTGCGCACGGACACCTACTACGCCCCCACGAACTTCGGGGTGCACTTCCACGACGACGAAGCGCCCGCGTTCAACGACGACGGCCTGCGCACCTGCGCCTGGCCCGGCGCCACCGGTGCTCAACAGGATTGGACGGCGGCGATGGACCGGCTGCGCGCGAGCCGCACGCTGGGCACGGTCGCCCAGTAGGCGCAGTTCAGGCGCGTCGGATGAGGGCGTCGAGCCGATCCAGACCGGCGGTCAGCGTCTCGGCGTTCGGTCCGAAGCTCACCCGCACGTAGCTGCGCAGCCGCGATGGGATGTGGTCCCGGCGGCGCCCGGGATCCACGTCGAAGAACTTGCCGGGCACGACGATCACCTGCTCGGCCAGCGCCGCGCGGAAGAAGTCCATGCCGTCCTGCAGGCTCGGCGGCAGGGCCGACAGGTCCGCGAAGGCGTAGAACGCCCCGGTGGGAGGCGCGCTCACGCCGATCCCCATCGCGCGCAGCCGACCCAGGACCAGCTCGCGCTTGCGTCCGAACTCAGCCTGGATCGCCAGGGCCTCGGCGTCCGCCCAGGCCTGCTCGATCATCGGCAGCGCGGCCCGCTGGATGGGATGGGGCGGCCCGCCGTCCAGGAACGACCCGGCCGAGGTGATCCGGCTGATGACGTCCTTGGGGCCCACCGTCCAGGACAGCCGCCAGCCCGGGTAGCGCCAGTTCTTCGTCAGCCCATCGATGAGCACGACCGGATCCGCGTCCACGTCCTGCACGTACCGCGCGGCGGACAGCGAGGGGCCGTCGTCCCGGGCCGCGTCGCCGTACAGGTAATGGCTGTAGAACTCGTCCAGGATGAGGGTGCAGCCCAGGGAGCGCGCCGTGTCCACCCAGGCCCGCAGGGCGCCGCCGCGCAGGGCGTGGCCGGTGGGGTTGCACGGGTTGGACAGCAGCAGGGCCCCCAGCCCCTTGCCGACGATCTCCTTGCGCAGGGCGGCGGGGGACAGGGTGAAGCCGTCCTCCTCCTCGGCGATGATCGGGATGGGCACGAAGGCCCGGAAGATCTCGAGCAGTTCCTCGTACGCGGTGTAGTCCGGCAGGAGGTGGCCGACGTGCACCCGGCCCAGGGACGCGACCACCCGCGTCAGCCCCACGCGCCCGCCGCCGGAGATGGCCACGTTCTCGGCGGTGTACTGGCTCGGAAGGCCCCGCCGGTAGCGGGCGTTGTACAGCGCGGCGACGGCCTCGCGCAGGTCGAGCAGGCCGCCCACGGGGGCGTACTCGTGGGCCGCCTCGTCGATGTCGATGCGGTTGATGCGCGCCGGGGCGCCCGGCAGGGGGCCGGTCTCGGGGGCGCCCTGGCCGAGGTTGGACCACCCCGGCGCGCCGTAGGAGAACCCCATGGAGGCGGCCTCGGTCATGACGTAGATGACGCCGGTGCGGGGCACGGGCCGGAAGGTCTGGGGGAGGTTCGCGGGGGGTGCGTCGGCCATGGGGGCTCCGGGCGGCTACGGTGCAAAGGTGCGCGAGCTGGACCTTACCGAGAGTGTGCAGGAGCATTGGCGTCAGGCCCTCGCGGCGGGCTGCTCGCGCCTGCTCGTGGTGGTGAGCGCCGAGAACTGCGCGGGGTGCGACGCGCTGGCCCGCCAGCTCGCGGCGCCCGAGGTGGTTCGGCTCCTGGAGGGACGGGCCGCCGTGTGCACCGCCAAGGCGGGGGATCTGTACGACGATCCGGCCGGCAAGGTGCGGATCGGGCACTGGACCCTTCAGTCGCCGGGCTTTCCGACCACCTGGATCTTCGAGCCGGACGCGCGCGGGGGGCTGACCTTCTGCTCGCTGATCCTGGGGCCGATCCCGTCCTCGATCCCCGAAGCGGAGCTGTCCGCGGCCCTCGCGGGCACCTCGGCGTGGCCCGACGAAGCCTTTGGCGCGCAGGTGCGCGTCTGTGCCGGTCCGATCTGCTTCGTGCTGCGTGAGGACAACGGCTTTCGGGCCGACTTCCGGATCCGCCTGCCGGCGTGAGCCCGCTTCCTGTCGTCCTCATCGGCGCGGGGCGCCGGGCGAGCGCAGTGTATGGGCCGCTGCTCAGCCGCTGGATGTGCGACCGCGTCACGCTGGCGGGGGTGATCGGCCGGAGCGAGGGGCGGGCCCGGGCCCTGGGGGAGGCGCTCGGGGTGCCCTGGGCCACGGACCTGGGGGCGGCGTCTTCGATGGGCGCGCGGGGCGCGGTGGTGGCGGTGTCGTCGCCCGAGAACGGCAGGGTCGCGAGGGCAGTGCTCGATCTGGGGCTGCCGGCGCTGCTGGAGACCCCCCTGGCCCTGGACCTCGCCGAGGCGCGGGCGCTGGCCGCACGACCCGGAGCGATCATCGAGGTCGCAGAGCAGAACCCGCGGTTCCCGGACCTCGCAGGGGTGATCGCGGC
>CALAGR010000501.1 GCA_937891735.1 uncultured Pseudomonadota bacterium | reverse complement strand
GTGGGCCAGCTCGACCGGGGGGAGCTCGATGCTCAGGCTGGAGCCCTGCCACCGGAGACGGACGCCGGTCGCCACGAGGGCGAAGTAGCGCTGCAGGTCCTCGAGCGCCGCTCCCACCGTCGGGGCCGCTGCGCAGAGGTGGTCGACGAGGCCGAGGCGGCCGGGCGGGATCGCGAACCCGGCGTCGACGCCGAAGGAGGGCCCCCCCACCTCCAGGGCGAAGTCGGCGAGGGCGAGGGCCTTGGCCGGCGTCGTGTCCCCCTCGCCGCAGAGGGAGTCCGGCTGGACTCCGAGCCGCGCCGCGCACGCCGCGAGGGACACGCCGCGAGTCGCGAGACCCTCGACGAGGAGGCGGAGACTCGACGCGGGGATACTCACGACCGCATCATGGTAGCGGCACTGAGCGCGTGGACCCGTCGACGCCGACGAGAGACATCGGGGAGAGGCGACGATGAGGCGTGGAGCATTGTTCTCAATGACCGCGGCCCTGCTCGTGCAGGCGGCGGGAGCCCGGGCAGACAGCCCGCCCAGGCCGTCGACCGCCGTGTCTGTCTCCTACTTCGGCGAAGCGCTGACCCACCCCGGCGTGGCCGCCAGCTTCGATCTGGGCCTCCTGGAGTCGACTGCGTTCCAACTGTCCTTCTCGCCCGAGGTCATCGGCTACATCCACCCCCGCAACCACGCGGCGCTGATCGTGCTCCCCCGCCTCGGTGGTCGCCTCACCTCGCCGGAGGGCTTCTTCGGCGAGCTGCTGCTGGGCGCCGGCTGGATGGAGACCTGGGTGGACGGTGTCGTCTACGAGCGCGGCACCGACGGGAGCGTGAGGCAGGCGGACCCCACCGGGCGGGCCCGCTTCGCGCTGCAGGGCAGCCTCGGCCTGGGGGCCGACTTCCGGCGCATCGACGGCACGCCCGTGGCGTGGTTCCTCCGCCTGGTCGTGTTGGGCGAGACCCCGGTCAACACCGGCTGGCTGGCCCACGTCGTCGTCCAGTCCGGCATCCAACTCCGCTTCGGGGAGACGGAACGATGAGCCGCCTCGCCGCCCTCTCCCTCGGCCTGCTCCTGGCGCTGCAGGCGGGGTGCTCGCTCTACACCGAAGGCGACTGGTTCTACGTGCGGAGCAACGGCGCCGACATGCCGGTCTGGGTCAAGGGGGATCCGGGCTCCGGGGACTTCATCGTGTCCCTGCACGGCGGCCCCGGAGGAAGCGCCACGGCCTTCGGCCTGCTCGGATGGCAGGAGCTCGAAGCCAACCACGCGGTCGTCTACTGGGACCAGCGCCACGCCGGCAATTCCCAGGGCGACGCGGACCCGGACGCCACGACCGTGGCCTCCTACACGGAGGATCTGGAGCTGGTGCTCGACGTCCTGCGAGAGCGGTACGACGTCCAGCGCGTGGTGCTGTGGGGCACGAGTTGGGGGGGCACCGTCGGCGTGCACTTCCTGGCGTCGGGCGAGGGGTCCGCGGCACGACGGGCGGGCGTTCACGGCTTCGTCTTCGAGCACGGCAACTACTCGGCCCAGCGGGCCTACGGCTACTCCCGGCCGTGGTCGCTGGAGCAGTCGATCATCCGGTCCAGGACAGAGACCGAGGAGGGCGAGGAGTTCTGGTTGAGCTGCGTGGACTTCTACGAGCGCACCCCGCAGCTGACCCAAACCGACGACTGGTCGACGCACTACGCCTGCATGTCCTCGGCGGGTGGGGCCGAAGCCCCCGTGGAGAACGAGAATGCCCTGGGCGCGGTGCCGCCGGAGTTCATCTTCGCCTCCCCCGCATCCGGCCCGCTGATGGGTTGGAACCAGCGGGCGTCCCAGCAGTCCGAGAGCTTCCTGGAGGAGTTCGTCCTCGACGATCAGCTCAGTCAGGACATGGCCGTCATCGACATCCCCATGCTCGTGATGCAGGGCCGGTTCGACCGCGTCGCCCCCTGGGAGGTCGGCCGGGACCTCATCGAGGCCATCGCCACTCCCGACGACCAGAAACGTGAGCTGATCCTCGAAGACAGCGGCCACCAGTGGGGCGGCGACGACTTCGCCATCGCGGAGCGGGCCGTCGGCGAGTTCGTGGAGGGGCTGGCCAGATGAGCTCCGGCGGCCCCGCCCCCTCCCGGAGGTCGAGCAGGTGGTCCCCGAACGTCCGCTAGCCCGTCCCTGGCGCCAGAGGCTCCCTCATGTCAGACCAGGGTCATCCACACAAAGAGTCGGCTCGACATCAATGACAGCGATGCCTTCGGCCCGTCCTCGCCCGCGGGGCCACGCCGGTCGGCCAGCACCACCATCCTGGACCCAGGCCCCGACCCACCGAAAAGTCCGATACTCATCCCACATGGCCCACCAAACTGACGCAAGAGCCCCGGGTTTCCTGGGGCTCTTGTCGTTCTGGGATGCGCGCTCCGCGCGTTCTCCGCGCGTTCTGGAGTCCCGACGATGGTGCAGCTGGTCCAGTTGACGCCGCAGAACGGGGGTCCTGAGAGGTGCACCCAGCCGGGGGACATGTGGCGGTCGCGCGTGCTTGCGCCAGCGCGTGAGCGAAGTGCCCTGCTCGTCCACCCAGCGCTCGCCGTCCAGCGCAATCTCGCGGATGGGGGAGGCAACTCCCCGATCTGCCCGACCGGCCCCAGCGAGGCCCGCGGAGCGCACCCACTCATTCCCGGCGCCGGTAGCTGACGGAGAACACGATGTCGCTGGGGAGCTGGTCGCTCTGCACGGTGAGCGTGACGGTGAGCGCGTCCCCCTCGGGAGACAGGCAGAAGCGGCTCGAGCCCGAGCTCTTGCCTTGCTGGGACCGGGACACCAGGCAGCTGCCGGTGATCTGCCGGGTGATGACCTCCTTGGCGCCCCCCTCGCCGATGCTCTGCACGGGAGAGCCCTGCACATCGGTGATCACCGCGGGATGGGTCCCGCTCTGGATGGTGAGCCGGTCGCCGTCCAGCCCGATGTGGTGGTACGCCACAGGCCGGGTGGCCCTCTCGATGCGTCCCCGGGCGAAGGGCCGGAACAGCAGGGGCATCTGCTGCACCGTTCGCTCGATGGCCGCCCGGCGGGCCTCTTCCTCCTCCTCCTCGTCGCCGCCGACGTGGACCCAGTAGCCGCTCATCGCCCCCAGGCTGTCGGCGCCAGGGGGCTCGGCGCGGGCGGCACCGAGCGGCGCCGAGGCCAGGCAGAGCAGCCCCAACGCGAGGCCGAGGGAGGGGCTCGCCCAGCGCGGCGGGCGGACCGCGGACGACGGCTCCACGGATCCCCCTTCAGCCCTTCGGGCCGGGCGGGGCCGGCTCCGCGATCAGCCCGGAGTTCACCAGCAGGCTCGCCCGGACGACCCTGGCAAGCTCCCCCACCCGCCGCTCGCGCCACTCCCGTGGGCTCGTGGTCACCGGGATGTGCGCGCCCGGGGGCTGGTCGAGGGTGGCGAAGGTCGACAGGATGAGCAGCCCGAGCCCCGGGATGGCTGCCTCCGCGTCGATGTCCGCCCGCATCACGCCGTCTGCCTGGGCGCGGTGGATGTAGTCGATGGCGAGCCGGACCCAGGCGCTGGCGATCGGTCCGAAGTCCGGTCCGTCGTTCTCTACGTCCAGGGCGCCTCGGAGTATGAAGCGCGCCCAGCCCGGGTGGGTATCGAGGAAGCCCACGACCTCCGCCACGACGAGATCCACGCGGTCCTCCCGCGCCGCGAGCGCGGTCAGCAGCCGAGGCATCAACTCCGCCCCCCCCTCTTGCACCAGGGCAAAGGCTCCCTCCCGAAGGCTCTGTTTGGTGGGGAAGTGGTGCATCAGCGCCTGCTTGCTGATGCCCAGGGCGTCGGCGATGGCCTGCACGGACGTAGCCGCGTAGCCGCGCTCGGCGAAGAGCGTCGTCGCCACCCGGCAGGCGCGCACCCGAAGCTCCTCCGTCGCCTGGTTGCGGCCCCGGTTCATCGGTCCTGCTCCATCAACCTCTCCTTGTCGGCACCCGTCATCCACCTTGCCGCGTGGCAAGGAATCCTCATACTCTAGCCGCCGGTCCGGCCCCTCGCCACCGCCTGGACTGCGCGGAACAAGCTCCATGCGTCGTTGCTCTGCCCCGCCCCGTCCCTCTGTCGATCCGAGCGTCGGGACAGCGTTGACCCTCCTGCTCATGCTACTCGTGGGGTGCACCGAGGCCGAGTCCCCGGCGCGCCTGCCCCCCTCGGCCGCCACGGTGCGCGTCGCCGAGACCACGGCGGAGACCTTCTCCGAAGAGCTGAACCTCTCAGCGACGGTTCAGGCCTGGCAGGTCGCGATCCTCGTGCCCAGGGTGCCCGGCCGCGTCCTGACCGTGGGCGTGCGCATCGGCGACGCCGTCAAGAAGGGAGATGTGCTGCTCCGGCTGGATCCCGAGCAGTACGAGCAGGGCCTGCGCCAGGCCGAGGCGGCTTCCCGGATCACGGAGGCGCAGCTCGACCTGGCCCGGAGCAACCAGGAGCGCTTCGCCGGGCTGGCGGAGAGCGGAGCGGTGACCCGAGCTCAGCTCGAGGAGGTCGACCTGGGGCTGCAGCTCGCGGACGCACAAGCGGCGCAGGCGAAGACAGGGCTGGAGGTCGCGGCCGGGCACCTGTCGGACACCGAGCTCCGGGCGCCCTTCTCCGGGGTGATCGTCGCCCGCAACGTCGAGCAGGGCGAGATGATCGGGGGGGCGTCGCCCTTGCCTCCGATGCAGCTCGCGGATCTGTCTCGGGTGCGGGTCACCGCGGCGGTCAGCGAGCTGGAGCTGGGGGCGGTGCGGCCCGGGCAGCCGGTGGTGGTGGTGGTGGAGGCCCTGGCTGGCCGCAGCTTCCCGGGCACGTTGGAGCGCATCAACGGCGCCGTTGACCCCGTGTCCCGCTCGGTTGGTGTCGAGGCCGTCCTGGAGAACCCGGAGGGCGTGTTCAAGCACGGCATGACCGCCAGGATGCACATCCCCGGCGCCGAGACGACCCGCCTGGCCGTGCCGCGCATGGCCCTGGTGGACGCTCGAAACGGCAGCGGGCGACTCTTCGTGCTGGAAGAGGGCACCGCGCGCTCTCGAACGGTCCGGTACGGCAGCAGCCGCTCTGATCGGATCCCCGTGATCGAGGGGCTGGAGCTCGGCGACCGAGTCCTGGTGGCCGGCCACACCCGTCTTCGCGACGGAGACCCGGTCGAGGTCGTCGGCGAGCAACCCTGATGGGCTTCTTCCGCGCCGTCGTCCACCGACCCGTCCTGGTCTCGGTCGCCTACCTCATCATCATCATCTTCGGGGTCGTGGCGCTCACACGGCTGCCCATCGACATGCTGCCCGACGTCAAGCCCCCCGTGCTGTCGGTGGTGACGCCGTACCCGGGCGCGTCGGCGCTCGACGTCGAGAGCAAGGTCACCGAGCCGGTCGAAGAAGCCCTCGGCACCGTGGCCGAGCTCCTCGAGCTCTCCTCCATCTCCCGGGAGAACCTGTCGATCGTCACGCTGCGCTTCGGCCTCGGCCGGGACCTCGACCAGGCCGCCAACGACGTCCGGCAGCAGCTGGAGACCGCCCGCGAAGAGCTGCCCGCCGATGCCGAGGCGTCCCGCGTCGTGCGCTTCGACCCGGCCGACATGCCCGTGGTCGTCTTCGCCATCACGTCGACATCGGGCGACGTCGCCCTCCTTCGGGACCTCGTGGACGACGAGATCATCGAGCCGGTGCGGCGCGTCTCCGGGGTCGGGGCGGTGACGATCCGCAACGCGCCCCGGCGCATCGTCCGCGTGGACGTGGAGCCCCAGCGCCTCCTGGCGACCGGCCTGACGATGACCGAGCTGGCGGGGGTGCTGGCCGCGGAGAACGTGGACGTGCCGGCCGGAGAGCTGGACGTCGGCACCCTCAACTTCGCGCTCCGCATGCCGGGGGAAGCCCGCACGCTCCAGGAGCTTCGGCAGCTCACCGTGAGCCGCTCGCCCAGCGGGGGGGTGGTCACCCTCAACGATCTGGCCACCGTCACGGAGGGCCTGGAGGATCAGCGTGAGGTCGCGCTGGTCAACGGCGTGGCGGCCATCGTCGCGGAGGTGCGCAAGGTCAGCGGGGCGAACACGGTCGAGGTCGCCGACGGCGTCAAGGAGACGCTGGAGCGTCTGCGGCCCGGGTTGCCCCCCAGTCTCGCGGTGGAGGTCCTCGAGGACACCTCGGCGTTCATCAAGCGCATGATCGTCAACCTGGAGCGGACGGTGGGCGTTGGCGGCGTCCTCGTCCTCCTCGTGGTCGCCCTGTTCCTGCGCCGCCTCCGACCGAGCCTCGTCGTGGCCACCACGATCCCGACCTCCCTCGTCTTCACGTTCCTGGTTCTGCACGCCATGGGCCTGACGCTCAACGCCGTGAGCCTCATCGCCATGGCCCTGGCCGTCGGCATGGTCGTGGACAACGGCGTGGTCGTCCTGGAGAACATCACCCGCCTGGTGGACGCAGGGATGGAGCCGGTCCGCGCGGCGGAGCGCGGGGCCTGGGAGGTCGGCGGGGCGTTGCTCGCCTCCACGTCGACGACGCTGGTGATCTTCCTGCCGCTGATCTTCGTGGGCGGCATGGTCGGGCAGCTCTTCACCGAGCTGGCGATCGTGATGATCGCGACCATCGCGGGCTCCCTGGTGGTCGCGGTCACCCTCACGCCGGCGCTGGCGGCGAGGCTGGTCCGGCCCTCGTCCACTCGGGCAGCCGAACAGACCGAAGAAGAGGAGCTGACCCACACCCCCGGCTGGATCCGAGCCTACGGCAGGCTGCTCGCCTTCTCCCTGCGCCACCCGCTGATGATCCTGGGCGGCTCCGGGGCCCTGGCTGCGTCCACGCTCCTCATCGTCAGCCTGCTGGGCACCGACTACCTCCCCCAGATGGACACCGGAGACGTGGGGCTGGTCCTCGAGCTGCCGGTCGGCACGGGCCTGGAGACGACCCGCGCCCTCGGGGAGCGAGCGGCCGCGGGCTTCCTCGAACAGCCCGAGACCGAGATCACCTACCTGCATGCAGGCTCCTCCTCGTCCGCTTCGGGGGCGCTGTCGGGGGGGCGCCAGGGCAGCAACGTCGTGCACATCAAGGCGCGGTTGGTGCCGAGCACGGCGCGGCAGCGGTCACAGAAGGAGGTCGCACGCGCGGTGCTCGCCGGACTCGGCCCGCTGCCGGAGGTCGTCAACGTCGAGGTGACCTCTGGGGCGTCGTCGGGCGGTGGCCTCGGGTTGTATGGCAAGCCGGTCTCCCTCGAGGTGCTCGGGCACGACCTCGACGCCCTGCAAGAGGTCGCGGGCCGCCTCCAGCGCGCGGTGGCCAGCATTCCCGGCACCGTGGACGTCAGCGCAGACCTCCTTGAGACCCGCCCGGAGCTCCAGGTGAAGGTGCACCGGGAGCTGGCCAGCCGTGCGGCGGTCCCCCTCGGCCTGGCGGGCGCGGAGCTGCGCGCGGCGATGACCGGCGTGGTGGCGACGCGCTTCGCAGGGGATGGCGATCCCCGGAACGTGGTCGTGCGCTTTGCGGACACAGACCGCGCGGAGGTCGACGACTGGAGGCAGGTGCCGGTGCGCTCCCGGATGGGGACGGTGCTGACCCTGGGCACGATCGCGGGGCTGCGGGAGGGAGAGTCCCCCATCGAGGTCCGGCGCGTGGACAAGTCACGGGTCGTCGCGGTCACCGCCGGCATCCTGGGCCGCCCGTTGGGCGAGGTCGGCGTCGATGTGGACGCGATGCTCGCCGGGTTCGAGCGTCCTCAGGGCGTCACGATCCGCCAGAGCGGCTCGGTCCAGGACCAGCGGGACGCCTTCGCCGACCTGGGCCTGATGATGGGCCTCGGGCTGCTGCTCGTGTACCTGGTCATGGCCGCGCAGTTCGAGTCCTGGCTCGACCCGCTGGTCATCATGTTCTCCGTGCCCTTCGCCGCCACCGGTGCGTTCCTCGCGCTGCTGGTCACGGGCACGACGCTGTCGATCACGGGCTTCCTGGGCCTGATCATCCTCATCGGCATCGTCGTCAACAACGCGATCGTCCTGGTGGACTACATCAAGCTGCTTCGCCGGGAGGGTGCCGACCTGATCTCCGCGGTCCGCCTCGCGGGCCGCCGCCGGCTGCGGCCCGTCCTGATCACCACCCTGACCACGATGGGCGGCATGTTGCCCCTGGCCCTCGCCGCGGGAGACGGTGCGGAGCTGTGGGGGCCGATGGGGCGCACGGCGCTCGGCGGGCTGGCCGTGTCCACGGGCGTGACCCTGGTCCTCGTGCCGGTGGTCTACGTCCTGGTGCAGCGGACGCGGGAGCGGCTCCGGCCGAGTGGGGTCGAGCCGGTCGCGGGGTAGAAGCTGCCGCGCTCGGAAGCAGGCAAATGAGCTCGGAGCAGGACGGTGCGGACCGTTGCTGCTGGACACCCTGGGGACACACCAGGATCCCCTGAGGCCCCTCTCCGGCCCGAGAGATCTCCCTCGTTCCCGAACCGCAAACGAGGGACGTAGGGTTGATCGACCCGTCCTCGCACGACCCTGTGCTCGTCCGATCGACTCCCGCCGCGTCCACTCGCAATACAGAGTGAAAGTCTGACTTTCAATCTGTAGCAATTCGGCATGCACGGCAATCGGGACGAGCGCAGCTCGGAGTCCCCCGCGGTGACGGTCGTGGCGCAGACGCGGACCAGGAGCTCGCCGGGCTTCGGAGCGGGCTTGTCGACCTCCTGCAGATGCAGCACCTCGGGGGGACCGTAGGCCGCGAGGACGGCCGCTCTCAGGACAACGCCCAAGACGTCCGCTGGCCCGTCGACGGGCGGAACCGGTCGTCGGCCGCGACGGCGACGAGTCCCTGCCGGCGGCCCGGGGATCCCCCGAAGTGCTCAGGACCCAGCGATGGTCCCGCGACCGAACCCGCGCACGATCAGCCAAACGGGGAAGGTCACCTCGAAGAGCGCGCCCGGGACCATCAGAAGAAGCCCGAAGTCCGCGGCTCCAAAGCCGTCAGCGACGATCCCGCAAATGAGGGCGAGATACCCAGCGATTCCAAGGCGGCCGAGCCATGTGGGCAATCGGCCCGCTCGGGTCAGGACCGAGAGCAGCGGCAGGCTGGCAATCCCCAGCCCGATCATGGCGATCCGGTAGTAGGGAGCGCCAGGGGCTGCGACGCCCGCCCGGTAGACGACAGCTGCAGAGACCCCGAGAAACACCGCCTCCAAGAGGCGAGCGACCAGATAGAGATTCGCAGCTGCCCCGCCGTATGGCGACGCGATGGTCTGCAGGATTCGTCCGATGACCAGCACGACCAGGGAGTTCGCCAGGACCAGGGAGAGCCCCAAGCTGGCGGACTCCGTCACCAGGAGGCCGCTACCGACCCCATAGAGTGGAAAGGCAGCCAGGAACAGCAGGCCCAGGCTGCGGTCGCGCACGGTGGTGTTCATGAGGTGCGCGAGGCTAGTGCATTTCCGGTCTACATCGAGTCGGACCTCACGTTCCCGGGAACGACTCACCCCACGGGCACGTCGAAGTCGCCGAGAACAGGAGGAGAGGCTTCCGGCGCCGACTCCGTCCCGGTCCAGGCCCGCCCGCTACGGCTCGACCGTGTCCGACTCTGCGAGGAGCGGCTCGGCCGAGCCGCGCGCGTGCATGGCGATGGCCACGCCCTGAATTCGTAGGTAGCGGGCAGGCGAAGGGAACGCCGCGAGCCCCGGGAAGTCGTCCCGATGAGGCCCCGCGCCGCGACTCCGATGAGCCGCGGGGTCCGAGGACCCAGCGACCCACCGGAGTCGCGGCGGTCGGTGCGCTCGAGGAGCGCGCCAGGCGTCACTGCCCGCAGGAGAATCCGCCGCCCCCGACCCACGTGCTCATCACGCTGGTCGAGCAGCCGAAGTTGCTGTGGCCCGCGCCGTAGAGGCAGTAGTCGATGATCTCGTAGCAGGCGCAGCCGAGGGTGTCGGCCATCGTGAACAGCGAGCCGTTGCCGCCACCGTTGCCCTTCGGGAGCGCGCGCGTGAACTCGACACCCTCCATCCAGGCGTGGCTGTTGGGACGCAGCCCGCGGCTCGGCACGTTCATCTCCGGGTCGGTCAGGCTGAGCGGGCAGAGGTCGGCGGCGTCTTCGACGCCGTCATCGTCGTCGTCCGGGTCGCAGACGTCACCGTCTCCGTCCTGGTCGAAGTCCTCCTGGCCCGGGTTCGCAGCCCACGGGCAGTTGTCGATGGCGTCCGGCACGCCGTCGTTGTCGTCGTCGGCGTCGCAGACGTCTCCGTCGCCGTCCCCGTCGTTGTCTTCCTGTCCGGGGTTCGACACGAACTGACAGTTGTCCGAGACGTCCGGCACACCGTCGTTGTCGTCGTCCGGGTCGCAGACGTCCCCGAGGCCGTCCCCGTCGAAGTCCTCCTGCACGGGGTTCGCGTCCCCGGGGCAGTTGTCGACGTCACCGCAGACCAGGTCCTGATCGATGTCGTTGTCAGGGTCGAGCGGGCAGGGGTCCTCGTCGTCGCACAGTCCGTCGCCGTCGCTGTCGTCGCAGGGCTGCACGATCTCGCCCTCGCGGGCCTCGAAGATGTACCGACCGAGCACGGTGCTGTTCAGGCTGTTGAGGATCAGGGCGGTGGAGGCCGGTCCGGAGTCGAGGAACGCGCCGAGCACGGCGGAGCCGGGGAGCTCGTAGAAGGTGCCCGGATCTCCGGTGCCGTTGGAGTAGCCGACGCGCGCGGAGCTGCCGCCGAGGCAGTCGACGCTACCGCCGCTCGCCTGGCCGGTCTCCCACTGGATCTGGTCGTAGTTGAACTCGATGTCGAAGTTGCCGGGTCCGGTGTCGAAGCGCTCGACGAGCACGACCTGGAACGTGTTCCGGCTCGTCCGGGACTGGGAGACGTAGCAGTTGACGTCCTCCCAGGTGACTCCGAAGGCATCACGGCTGTCGACCGTCCCCGAGCCGAAGACCACCGGGTTGCTGTCGGTCCGGGTGTCCACGTCGGCGAAGAACGGGGCGATGATCTGGCGTCCCGTGGAGGTCAGGTCGAAGGGGGTGTACGTCGACAGGGCGTAGTCGAAGGTCACGTTGCCGTTGTTGTTGACATAGAGGTCGCTGAAGGTCACGCCGAAGAAGTCGACGCCGGCGCTGAACCCGAGCGAGATCAGGCCCGTCGAGCCGTCGTCGTTGGCGGGCAGGGTGTTGGCGTTGAAGCCCGGACGGACGGCACCGGCCAGGGCGCTGCTTGTGAGCAGCATCGATGAGGCTACGAGTGATACGAACTGGATGCGCTTCATGTCGAACTCCAAGTGTGGGGTTCAGAGGCGGTGCAACTAGCGCACCAGTCTTCGCCCCCCCCTCAAGAGCCGAGTGAAGTCGCTCGAAGCCTCAGCCCGGTGGATGCCGCCTTGGCCCCCTCGCAGCGAAAGGGTCGTCCGGCGCGGGCGGGTTCGCACACGCAGGGGAGCAGAAGTGCACGGGTGGAGTCCGCTGTCCGCCAGGGGCTGCCTGTCGAGCTGCTCGACGGTGACGCCGTCAGCCACGCCAAAGGGCTTCGCGGTGCTCTTCGCGCTCGGGGTCCAGAGGCACGCCGATCCTACCGAGGCGGCTCCGCGTCCTGCAGGAGCTCGCTCGCGTCCAGGATCCGACCGAACAGACCGTCGATAGCGAGGTCGACCTCCATGTCGAAGGGCGGCTTCCGGCCGTCTTCGGTCCGCACGACGAGGCAGACCGGGCGACTGAAGGTCTCGGGCGACCGCACACCAGAGATCACCACGGCCCACCGCCCGTCCAGGAGCTCCAGGAGCGTGCCCGGGGGATAGCTGCCGACCTTGTTCACGAAGAGCTGGAGCAGGTAGGGGTCGAAGACGCGACCCCGCGCAGCCCACATTCGTCGGATCGCGACGTTTGGAAGCGCCAGCGCGCCCCCGGGGCGGTGGCGGGTCAGGGTGTCGTACACGTCGGCGATTCTCAGGATCCGCGCGAAGAGCGACGGCCGGACGGGGCCATCGAAGTCCTCGTGGTGCTCCAGCACCGCCAACATTCGCCGAACGCGAGCCTCGTGGAATCCGCGCTGCGCGAGCATCAGCCTCGCCCCCGCCCTCGCGTGAAGCTCGAACGGCATGGCCACCCCGGCTTCGCGGACCAGACACCCGGCGTCGTGAAGCCCGGCGCAGACGCCCAGATCGGACAGCGCCTGTTCGGAGAGGTCGAGTTCCCGGCCGATCATCAAGCAGATCGTCGCCACCTGGACTGTGTGTCGCGTCATGGGAGCGCGGGCCAGGTCCTGTGCCACGTCAGCCATCTCGCGGGCCCGCTGGTCCGGGCTCATGTCTGCTATGTCCGTCATCGCCTTTCGCACCGGCAGCGCGTTGAGGGATCGACCCGCGGCCAGGTCATCCCACACCGCGCCGACGGCCCGCGCGCTCGACTCGTAGGCCGTCGCGGCGTCCGCGGTGAGGCGACGCCCCCCCTCGTAGGCGGTGCGGAAGCGGTACAGGGGCTCCAGCTGCAGCGAGTCGATGTTCGCCTTCGTCAGCCACTCCTGGAGGCGGGTTCGGGGCCGCTCCGGGTCCGGGACGCCCGCCACACACGCGATCAGGCTGCGGATCTGCTCCTCCTCCAAGGTGCGATGGAAGAACAGCCCTCCGACCCGGTGTCGGTTCCAGAACTCACACAGTCGACCGCCGAAGTCCGAGTGAGGCCCGAACCGGATCCGGATGTCGTTGACGTAGACCTGCTCCTCGACCAGCACCAGATGCACCGGGCCCAGGAGCCCGTACAGGGTGCTCAGAGCGGCCGTCAGCTCCCGCGCCGGGGCGTCGAAGGCTCGGTTGCGAAGATCGTGGATCTTCGACATCCCGATGGTTCCGGAGAGCAGCCGAACGAAGCGGTCGCCCGCCTCGCGAACCTTGGAGGCAAGCTCCCGGTTCTCGGACGCACGGGCCGAGCCCAGGGTGGCAGCCAGCGAGTCCTGCGCCTGCTGGACCTGTCGCTGTTCGACTTCGCTCATTCATCGTCCTCCAGCTCGAACTCGAACTCGGAGGAGGCCGTGATCGGCACCATCGGCACCTCCACCGGGGGCCTCTCAGGCGCGGCGCGGGGGCGGAGCTGGGCTCGCGCGGCGTGCCCCCCCTGGAGCACCGGAGCGGCGTCTCCGCCGCCCTCCTCCCATGGGGCGAGGTCCGCGGGGCCGAGAGGGGTCGTCGACCGGGGTCTCGCGGTTCGCCGTGTCGCAGAGACGGCCGCCATCGCACGCCGGGGTGGGGCAGCCGGCTCTGGAGCAGGGGCAGGCAGCGAGGCAGCGGCGGGAGGCGCGGACGCAGGCGTCATGCCCAGCGCGGACCGCGCCAGCTCGCCGCACTCGTCGTCCTTCAGCGCCACCCGCTCGAGGGTAGGCCGGACGTCGGGGCGGACGGCGAGATCACACATCGCCGCGACGGCCGCCCGCCGCCTGCGGACCTCCTTGGGACGGAAGGAGTGGAAGAGCCCCTTCTTGTCCGCGAGGGGGAGCAGTTCCTTGACGGCCCGGTCCGGATCCAGGCGGGACAGGGCACGACCAAGGGCATCCAGCTCCTCCTCGGCTGCACCTGCGGCCAGCCCGTTCTGGAGCTGCCGGTGCACAGGCTGCCACCCGCCTCGCTCCCCGAGCCTCCCGACCACCTCGAGGGCCCGGACGCGCACCGCCGGCTCCGGCGCGTTGAGGAGGAGAACGAGGAACGCCCTCTGGTTGCCCGCCACGACGCCGCCGATCTGGTTGAGGAACTCGAGCTTCACCTCCGGGACGCCGCGGTGGACGACCTCGTTGAACAATCCGCGGCTCGCCTCCTCCGCGCCGCTGGCGAGCACGCGCAACAGGTCCGCGGCCACCGCCGGGGAGCTGGCGCCGAAGCGCTTGATCACGTCGTCGACCCGGTGGGGGAGGTGCCGTTCGATCAGCTGCCGGGTGAAGCGTCGCGCCGTGCTCGACCGCTCGACTTCGAGGAGTTCGAAGAGGATCTGCAGCGAGTCGCCACGGTGAAGTTCGAGCAGCCCCTCGTAAGAGGCCGGAGGAGTCGCAGACGACTCGGGCACGGTGGCCAGGATCCGCCGAAGAGCGGGGACGCTGGCGAAGCCGTCGACCAACGTGTCGAGCGACTCCCGGTCCGCCGACGACTCGACCCCCGCTCCCTGCGTGCCCTGGCCGATGACCGCGCGCGCCCGGGCGATGCGGCGGGCGACCTCCAGCAGCAGGTCGACCTCCTCCTCGTTGAGCAGGAAGTCCCGGATCTCGGCCAGAAACGGAGCTGCCTCGCTGATTGAGGTGAGGTCCGCGGGGTCCTCGATCGCAGCCATCAGCGCCCCGACCAGCTGGACAAGGTCCCGGGGGAGCTGGCGCGAGCCGTACTCCTCCCGCAACGAGACCCGCACACCCTCGGCGACCGGGAAGTAGCTGGGCGGCTCGTCGGCCAGCAGTTCGGGGGCAGGCAGGTCGAAGTCCGACGGTGCCCGGTCCGCCGAGTCGGACGTGGTGAAGGTCTGCAAGAACCCCTGGACGACCGCCCCGTCCGCCGACAGGTCCGGAGCGTCTTCGTCGTCGGTGGGCACGAAGCCCTCCACCGCCTCGATGGCGATGTGCTTGAACGAGGCCTTCCACAGGAGCGTGAGGACATCGTCCTCGTCCATGTTCACGCCGACGTAGCGGATCGAGAGGATGCCGAGGAACTGGATCAGCTCCTCCCAGGTCGCTCCAGACCCGATCGTGAGCCTGCGCACCCCGTCCCGGAAGAGCTTGAAGGCGAGGGAGCGCTCCCAGTCCAGCTCCCGGTAGACGACCTCCTCGACCAGGGCGAGTTCGAACGGTCGGACCCGGAGGTCGAGCTCGCCGTACTCCGACAGGTGGGAGCGCAGAGAGCGCTGCACGTCCTCCAGGAAGGTCTTGATCACCTCGTTGGAGGGCTCGTAGATCAGGTAGGCCCGGGAGGCGCGGGCCAGGGCCCGCATGCAGGCGCCCGCGGAGCGCCCCTGGGGAGTGCTGCCGAGGCTCGCCTCGGGGGCGAGGAGCTCTGCCCGGACATCGACCGCGGCGGCACCATCCACCGGCTCCGACGCCCTCGTCTCAGCCGTCTCGTCCTTCGACGTCACCGCCCGCTCCGCTCCGTTCCCCCGGTCCGACCAGCGGCGCTCCCGAGTCCGCCGCATCTACAGACTAGCGCCGCCGCTGGTCCCCCACCCAATCAACGTCCTCGGGAGTTGTCGGAGGGAAGATCGGCGCTGGGCTGCACGACGCTCGGAGGCCCTCCACTGGTGCTCGCAGGAGCCCCGTGACGACCGCGGAGGCCGGAGGCGCGCCCACCGCGCGAGGACCGGCGGTTCGCGCCCGGGATCGGCGGCCCACGTGCGCGGAGCGAGCCCGTGCAGATCGCTCTCCCCCTCGATCTTCGAGGCCGGCAAGACGTCAATACACGATGCAACCGCGGCGCTGACCGACCGAGATGCTCGCCGACTGCGCGTCCCCATTCGACATCCCCGTGCCCGGCGGAGCGACGACGGGCTGGGAGACCCCGGCGCCGATGTCCGGGATGTCGTACTTGATCTCCACGTAGTTGCTGATGAACTGGGTGGCGTCGTTGCAGGACGAGGGCTCGCAGCCGTAGATGTCCCCGAACGTGTCGGCGAACTCCGTCGCGGTGAGGCCCGCCCCCGAGGAGTCGGCCTGGGAGCAGGCGGCCGTACAGAGCATGTTCGGGCCTCCGATGATTCCGAGATCCGCCGGCAGATCGGAGCAGCTCGAGTAGCAGTTGCAGGCGTCCGCGCAGGCCTGGCTGCAGGAGTAGAGCGACATCCCCATGAGGGCCTCGCTCCACTGACGGTCGATCCAACCGCAGATGTCCATCGCCTGGACCTCACTCAGCTCCACGAGGAAGGTCTCAGGGTCCGCCGATTCGTTCTGCGGCTGCAGTTCGATGAACACGTGCGTGGCGGTCCCCGAGTGGATGAACTCGATGTAGCCGTGGTTCCCGTCACGGACGATGTTGGTCCCGTACATCACGGGCTCGTCCCCGTTCGTGGTCGGCTCGGGCATCGACTCGGCCCGGGTGAAGCCGGGCACGTTGCCGAGGAAGTTGAAGGGACTGCATCCCGCCGAAAGGACGCAGGACGACAGGGCGACCCAGAACATGGACCGGAACATCGTGGATCTCCTATGGCGGTCGTGGGCGGATGGGCCGCGCGCCGTCTGGTACCCACCCGCCCCGGCTTCAGCCGAGGGAGTGGCTTGGCAGACTGCGCGGTGCTTCCATGCTTCCTTGTCGTGCAATCCTCACGCCAAGACGACCCAGCATCCGCCACATCATCCGGGCCCAATCCCGCCGCCTCAGCCAGGGCACGACCCCGACCGGGAGCCACCACCGCCCCGGGGGCAGAACACCCCATCCAAGGCGCTCGGACACAAGATCGGGGGCAGAGAGCCCCAGCCAACCCTCTCCCACCCCGTGGTTTGGGGCAGCGCGCCCCATGCGGCGCCCGGCGCGCCGTCCATGCGGCGGCCCGGTCCTTGCACGCGACCCGGGAGCGACCCGGTCGGGGCCCGCCACGCGCGCACCCGCCCCCCTGGCCGCATACTCCATCCGCGAACGGAGCCTCCAATGAAGACGAACTCCCTTGCCCTTGCGCTCGCCCTGGTCGCCGTCGCCGTCGGGCCCGCCTGGGCCGCAGACACGCCACCCGAGGAGTGGCCCGAGATGGACGAGCCCAGCCAGGCGACGGCCCGAAGCCTGTCCCCCGCCTCGCGTGGGCTCTCGCTCTTCGCGGGCATCCCCCTGCTCGCGGCCGGCGCGGGGCTGGCCATCGGGGTCAACCCCGCCGCCTGGGCGAACGCCCCCACGGCGGGCACCCAGGCCATGCGGGTGGCTGGGATCTCCCTGCTCGGCGGCGCCCACGGCGCGTTGCTCGCGGGCCACGCGAGCGCTCGAGTGGGTCGCAGCTTCGCCGGTGGGACCTGGAACAGTCGGATCGGGCCCCTCGTTGCGGGCGCCCTGCTCCTTGGATCGGGCTACGGCGTGACCATCGGCGGCCTGACCGAGGGCGCCCTGGCGGTGCCCGGGCTCAGCTTCTCGCTGGTCCTGTCGGGGGTAGCGGCGCAGGCGATCGGCGCCGTGATCCTCGTCAGCGACACGCTGCGCACCAGCCGGGAGATCGACCGCCGCCTGCCGCCCGCGGTAGCGCTGCGGGCCGACCCCGGGGTTCGGTTCGCGGGCGCCTGGGTCGTGCCCCGGGATGGGGGAGCGCAGGTCGGGTTCGCCCTTCGCTTCCGCTGACGGAGCCTGGAGGCCGGGGCCTGCGGCCGCCTGGACCAGGACCGGCGCGTCAGTCGGGCAGCCGCCCCTCCTCGATACGCACGCCTCCGTAGGCGTTGGGCGGGGACAGGCCCGTCCACATCCCCAGGATGAGGTCGTCGATGCCGTCGCCGGTGACGTCACCGACCGCGATGGCGCTGCCCAGGCCGGAGCCCGCCACGCCGACGATCACGTGGGTCGGGGCCTGGGACTGCGCACCCGTGAGGAGGGCCCCGCTGATGGCGGCGACCATCCCCGACTGCTCGGTTTGGGAGCTGCCGGAGACGTTGGTGAAGGTCGCCAGACCGCCACCCGCCTCATTCTCGTCCCCCCAGATCACTTCGTCGAACCCGTCGCCGTCGATGTCGCCGAACTGGGTCGCGAGCCGCTCCGAGGTAGGCAGGAACGCGGTCTGCGGGCCCAGGAAGCCGCCCGCGGCGGGCAGCGCCGAGCCCAACCAGATCCGCTGCGCGAAGGTGACGTCCTGCAGCCCGTCGCCGTCGAAGTCGCCATGGGCGACCCGCAAGCTCCCGCCTGGGGTGAAGGTGGCTGCCTGCAGGTGCAGCCAGGCGTCGTCGACGGACACCACGCCCGGCGCCCCGAAGCTGCCCGAGTGGAAGATGTGCAGCGTCCCTGCGGTGCGCACGAAGGGCTCCTCGAGCCCGTCGCCGTCCAGGTCGCCGACCGCCCCCGGCACGCCGCCGACGGTCCCCCAGCTCCCCCCGACGATCGTCCACGTGGGGCTGGACAGCGTCGTGGCCGAGGCCGGCAGGGTGGCGCCCGCCCACACCGCCACCTCGCCCTCGCTGAACGCAAAGGTCGCCACGTCGGCGAGGGCGTCCCCGTCGGCGTGCCAGGCCCCGACCGGAGAGGCCTCCTGGCCGTGGTCGAACTGCAGGTCAGCGGCGTCCCGGGCCGGGGCCGGTCCCCCCGCCAGCGTCGAGGACCGGTACAGGCGCACGTCGTTGCCGCAGCCGTAGTCGGCGGTGAGCAGCTCCGCCAGCCCGTCTCCGTCGACATCGGGGATCGGCAACATCGTGGACCCCGTCGAGCAGGCAGCGCTCGTCGGGATGGTCTGGAGCAGCGGGAACGGGTCCCCGGCCGCGCCCAGGCGTCCGGCGAAGACCCGGTGCTGAACGTAGAAGTTGTAGGGATACCAGCCCGGCTCGGCCACGAAGAAGTCGTCGATCCCGTCGCCCGTGATGTCGCCCAGGACACCCACCGAGATCCCCGACTGGCCCCAGTGCTGCGCCCCGGCGATCGACGCGCCGAACAGGGAGCTGGACGCGCGGTAGAAGTCGGTCCCGTCGCAGTCCTCGTCGATCCCGTCGCCAGGCAGGTCGGTCCACAGCCCCGGGTGCCGGGTGGGGTCGAAGTCGTCGCAGTCGCCGGCGCAGTACCCGTCCCCGTCGAAGTCGTTCTCGTCGTCGGCGATGCCGTTGCAGTTCGTGTCCACACCGTCGCAGACGTCGATCACGGCGGGGCTGTACAGGGCGGTCGTGTCGTTGCAGTCGTTCCCGCCGAGCACGAGGGGGGCGTCGCCGACCCACGGGGCGCACTCCACCCAGCCGTCGCCGTCGTCGTCGAGCTCCCCGATGAGGACGACGTTGGGGATCAGCCCGTCGCAGGAGTTGTCCACGCCGTCGCAGGCCTCGGGGAAGCCCAGCCCGGTCAGCGGCTCGTCATCGTCGCAGTCGCCGGAGCAGGTGTCCTGGCCGTCACCGTCGGCGTCGAGGCCTTCGATGAGGGGGTCGGCGTCGTCGCAGTCGCCGTCGCACGGCAAGCTGCCGTCGCCGTCGTCGTCCACCTCGAGGGGATCGAGCAGGCAGTTGCTGTCGATGCCGTCGCAGGCGTCCTCGACCGCCAGGGGGAAGATCGCCGGGTCGGCGTCGTCACAGTCCCCCTGGCAGGGTCGGAAGAGGTCGCTGTCGCTGTCGATCTCGGAGGCAGGGACGCTGCCGTCGCAGTCGTTGTCCAGCCCGTCGCAGGCCTCGGCGAGCAGCGGCGAGAACGCCGGGTTGAAGTCGGAGCAGTCCCCGTCGCAGGGGCTCACCGTGTCCAGGTCGTAGTCCGCTGAGTTCATGTAGGGATCGCTGTCGTCGCAGTCGCCGGCGCAGGTCGTCTCGCCGTCGCCATCCGCGTCCAGGGTCGTCATCGTCCCGTCGTCGTCGTCGCAGTCGCTGCACAGCGGGTCCCCATCCCCGTCGCCGTCCACCTCGTCGGCGGGCAGGGAGCCGTCGCAGTCCGTGTCGAACCCGTCGCAGACCTCCACCGAGCCGGGTGCGACGCCGGGGATCGTGTCCTCGCAGTCCCCGTCGCAGACCCGGAAGCCGTCCAGGTCCACGTCGGCGCAGGTGGGGGCCGTCGTACAGGCGGCCAGCGTGTCGTCGCAGTCCGAGACGAAGGCCGCCAGGCCGTCGCCGTCGAAGTCCACGCCGTCCAGGCCGTCGCAGTTCTCGTCCACGCCGTTGTCCGGGGCGTCGGCCGCCCCTGGCTGCCGGGTGGGATCCAGGTCGTCGCAGTCCGCCGGCTCATTGCAGGAGGTGACGCCGTCGCCGTCCTCGTCCAGGGTCGTCTTCGTGCCGTCGTCGTCGTCGCAGTCCGAGCACAGCGGGTCGCCGTCCCCGTCATCGTCGATCTCGTCCGCCGGGGTGACGCCGTCGCAGTCGCTGTCGGCGCCGTCGCAGACCTCCGCCGCCCCCGGAAAGGCGGTGGCGACCGTGTCCTCGCAGTCCCCGTCGCAGACCCGGTAGCCGTCCAGGTCCGCGTCCGCGCAGGTCGCGCCGGTGGTACAGGCGGCCAGCGTGTCGTCGCAGTCGCCGGCGAACGCGGCGAGCCCGTCGCCGTCGCCGTCCACGCCGTCCACGCCGTCGCAGTTCTCGTCGTAGGCGTTCCCCGGGTTGTCGGGCAGACCCGGGCGTCGCGCCGCGACGGTGTCGTCACAGTCGGGCGGGAGGTCGCAGGTGGAGGCACCGTCGCCGTCGGCGTCCAGGGTCGTCCTCGTCCCGACGCCGTCGTCGCAGTCCGAGCAGAGGGGGTCGCCGTCGCCGTCGCCGTCGATCTCGTCCGCCGGGATGACGCCGTCGCAGTCGGTGTCGAGGCCGTCGCAGGCCTCGGCGAGGCCGGGGCGCACGGCGGGGTCGGCGTCGTCGCAATCGGGGACGGAGGCGCAGGTGGAGACCGCGTCCCCGTCGAGGTCCGCCAGGTTGGCGGCGGGGTCGGCGTCGTCGCAGTCGCCGGCGCAGGACGAGGCGCCGGCGCCGTCGCCGTCCAGCGGCGTCATCAGGGGGTCGGAGTCGTCGCAGTCCGTGCCCCCGGAGGCGAGCGAAGGGAAGCCGTCGCCGTCCGCGTCGGTTCCATCCGATCCGTCGCAGTCGCCGTCGACGCTGTCCCCCATCGGGTCGAAGGCGCCGGGATGCACGGCGCCGTCCTCGTCGTTGCAGTCGGGCTCCTCCCCCGCGTTGGCGGCCGACCCGTCGCCGTCCCGATCGACGCCATCGAAGCCGTCGCAGTCCTGGTCGATCCCGTCGCCGTACGGGTCGGGGGCGCCGGGCCGGATCGAGGCGTCCGCGGGCGCGCAGTCCGCCGTGTCCTCGACGCCGTCTCCGTCGAAGTCGTAGCGGACCTCGTTCGTGGTGCAGCCCGCCAGAAACACCAGCGCGACGGCGAGTCGCCGGCCCCAGGACATAGGCAATCCTCCCGACAGGTGGACCGCCATCCTACGCCCGCCGACGACTCGGGGGACGACGGCGCGGGGCCCCGGACCAGGGCGCCGACGTGCTATGGCCCCACCATGCCCCTCCCCGACGGCCTGCAGCGCGACGACGACGGCACCACCCGCTGCGGGTGGGGCCACAGCCACCCCCTGTACCGCCCGTACCACGACACGGAGTGGGGCTTCCCCGTGGACGACGACGTCCGCCTGTTCGAGAAGATCTGCCTGGAGGGGTTCCAGTCGGGGCTGTCGTGGCTGACCATCCTGAAGAAGCGGCCGGCGTTCCGGGCGGCGTTCGCGGGGTTCGACATCGACGCCGTGGCGGCCTTCGGAGAGGCTGATGTGGCGCGGCTGCTCGGCGACGCGGGGATCGTGCGCCACCGGGGCAAGATCCTGGCGACCATCAACAACGCGCAGCGGGCCCGGGAGCTGCGGGACGAGCACGGCTCTCTGGCGGCCTGGTTCTGGCGGTACGAGCCCGCGCGCCGTCCCGAGCCCATCGACTGGCCCACCCTGCGAAGCCTCGGCCGAACGCCGGAGAGCCTGGCGTTGTCCAAGGACCTCAAGAAGCGGGGCTGGCGGTTCGTGGGCCCGACCACTGCGTACGCGTTCATGCAGGCGATGGGGCTGGTGAACGACCACATCGCGGGGTGCGACGCCGGGGTGCGGGCGGAGCAGCAGGCCACCGCGTTCGTGCGACCGGGGTAGCGCGCGGCGGCACCGCCTCGGTGCATGGGTCGGACGGATCGGGCGTTCCTTCGAGAAGATCTCGGACTACCCTGCGCGCCCTCACTCACGGAGCTCCGATGGACAGCTACACACCACCCAAGGTCTGGACCTGGGACAAGAGCAACGGCGGGCAGTTCGCCAACATCAACCGGCCCACCGCCGGCGCCACCCACGACAAGGACCTGCCGGTGGGGAAGCACGCGCTGCAGCTGTACTCCCTGGCCACCCCCAACGGCGTCAAGATGACGGTGATGCTCGAGGAACTCCTGGAGCGGGGGCACGCCGACGCGGAATACGACGCCTGGCTCATCCGCATCAACGAGGGCGATCAGTTCGGCAGCGGCTTCGTCGCCGTGAACCCGAACTCGAAGATCCCCGCGCTCCTGGACCACTCCACCTCGCCCCCCACGCGGGTGTTCGAGTCCGGCTCCATCCTGCTGTACCTGGCCGAGCGCTTCGGGGCGTTCCTGCCCACGGATCCGCGCCGCCGCACCGAGACCCTGTGCTGGCTGTTCTGGCAGATGGGCGCGGGGCCGTACCTCGGCGGCGGCTTCGGCCACTTCTATGCCTACGCGCCCACGAAGATGCAGTACCCCATCGACCGCTTCGCCCTGGAGACCAAGCGCCAGCTCGACGTGCTCGACCGCCGGCTGGCCGAACACGAGTTCATCGCCGGGGACGAGTACTCCATCGCCGACATGGCCATCTGGCCCTGGTACGGCGCCCTGGTGAAGGGGCTGGTCTACTCCGCCGCCGAGTTCCTGTCGGTGCACGAGTACA
>CALAGR010000500.1 GCA_937891735.1 uncultured Pseudomonadota bacterium | reverse complement strand
CTGATGCTGACGACCGGGGATCCGGGCACCCAGCGCAAGAAGGTGGAGCTCCTCCGGCTGGGGCGGTGGTTCGAGGACATGGTGTTCGTGCCGCTGGACCAGGCGGACAAGTACGGCGCGCTGCGCTCGCTGCTCCGGTATCACCGGCTGGAGCCGTCCCGGGTGGTGGTGGTGGGGGACCGGCTCGACCGGGAGATCCAGGCGGGGCGACGGCTCGGCACCTGGACGATCCGCATGGCGCGGGGAGAGGGCGAGTTCAGCCGGCCGAGCGGTCCCGACGAGCAGCCGCACTACACCGTGGACCACATCGAGGCCGTGGCGCTGGTGCTCGACGACATCGAAGGCGGCGACGACGCGCCCTGAACGCATGACGTCTGGCCTGGTTGGCGCGTTTTTCGGAGTGGGGTTGACGCGTCGAAAGGCGCCCGTATACTTCCGCCCCGGCTGTGCGGGACTAGCTCAGTGGTAGAGCACTGCCTTGCCAAGGCAGGGGTCGCGAGTTCGACTCTCGTGTCCCGCTCCAGAACAGCGTGCAACCCCGGGTCTTCGGACCCGGGGTTGCTTCGTTCTGGGGGCGTGCGCCGCCGCTCCCTGCGTACGGGGCGCGCTCCTTGCGGTCGCCGTGTCTAGAATCGCGGCGTGCGCTTGCTCCGCGAAGTCGGTCTGCCCGTCCTGACGCTGCTGGTGCTGATCGGCCTGGTGGGTTCAGGGCATCGGCACGTCAAGGCGTGGGCGCCGCGCAGCACGGTCAGCGACCAGATCCGCTTCCTGCCGAGCGGCAAGGCGCTGAACTTCGTGGCCATGGGGTACGACGAGGTCATCGCCGATCTGCTCTGGGCGCGGGCCACGCTGCTGTTCGGCGAGAACTTCGGGAAGGGCGAGCAGGACTGGTACACGTGGCTGTATCACATGATGGATCTGGCGACGGACCTCGATCCGCAGTTCCGCGCGGCCTACAAGTACGGCGGCACGATGCTCCGCGTGGACGGCGTGTTCGTCGCTCAGAGCAGCATGATCTTCGCCAAGGGCAGCCATGCCCTGCCGGAGGAGTGGTACTTCCCGTTCGGCATCGCGATGAACTACTTCATCACGAAGAAGGACAACCGCCTCGCTGCGTTCTACATGCGCAAGGCGGCGTCGCTGCCGCGCAGTCCCTTCTACCTGCGCAACCTGGCGGCCACCTTGACCGACGAGTCCCAGGGGCTCGAGAACGCGCTGGCCTTCCTGACCCAGGAGCTGCAGGTGGTGCCCGAGGGAGCGGCCCGACGCGCCATCGAGGTCAAGATCTTCGAGACCCGCTACGAGATCGCGGTGCGCGACGCGGAGACCGTCATTCGCGAGCACCGACGCCTCACTGGTCGGCTGCCGGCGTCCCCGCCGGAGGTGACGGCGGCTGGGCTCGAGCTGCCGCCCGACCCGCTGCAGGGGGTGTGGAAGTGGAGCGATGCCCTGGACGCGGACCCCGGCGCGGTCCGGTCGAGTCGCTACTACGAGGTGTTCCTCAAGCTGTCCCAGGACAGCGGCCTCGGCGCCATGGGCTTGGATGAGTCGAGCCCGGGAGCGGCCGGCCCCGTCGGGGTCGTGCCGGACGCGTTTCACGCAGAGGGGGCCGGCGGAGGCGATTGACCATCCGGCAGGCAGATCGCGACCTCGTCTGCGTGGCGGGGGTGTTCGCCGTCCTCGTCGCCGGGGCCGCTCCGTCGGTGGGCTGGCTGGATTCGGGCTCGTTGCTCACGTCGGCGATGCGCCTGGGCGTCGCGCATCCTCCCGGAGAGCCGGGCTGGCTGGCGCCCGCGCGGCTCGCCCAGCTCGTGCCGGTCGGTGACCTCGCCTTTCGGGTGAACGTCCTGTCGGCCTTGTGCGTCGCGGCCTGCGCGTGGCCGCTGCTGATCCTCACCCGCGCCGTGGTGGGGCCCCGGGACGAGGGCGTGGCGCCGGAGGTGTTCGCCGTGGGTCTGGGCCTGCTCGGCTACGGCGCCCGCATGCAGGGCAACCGGGCCGAGGTCTACGCCCTGGTGGCGCTGCTCCTGCTGGGCAGCCTCGCCTGTGCGGTCGCGCTGCAGGGCCGTCGGGCCTCGGCGGGCATGGGTCTGCTCCTGGGGCTGGCGGCGACGGTGCATCCCCTGCTCGCGGCGGCTGCGACCCCGGCCCTTCTGGTGGCCCGGGCCCTCCGGGGACGGGTGGGGTGGCGCGACGGCGTCCATGCCGTGGGGTGGGGGCTCGTCGGCTTCGCCGCCTACGCGTGGCTCCCGGTGCGGGCGCGCGTGCGTCCAGCAGATGCCTGGGGCGTGCCGACCGATCTGGGCCGCTTCCTGGACGTGCTGCTGGGCCGCAACTTCGCACGCAACTTCGGCGGCGAGGCGGGGTCCTGGACGTCCAACGTGGCCGTGGTGCTGGAGCGACACGCGCTGTCGGGGCTGGGGATCGTGCTGCTCCTGGCTCCCGCGGCCTGGCTCC
>CALAGR010000499.1 GCA_937891735.1 uncultured Pseudomonadota bacterium | reverse complement strand
GCCGCATCCCCGGCATCGACGCCATCGAGGAGGGCATCGGCCGCGCCACCGAGATGGGCAAGCCGATCCTGTACGTGCCGGGCATCGACGAGCTGCAGGACATCCAGACCATCGCCTCGATGCTGATCCTGGGGCAGGTCGCCAAGAAGGTCGCCGAGTACCAGAGCGAGATCATCGTCAGCTGCTGCATCCCCATCGTGCGGGAGGTGTCCGACGAGGTGGTGCGCTCGGGCTTCTTCCAGGCCGGCTACCCGGACGCCTACAACCCGCGGAACACCCGGTTCATCAGCTCGGAGCAGTTCGCGTTCTGCGCCGGCACCAACGGGATCATCTACCGCGAGCAGCCCGCCACGAACATCTACCTGGGCCGCTTCTTCGCGGAGTCCCTGATCCTCGCCGAGACGGGATTCGTGAACAAATCCATCCAGATCGCTGGCACCGCCGAGGCCACGCAGCTGCCGTTCTTCATCGCGGCCTGCGACTACACGCTCATCGGCGAGGAGCTCTTCGCCGTGTCGGCCTACCTGAGCCGCGACCCGCGCCTGGTCAGCTCCCTGAAGGCGAGCGACTGGATCAAGGTGTTCGTGGTCGGCTGTCTGCTCGTCGGCACGGTGCTCGAGACGGCCGGATACCCGCTCCTCGTGAACCTCTTCACCATCGCGGGAGGCTAGGACCATGCGCTCCACCGCACCGCTGGTCATCACCTTCCTCATCGGTTGGTTCATGGTCGGCGAATACTTCATCCCCCACTGGCGCTACCACCAGTGGACCCAGGTGTTCCTGGAGTGGGGGCTGATCCTGGCCGCCGCCGCGTTCGTGCTGGGCCTCATCAACCTCGTGCAGGTGAACCTGCCCAAGGTGATCAACCGTGAAGAGGACTGGGGCTACAAGCTGGTGATGCTCGCCTCCCTGGCCATCACGCTGGTGGTCGGCTTCACCGGCGGCACGGCGCGGCTGGAGGACGGGCAGGCCTACCGCTGGCTGTTCGACTACGTCTTCGTGCCGCTCAACGCCACGATGTTCGCCCTGCTGGCCTTCTACATCGCCAGCGCGGCGTTCCGGGCCTTCCGGGCCCGCAACCTGGAGGCCACGGTGCTGCTGGTGGCCGCGATCATCGTGATGATCGCCCGGGTGCCCATCGGCGAGGACCTGCCCCTGCTGCACGAGAAGCTCCCCCAGTTCATGAACTGGATCATGGACGTGCCCAACATCGCAGCGCGGCGGGCGATCTTCATCGGCGCCGCCCTGGGGGCCGTCGCGACGGGCCTGCGCATCATCCTGGGCGTCGAGCGCACGCACCTCGGGGCCGACTGATGAAGCTCGAAACCCTGCATCGCTTCCAGCACATGGATCGCCGCTGGATCTTCCTGGGCATGGGCCTGGCGATCCTGATCCCCATGCTGATCCCCATCGACCTGCCGTTCGCCGTGGACGAGCGGGTGCAGTCCCTCTATGACGCGGTCGAGGAGATCCCCGCGGGATCGACGGTGTTCATCAGCGCGGACTTCGATCCCGGGTCCCGCCCGGAGCTGGAGCCCTTCTTCCGGGCGAACCTGCACCACCTGCTGCGCAAGGACGTCAAGTTCGTCGCCGCCACGCTGTGGCCCTCGGCCCCTCCCCTGGTCATGCCGATCTTCGAGGAGCTCACGGCCCGGTACGGCAAGGAGTACGGCAAGGACTGGTGCTTCCTGGGGTTCAAGGACGGCAAGGAGCTGGCCATCAAGGCCATCGGCGAGAACATCCCCGAGACCTTCCCCAAGGACATCAAGGGAACTCCCCTGGCCGATCTCGAGGTGACCCGCGGCTACAAGCAGGCCAAGGACTTCGCCATGGTGATCAACATCTCGGCGGGCTTCCCGGGCACGCGCGAGTACGTCCTGCAGATCCAGGGGCAGTACGACCTGAAGATCGCCTCGGCCACCACGGCGGTCAGCGGGCCGGACTACATCCCCTTCTACAAGGCGGGGCAGCTCGTGGGCCTCGCCGCGGGCATGCCCGGCTCGGCGCAGTACGAAAAGCTCGTCTTCCCCGACGGCCCCCCGAAGGGCGTGCGCCTGATGGGCCTGCAGGCCATCAACGTGCTCAACGTGGGCCACCTGTACATCATCGTGCTCATCGTGCTGGGCAACGTGGCGTTCTTCGTGACGCGAAAGTCGGAGGACGACAAATGAGCGGCATCGAGATCGGGGGCGCGTGGATCAGCATCTTCCTGACCCTGTGCGTCCTGTCGTTCCTGTACGACGACAACCCCGTCTACAAGCTCGCCGAGCACATCTTCCTGGGCGTGTCGATCGGCTACGGCGTCATCGAGATCTACTTCGGCGTGTTCAAGCCGAACCTGCTCGACAAGCTGATCGACGGCCTGTGGTTCCAGCGGCTCCTGGCCGTCGTGCCGCTCGTGCTGGTGATCCTGCTGTTCAGCAAGCTCAGTCGGAAGCACAGCTGGATGGCCCGGATCCCCATCGCGTTCCTCGTGGCGACGTACGCCGGCGTCAAGCTGACGGGCGAGCTCAACGCCAACCTGATGACCCAGGTGGCCGAGTCCATCCCGGACCTCGGGCAGGTGTGGACGGACCACGGCTGGTGGGACTGGAGCGCCGACGGCGCGGGCGTGATCAGCTCCGTGCTGCTCGTGCTGGGGCTCAGCGCGTGCCTGCTGCACTTCTACTTCTCGGCGCCCCAGAGCAAGACGATGCAGAAGATCAGCCGCTTCGGCGTCCTGGTGCTGATGCTGAGCTTCGGCGCGTCCTTCGGCTACACGGTGATGGGGCGGATCTCCCTCGCCATCGGCCGGGCCCAGGAGATGTTGGGGCTGGACCGCCCGCCGGAGCAGGTGGCGCTGATCCACCCGCGCATCGCCACGCTCGTCGCGGCCGTGCTGGTGATCGGATTCCTGTACCTCTGGCGCAAGCGCCAGGGTGATGGACACCGCCCCTCCAACTGACGTTCCTGCCCCTCGGGCCCACTCCACCCTGGTCGCGACGGGTTGCCGCCGACTACTGTGGGCCACGATGATCGGTGCTCGTCAGCCAGGAAGGCTCGTCGGTGTCGCGCTCTGCGTGAGCGCCTGTGTGCCCGGCCCCGCCCCCGCTCCGGACCTGGATCCGGCGGCTCCCTGGCCTGACATCGACGTCCCCCACGGCGACGGGGTGACCGTGGTGTACGACGGTGCCGCCCTGGGGCCCCAGACCCCCCTTCGGTTCACAGGCCCCCCCGCGGGCCACCAGATGGGCATGGACGTCGCCGCGACCTTGTGGAACCGGTCGGGCGCCGATCTGGCGTTCGATGACTCCATCCCCTGGCTCGACAGCCCCGGGTTCACCCTGCTGGAGCAGCCCCCCGACGGGCTCGCGGACGGCGCCTCCGCGCAGATCCGGTTCCGCTTCCGGGCCGCCTGGAGCCCCGGCCCCGACGTCGAGTACGCGGTGCTCACCGTGCCCATCGAAGGCAGCCCGATGCAGTTCGACGTGCAGGCGCAGGTGCCCCGGCCCCTCGCGGCCGTGGTGATCGGCCCGGGCGGCTACCGCGCCAGGAGCGACGACGGCGGCTCCACCTGGACCGACCTGCCGCTCCCGGATCAGGAGGCCTCGGCGCGCCACTCCCTGGTGTGGGGCAACGGGGTCTTCCTGCACGCCTGGTCCGACGGCCCCGAGGCCGACGCGCCGTCGCGGTTCGCCCTGTCCGACGACGGCCTCACCTTCGTGCCCTCGAGCTTCGGGCCCACGACGGGGGTCGGCGGCTGCACCCCGGGGATCCTGTTCGTCTGCGCCCACCAGGACGCGATCAGCTGGTCGACCACCGGCGCGCTCATCGTGCACGAGCCGGACGAGGGCGCCTCCCCCCTGCTCGCCGCGGGCTTCAACGGCGGCTCGTACATCGCCGTCGGGCTGGGCGGACGGCGGGCCACGTCCCTCAACATGCCCTGGATCGACGCCATGGACGAGCTCTGGTGGCGGGAAGAGGTGTCGGGGGGCGACGATCTGGTCGCCATCGCGTGCCAGCCCGGGGGGCGCTGCCTCGCCGTCGGCGGCAACGACCGGCACTGGGCCACCGTCACCACCGACGCCGGCGCCACCTGGACGGACACGGCGTTCGACGCCCAGCCGGGCGCCCGGTTGACCGAGGTCGTGTCCCAGGGGCAGTCCTTCTTCGTGTCCGCGGCGGGCGAGCCGTCGCTGTACCGCACCGACGACGGGATCGACTGGCAGGCCCTGCCCGAGCCGGTGGCGGGCCGACCGCGCCTGCTGGGGGAGGCGGACGGCACCATGTACGCCGAGCTGTTCGAGGAGGGCGCGCCCGCCACCCTCGCCCGGTCCATGGACGGCGTCGCCTGGCAGCCCGTGCACACGCTCCCCGACGGCATGCGCGCCGAGACCGTGGCTGGGGAGCGGTGGGACCAGCCCGCCGGCGAGCCTCCGGGGAACGAGCCGCCGGGCATGGACCCGTGAGCTCCTCCGGGCTGCGCTTCGCGCTCGCATCGCTGGGCGCCCTCACCCTGGTCCTGGCGGGCTGCGCGGCGCCGCCGCCCGGCTGCGTGACCGACGAGGCGTTCTGGCGCGACCGGGCCGAGCCCCTGCTGCAGGCCGAGTGCGCGGCGTGCCACACGGACGGGGGGGCGGCCTTCGGCACCCGGTTCGTCCTGTCCGGGCCCCGGATCCGCGCGGACGTGCAGTCCCTGGTGCGCGCAGACGTCGAGCTGCTCTCGGAGAAGGCCACCGGCGGCCTCGACCACGGGGGCGGCGCCCGCTTCGACACCTACGATCCGCGCTACGCGGTGCTGGTGGAGTTCGTGGCCCGCACCCTCGACGGCGGGCACTGCGAGAGCCCCGCGCCCGCGCCCCCCACCTGCACCAGCGCAACCATCGATCCCGGGCCGCCGACGCTCCAGCGGCTGCACCGGGATCAGCTCCGGCGCGGCATCGAGGGCACCTTCGACCTGACCCTGCCTGACTCGTTGCTGCCTCCCACCAGCTCCGGCAGCGGGTTCCGCACCTGGCCCGACAACAACCCCGTCACCTCGACGGCGGCGGAGTCGCTGATGGTGACCGCGGAGTACGTCGCGTCCCAGCGCACGCTGGACACGCTCGCCTGCGGCACGCAAGAGCCGGCGGACTGCGTGCGGAGCGCGCTGCAGGGCTGGACCGGGGCCGCCTGGCCGCTGCCGCCCCTGGACGCCGAGCTCGCCATCGTGACCGAGGCCCTGGACGCCGGAGAGGCCCCCGAGGAGGGGCTGCGCCGCGGCATCGAGGTGCTGCTCCAAGCGCCGCAGTTCCTGTACCTGGAGCCCCGCACGCGCCCCGCCGGGGACACCGACTCCGAGGTCCGCTGGCTGGACGACGACGCGGTGGCGGCCCGCCTCGCGGCGCTGCTGACCGACGCG
>CALAGR010000498.1 GCA_937891735.1 uncultured Pseudomonadota bacterium | reverse complement strand
GGGCGGGACCGACGACCGTCCCGGGCGGGACCGACGACCGTCCCGGGCGGGATCGAGGTCGAGGCTGAGCGGTGGCTTCTGGCCAACTGGTCGCGAAGCCACGGATGCTCGACGAGGCCATCGTCGACGAGGCCATCGCGCGGGGGATGGGATGCGGTCGATCACAACAGGCCCTGCGCGGCCCGCTCAGCTCCGCCGTCGTCTGCGGATGAGGTCGACCACCTCGGTGAGCTCGGGATGCCGCAGGAGCCAGCAGGTGGCGAGGAAGGTCGCCACCGCGCTCGTCAGGACCAGCAGGTACGGCAGGGCGAGGGATGTGCCTGCGTGCCCGTCCAGGAGCGGTCCGGTCATGGCGAGCACGACGCCGCAGGCCGCTACCGTGGCGAGCCCGGACAGCAGCAGGGAGCGCCCTGTGGTGTCGTCGGAAAGTGGGCCGGTGTGGCGGCCCAGCAGGAACGCCAGGAGCGCCGTCTGGACGAGGGCGCTGCCCGTGTTTGCCAGCGCGATGCCCCCGTGCCCGAGTGGGCCCGCCAGGCCGTAGCAGAGCCCGATGTTGACGAACATCGCGACGAAGGCGACGAGGACGGGCGTCTTCGTGTCCTTGAAGGCGTAGAAGACCGGCACGAAGATGCGGCCGAGCGCGATGTGCACGAGGCCGATCAGGTGGAAGCCCATCGCATACGCAGTCATGGACGTGGAGCTGGCCTTGTAGGCACCTCGCTCGAACAGCAAAGAGGCGGTCTCGGCGCGCAGCAGGAAGAGCGCCGCGGCCATCGGGAAGCAGACGAAGCAGGACAGCCGGACCGCGTACATCGTCGTGGCGCGGACCTCGTCCAGGTTCCCGGCTGCCGCCTCCCTGGACAGGGAGGGGAGCACGACCGTCGAGATGGCCACCGCAAAGACGCCCAAGGTGAGCTCGAGCAACCTGGACGAGTACTGCAGCGACGAGACGGCGCCGCTGCCCAGCCCCCAGGCGATGGCTTGCGAGACCAGCACGTTGATCTGATAGACGCCCGCGCCGAACAACGTCGGGACCAGGAGCCACAACGCCTTGCGGACGCCCGGTCCGACCTGAAAGTCGGGCTTCCACTTGAACCCCAGCTTGAAGACGAACGGCACCTGGACGGCGAACTGGAGCACACCCGCGACCAACACCCCGATGGCGAAGCCGTACACGGGCTGATCCACGACCCCCACCAGGAGCACCGCGCCGCCGATGATGGCGAGGTTCATGACGACCGAGCTGGCCGCTGAGACCCAGAAGATCCGATAGGTGTTCAGCACTCCCTGAGCGACCGCTGCGAAGGACACGAACGCGATGTACGGGAACATCCAGCGGGTGAGGGAGGTGGTCAACTCCACCGCCTCGGGCGGGACGGCGCGCCCGCCGATCAGCACGAACAGCGAGACGATGGTGGAGGCGCCGAGCATGCCGACGGCAGTCACGCCGCTCAGGACGACCAGCACGAGGTTGAAATACCGGTTCGCGAAGCGGATGGCGCCAGCCCGGCCTTCGCGTTCCTCGACGTCGCTCAGGACCGGGATGAAGCCCGCGCTCATCGCCCCCTCCGCAACAAGACGTCGCAGCAGGTTGGGGATCTGAAAGGCCAGTCCGAAGGCATCGGACGCCAGGGACGTGCCCAGGTAATGCGCGCGGATCTGTTCGCGGAGCAGCCCGAGCACCCGGGACAGGAGCGTGATCACGCTCATCGACGCCGCCGAGCGGAGCAGGCGGGCGCGCTTGCCCGCGGCGTTGTTTCCTTGCGTCGTTTCGCTCACGGTCGCTAGAGTCCCTCGATTCCTGTCCGGAGGTTCCTTGCGCGCCAGACTCGCGATCCTGCCCTTCGCCCTCGTCGTTGTCGCGTCGTCCGCCTGCTCGGAGACGGAGCTGCGCACGGTGTACGAGGCGCCCCAGTTCTTCGATCAGCCGGACAACCTGGGGCCGACCGTCTGGGTGGATGAGTTCCAGCAGCGCACGGTGCCGGAGTCCGACATCCTCTTCGTTGTCGACAACTCGTGCTCGATGGCCGATGAGCAGGAGGTCCTCGGCGCCAACTTCGATGCCTTCATCCAGAGCTTCATCAACACCACGCTCGATTATCACATCGGGGTCGTGGAGGGCGATCTGACCCCGGGCAGCCCGAACGACTGGGGGATCCTCCGGGAGTACAACGGCGCGAAGTGGATCGATCCGGACACGCCGGACAAGATCACCGCGTTCAACTCGCTGGCGAACGTCGGCGACGACGGCGATGGAAGCTGCGAGATGGGGCTGTCAGGCAGCCACTCCGCCCTCACCACGCAGAGCCAGATCGGCCGGCCCAACGAGGGCTTCTATCGGGAGGACGCGCTCCTCTCCATCATCGTGGTGAGCGATGAGCCCGACCGGTACGGCGACAGCAACCCCTTCTCGACCTGCGGGGGGATCGGCCCGGACGAGTACATCCCCTGGTTCCTGTACGACCTCAAGGGTCCGACGGGGGGCGACAAGGTGTTCTTCACGGGGATCATCGGAGACCGTCCGGGCGGCTGTGACGCCGGGGACAACAACGCCGACGAGGGCACGGGCTACTGGGAGGTCATCGACGCGGTCGGAGGCAACTTCCTGTCGATCTGCTCCCAGGACTGGGCGACCTTCTTGACGGAGCTCGGGCTCGAGGCCGCCGGAATGAAGCGGACCTTCTATCTGCGCAGGGTCCCCAAGGAGGACACGCTTGCGGTGTTGATCGACGGCACGCCCGCCAACGGGAGCACCTGGTCCTACGACCGGACCACCAACTCGGTGACCTTCCCGGTGGAGTTCATCCCCCCAGAGTTGGCGATCGTCGAGATCACCTACGAGCTGATCGAGGACGTAGGCAGCGCGCCGCCGGCCGAGTAGGTCACTTCTTCCGGCGGTCGTCCGCGGCCTTGCGCGCGCCCCAGATCTCGAGGCGCTCAGCGATCATCCGCTCGTAGCCCTGCCCGCTCGGTCGATAGAACCGCTCGTTCCGGATCGCCTCGGGCAGATAGTCCTCGGCCACGAAGTCCCCGGCGTACCGGTGGGGGTTCTTGTAGCCCTTCCCGTAGTCCAGCTGCTTCATCAGCGGAGTCGCCGCGTTCCGCAGGTGCAGCGGGACCGGAAGCGCGCCGTGCTTGCGCACCGCCTCCGCCGCGTCGAAGTAGCCCTTGGCTGAATCCGACTTCGGCGCCGTGGCCAGGTACACGGTGGCCTGCGCCAGGGGGAACTTCGCCTCCGGCAGGCCCAGGAAGTGCACCGCGTCCTTGCAGCCGAGCGCGATCTGGATGGCCCGCGGGTCTGCGTTTCCCACGTCCTCGGAGGCGAAGATGACGAGGCGCCGCGCCACGAACAGCGGATCCTCGCCGGCCTCCACCATGCGGGCGAGCCAGTACAGCGCCCCGTCCGGGTCGCTGCCCCGCATCGACTTGATGAACGCCGACACGACGTTGTAGTGCTCCTCGCCGCTCCGGTCGTACAGGAGCGAGGCCTCGCCCAGAGCCGCCGCGAGGTCCTCGATCTCCAGGGGCGCCGATCCCATCGGCCGCTGGCGAAAGTGCAGCGCGACCCGCTCCAGCGCCCCCAGGCTCCTGCGTGCATCGCCCCCGGACATCGTGACGAGCCGCTCCAGGGCTGGCTCGGAGATCGTGAGGTCGAGGGTGCCGATGCCGTTGTCGGCGTCCGTGAGCGCCCGCTGCAGCAGGGCCACCAGGGATGGGATGGGCAGCGGCCGGAGCACGTGCAGGGCGCATCGGCTCAGCAGCGCGCCGTTGACCTGAAAGGACGGGTTCTCGGTGGTCGCGCCCACGAGGGTGACGAGGCCCGACTCCACGTGGGGCAGGAACGCGTCCTGCTGGGTCTTGTTGAACCGATGGATCTCGTCGACGAACAGCAAGGTGCGGGCGAGGGGTTCGCTGCGGCGGCGCAGGTTCGCCCGCTCGATGCTCTCCCGGAGCTGCTTGACGCCCCCGAGCACCGCCGAGAACGGCTCGAACGTCGCCGAGGTCGTCGATGCGAGGATCCGGGCGAGGGTGGTTTTTCCGCACCCCGGGGGTCCCCAGAGGATCATCGAGGGAATGCGATCCGCCTCGATGGCGCGGCGCAGCGCCTGGCCAGGCCCGAGCAGGTGGTCCTGCCCGATGACGTCGTCGAGCTGCCGGGGGCGCATTCGCTCGGCGAGCGGAACCGCGAACAACTGGGGCAGCGTGTCCCGTTCCATGGTCCGCGGAGTATACAGACGGGTGCTATAGCTTCCGACGCGGATGCACAAAGCGCCTGATCCCCATGGAAGCACACGCCTGCTCGGCTATCTGCGTGCCCAGTGGCGGGACTACGCCCTTGGGGTGCTGGCGCTCCTCCTGACCAACATCTGCACCGCCGGGATCCCGTACCTCACGAAGCGGATCTTCGACGTCCTCCAGACGGCCGAGGATCTGGGCGCGGTGGGTGGCGAGGTGCGATCGATCTCGCTGTTCGCCCTGGGGATGGTGGGCCTCGCGGTGCTGATGGCGGGCTTCCGCGTCGTGTCGCGGATCTTCATCTTCAACGGAGGCCGGCTGGTCGAGTACGAGGCCCGCAACGAGCTGTACGGCCACCTGCAGCGGCTCTCCCCGAGCTTCTTCGGCCGCATGCCCGTGGGCGACCTCGTCTCGCGGTTGACCAACGACATCACCGCGCTGCGGCTCCTGGGGGGGCCCGGCGTGCTCAACATCGCCAACACCGCGATCGTCTACCTGACCGCGGTGACGCCGATGATCCTCATCTCGCCGACGTTGACCGCGATGGCCCTCGCCCCGCTGGTGCTGGTCTACATCTCGACGCGCATCGTGGGCCGGCAGATCTACGCCCGCTCGTACGAGACCCAGGAGCAGCTCTCGCGGCTCTCCGCGCTGGCGAACGAGTCCATTACGGGCATCCAGGTGCTCCAGGCCTACACCCGCGAGGCCGCGCGGCAGGAGCGCTTCACGGAGGCCTCCGACGCGTACCGCCAGTCCTATCTGAGGTGGCTGCTGCTGCGCTCGGTGCTGCTCCCCATCCTCGCGGGCATGGGGGGACTCGGCACCCTGGCCATCGTGTACTTCGGTGGCCGCGGGGTGATCTCCGGCACGCTGACCCTGGGCGACTTCGTGGCCGTGATGGGCTACCTCGCGATGCTGATGTGGCCGACCGTCGCGCTGGGTTGGATGGTGTCGCTGTGGCAGCGAGGCCGAGCGGCCGCAGATCGGCTGGGGGAGATCCTCGGGACCACGCCCGAGGTCACGGAGCCCGTGGACCCAGCCCCTGTCGACGTCTCCTCGCTGCACGGGGCGGTGTCCGTGGAGGGGCTCGACTTCGCGTGGCCCGACGGGGCCGGCGGCACGGTCGAGGTGCTGCACGACGTCTCGTTCAACATCCGACCCGGCGAACACGTGCTGCTGGTCGGACCCAGCGGCGCGGGCAAGTCCACCCTGGTGTCGCTGCTCCCGCGCCTGTCGGAGCTTCCCGGCGGAGCGGTCTTCCTCGATGGGCGCGACGTGCGCGACTACCCCCTGGAGGTGCTGCGCCGGCACATCGCCTTCGTCCCGCAGGAGCCCTTCCTGTTCTCGATGAGCATCGCGGACAACATCGGCTTCGGGTTGGACCAGCCCGAGCAGCGCGCTGTGGAGGAGGCCGCCCGACTGGCCGCGCTCACCTCAGACGTGGCGCGGTTCCCACAGGCGTGGGACACGATGGTCGGCGAGCGGGGGGTGACCCTGTCTGGCGGTCAGCGCCAGCGGATGACCATCGCGCGGGCGGCGGTCCTCAACCCGTGCCTGTGGGTGTTCGACGACTGCCTCTCCTCCGTGGATGCAGCCACGGAACAGCAGATCATCGCGGGACTGCGCACCGTGACCGGCGAGTCGACGGCGATCTTCGTGACCCACCGGCTGCTGGGCTTCGAGGGCGTCGACCGCGTCTTTGTGCTCCGGGAGGGCCGCATCACCGAGAGCGGCACCCACGGCGAGCTCATGAAGGCGGGCGGCTGGTACGCAGCGCTCTACCGGCGCCAGCGGCTGGACCGCGACCTCTCCGGCCATCCGGGGGAGGTAGCCTGATGGCGCCCGCCGCCCCCGAGCCCAAGCCTGCTCGTGTTCTGGACGTGGGGCTGCTTCGCCGCATCGCTCCATATGCGCTGATGCACTGGAAGCCCCTGAGCCTGTCGCTGGTCCTCCTGCCGCTGACGGCCGCGGCGCAGCTCGTGCCGCCGTGGTTGATCAAGAGCGCCATCGACGGACCGATCAAGGCGAAGGACGCATCGGGCCTGGGACCCATCGCGGTCGCGCTCCTCGTGGTGCTCGTGCTCCAGTACGGCCTGCAGTTCATCCAGAGCTTCGCGATGCACATCGCCGGGCAGGGCATCGTTCACGAGCTCAGGACCGCGGTGCACGGGCACCTGCTGACGCTGCACGACAGCTACTTCAAGCGAAACCCCGCCGGACGCCTGCTGACCCGCTGCACGAACGATGTCGAGGGGATCGGCGAGATGTTCGCGGCCGGCTTCCTGACGCTGTTCGCGGATCTGCTGCTGCTGGCGGGGATCTGCGTGGCCCTGCTGTTGCTCAACGTGCGGCTCGCGCTGGTGACCTTCGCGGCGCTGCCGGTGTTGTTCCTGGTGTCGCGGTGGTTCCAGGTGGCGCTGCGGGGTGCGTACCGGGAGATCCGGTCCCGCGTGGCGGTGCTGAACGCCTGGCTCCAGGAGCGGATCGCCGGCATTCGCGTGATCCAGCTCTTCGCCCGTGAGGACCGGGCCATGAACGAGTTCAAGACCCGCTCCTGGGAGTTGATGACCACCCACCTGCGGTCGATCAAGCTCGACGCGGCGTTGTTCGCCTTCGTGGACATGATGGGCCACCTGATCGCGGCGCTGCTGATCTGGTGGGCGGCCTCGCCGATCATCGATGGGGCCCTGACGTTCGGGGCGCTGGTGGCCTTCCTGGACTACGTGCGTCGCTTCTTCGAGCCGATCCGCGACATGTCCCAGAAGATCGCGACGATGCAGTCGGGGCTGGCGTCCGCGGAGCGCGTGTTCGGCGTGCTCGATGAGACCGAGCGGGTGCCGGTCCTCGCGGAGCCGCGTCGGCCGGGGCGCTTCGAGGGGCGGGTGACCTTCGACGCCGTGCACTTCAGCTACCTGGACGACGAGCCGGTGCTTCGGGGGGTCGATCTGGACGTGCGGGCAGGCGAGAAGGTCGCGCTCCTGGGGGTCACCGGCGCGGGCAAGTCCACGGCGCTGCGCTTGATCAACCGCACCTACGACGTCGGAGCGGGCGCCGTGCGGGTGGACGGGATCGACGTGCGCGAGCTGGATCCGAAGACGCTGCGCCGCGCGGTGGGCGTGGTGTTGCAGGAGGTCATCCTGTTCATGGGCACGGTTCGGGAGAACCTGTCCCTGGGGGACGACACCCTGTCGGATGACACGCTGAACCGGGCCCTCGAGCGAGTCGGCGCGAGCGCCATCGTGGCTCGCTTGGGGGGGCTGGATGCCGACCTCGCCGAGGGGGGCCGGAACCTGTCCGCCGGGGAGCGGCAGCTGCTGGCGTTCGCGCGGATGCTGGTCTACGACCCCGCGATCCTCGTCCTGGATGAGGCCACCTCGAACGTGGACACGTTCAGCGAAGAGCGCGTACAGGCGGCGGTCTCCACCGCGATGGCCGGCCGCACCGCCATCGTGGTGGCCCACCGGCTCTCGACGATCCAGGAGGTGGATCGCATCGTCGTGATGCAGAACGGGCGGGTCGCCGAGCAGGGCAGCCACGCGGAGCTGATGGCCGCCGGTGGGCTCTATCGCACCCTGTATGAGAACTACTACGCCGGGCCGTCTGCGGCGTGACTTGCGTCGGTGGGGGCCTGCGGCTATTCCGTGCCTGTGTCCCACTCCCCCACCTGGAACCAGAAGCTCGCCGTTCCGTTCGTGGCGCTGGTCCTCGTTGTCGGCGCGGCGATGTGGCTGGCTGACGGGCTGGTGGGGATCGTGCATCGAGGCGTCATCGAGGGCCTGCAGGACGAGCCGTTCTACGCGCCCGCAGATCCGCGAGCGGACGCGATCCTGGCCAGCACCCGCTCCGTCCTCGAGGACCGGGCTGACGGTCTGGCTCGCCCCTCGCCGCAGGAGCTGCGGGCCGAGTGGCCGGCTCTCGCCGACCTGGGAGACGGGCCCTGGGTCCTGAGCCTGTATGTGCCCGGGGCGGCGCCGCTCGTCGCGTGGCTCGGGACCGGTGGGGTTGGAGAGGCGGCGGATGCCCTCTTCGACGCGCTCCCCCCGGCGGGACGGACCGGGGAGTTGATCGAGGACGTCCGCCTCAAGCTCGACCTCGTGCTTCCCGGGCGTCGTCCGGTGGCGCGAGACGGGGGCTACAGCGGCGTCTCGCTGGACCCCGGCCTGGATGGCGTCGAACTCTCGGACGGCGACGGGCGCTTCTACTTCCTGCCCTCCTGGAGCGCGGAGCGGGAGATGAAGCGACGGCTGATCACGCGCACCGCGAGGCAGGCGGCGGTGGAGAGCGGCTGGCCCAAGAAGCGCGCCTCCAGAGCCGCCCACGCAGCGTTTCGCACCCGGGCCTGGATCGAGGCGTGGGGCACCGGGCCGGCGCGCGGCACCGCACGGGCGAACACGCCCCTCGGCGCGAGCGACGCTGCGGCGGTTGTACGCGCGATCCGGTATGGCGCCGAGTATCTGGCCCGGGAGACGGATCGGAGGGGGAAGTTCACCTACCGCTACTACCCCGACACGGACCGGACCAGCGGCGACTACAACATGCTGCGCCACGCCGGCACCACGTATTCCATGTTCCAGTCCTACCGACTCCACCCCGATGAGAGGGTCTTCGAAGCGGCCTCGCGGGCGATGGGCTACTTCCAGGCCCGCATGAAGGAGGACGAGGCGCATCCTGGCGAGTGGTTCATCCTCGACGGCGGCAAGCGGAAGCGCGCGAAGCTCGGAGGCGCCGGGCTGGGGCTCCTGGCCCACGTGGAGATGGAGAAGGCCCGCCCGGGCTCGGCCGACTACGCCGCGATGTTCGGCCTCGCCCGCCACTTGCTCCGCATGCAGCGCGAAGACGGGTCCTTCGACTCGTTCTACGACTGGGACGGTAAGGAGCGCTCGATCAGGAAGAGCATCTTCTATGCGGGGGAGGCCATCCTCGGCCTCACCAGGCTGCACCAGCTCACCGGCGAGGAACGCTGGCTCGACGCCGCGGTGTTGGGGGCGGACTACCTGGTGAATCGGCGGTGGGTCTCCCTGGGACTGCGGATCTACGTGCCTCAGGACGCCTGGCTGCTCCAGGCCCTGGAGGAACTGGACCGCGTTCGGCCCGATGATCGCCGCGCCGACTACGCCTTCGACATCGCCGCGGTGATCGCGAGGCACAAGCTCATGGACCCGGAGGTGACCCCCCCGGACCTGGTCGGCGGCGATCTCGCGGGGCTGTCATCCCTTCCGATGTCGTCGAACGCCGGTTCGTTCGGGGAGGCGCTGGGGGCCGCGGCCCGCCTGGAAGCGAGGCGCAGGCCGGACGCCACCACGTGCCGCACCTGGGCGGATCGGAACCTCGGAATGCAGCTGCGCAACCAGTTCACCGAGGCGAACAGCTGGTTCCTGGCGGATCCGGCCCGCGCCCATGGGGGCTTCCGTTCACGGCCCAACGACCACGAGATTGGCAACGACGTGGTTCAGCACAACATCTCGGGCCTGTTCGGGCTGCTGCAGGTGATGGATCCTTCGACGCCGGACATCGCTGCCGTCGTGTCGCCCGCCGAGCGCTCGGCGGGGCTGCGCGAGGCCATGAGCCGATGAGAAGGGCGGGCCTCGCGCTGTCCGGTCTCGGCTTGCTCGTGGGGGCGTTTGCCCTGCTCGGCACGCTCGGGGATCCACGGGCCTTCCCGCCGGCGCTGGTGCTGGTGGTTCCGTGGCTGGGCCTGGTGGCCTCTTGCGCAGGGGCGATCCTGCTGCGCGGCGATTCGGGCTGGGCGGGGACGGCGAGCGGAGCGGTCCTCTTCGCGCAGGGCGTCGCCGCCATCACGATCCTCGCGGCCGGCGTGTCGGCGGAGCGGCAGAACTACTGGGACGCAGTGCACTTCGCGGGTCTGTTCTGGTGCGCTACGGCGTCGGCGGTATGCGCCATGGCCGTCCTGGTGCGGCGGGCGCGCCGTGGGTCGAGCGCCGCGAGCTTCCTGGTGACGGTGGACGGCGTGCTCGTCGGCGTCTGCGTGGTCCTGCTGGCCTGGATGACCCTCCCCCCGGTCCAGGAGTTCGAGGGCTGGGTGGCGCGCACGCTCTATCTGCTCACGCACGGATGACCACGCTCTTCGTGTCCGACGTTCATCTGTGCCCGGAGGCGCCTGAACGCACGGCGCGGTTTCTGTCGTTCCTGCGCTCTCGGGTGATCGAGGAGCGGGCGAACGTCGTGGTGGTCGGCGATCTGTTCGATTGGTGGTACGGCCGGCCCGGCGAGGTGCCGGGGGACGTGCGACAGATCCTGGAGATGCTGGAGCAGGCGAACAGCGCGCTGTGGATGGAAGGCAACCACGACGTCCTGATCGGGCGGGCCCTGGCCGGACCGTCGGCGGTGGCGAGCAGCGAGGCGCCCCTCGACATGGTGGTGGGAGGGCGTTCGCTTCACGTTGCCCACGGCGACCTCGTGGACGATGCGGACGGCGGCTACCTGTTGTTCCGCAAGCTGCTGCGCGGACTGCCCGGGCGCGTCGGCGCCGCGGTGGTCGGCTCCCGGATCACCCGGGCGGTGGGCAGCCTCGCGGCGCGTCGCTCACGCCAGGTGCAGGGCGGAGAGCACGGCTACGACGGACTGAGCGAGCGCTGGCTGGCCGCGGCCCGGAGCTATGCGGTGACGCAGGCCGCTGCCGGGGCGGAGTTGACGGTTCTCGGCCACGGGCACTGGCTGGGATGGTGGCCCGACGGGCTGATCTGCCTGGGCGACTGGTTCGTCCACGACAGCTATCTGCGCATCGATGACGCCGGAGTGGCGTTGCTCGCCTACCGGCAGGACGGTGACCTCCTGCTGCGATCCGGCCCCGACGGGCCGGTCACGAGGTAGCGGCTCGACTCAGGCGCCGAACAACCCGTCCGATGGCGGGGCAACCAGGGCCGTGCCCGGCGCGGTCCCCGACTCCACCGAGTCGTCGAAGGCGCGCTGCTCGGCCTCGGTCTCCTCGGGGGAGGCAGCTGCGGCCGGGGTCTCCTTGGGAGCCGCGGGCTTCGAAGCCGCCTTGGGGCGATCTTCGCTGTCGCTGGTGTCGTCGTCGCTCGCCTCGCCGTCGGTGTCCTCGGCGCCACGCTTGCGACGACGGCGGCGACGCTTCTTGCGCTTGGTGCCATCTCCGTCGGCGGTGTCCCGGGGGGCCTCGGCGGCCGCGGTCTGCTCGCTGCCGGTCTGCGCCTCAGGCTCGTCGTCCTCGTCCTGCTCGTCGGAGGGCTCGGGCTCGGCGGTCGGATCCGGAAGGGCGACCTGCTGGCCGCGGAGCTGGTTGGCTCGACGAGCCACCCGTCGATCCCGGCGCTCGTCGGCGCGGTTGTGACGGGGCACGGGTCGCGCTTCGACCTCCGCCTCGGCCTCTTCCCGGGAGACGAGCTCGAGGTACTTCTCGAGCTCCGCGTCCAGGTCAGCGTCCGACTCGCCGTGCATCAGCTCCTCGCGCCGGCGTGCGGCCTCGGACTCGGCTCGCGCGGCGAGGTCCTCGCGGCGCAGCTCGAGCGCGTGGCGCTCCGCTTCGCTGAGCTGGCTCATGGAGGCCCAGTGCAGGCCGACCTGGTTGTGGCGGACGGAGTCGCGGCCTTCCACCTGCACGATGATCCCGAATCGATCTTCGAGCTCGATCAGGTCCCGGCGGCGGGTGTTCTGGACGAAGGTCGCCAGCTCGGGGTGCAGCGTGACCACGGCCTTGTCGATCAGGCCGGTGGCCGCCTTGGCCTCGATCTTGCGAATCAGTCCGAGCGAGACGAAGTCGGGCGTGGGGATGGTCCCCGTTCCTTCGCACATGGTGCAGTTGGTGTGCGTCTGGAACTGCAGCGCCTGCTTGATCCGCTGCCGATTGACCTCGAGGAGGCCGTTCTCGCTGATCTTGCCGACGTAGCTGCGGGCCTTGTCTTCCTTGAGGCCGTCCTTCAGCTCCTTCTCGACCATGCGGTTCTGCTTGTTCATCGACATGTCGATGAAGTCGATGACGAGCAGTCCGCCGAGGTCCCGGAGCCGAAGCTGGCGAGCGATCTCCTTGGCGGCCTCCATGTTCGTGTTGAACGCCGTCTCTTCCTGCGACTTCGCCCGGGTCGAACGCCCGGAGTTGACGTCGATGGAGATCAACGCCTCGGTCGGGTCGATGAGGATGTACCCGCCCGAAGGCAGGTCCACCCGCCGTGCGAAGACCGCCTCGATCTGCTCTTCCACCCGGTGCCGCGCGAAGAGCGGCATTCGCTCCTCGTACAGCGTGATCGCCTTGCGGGAGCGCGGCATCACCATGTGGATGTACTCCCGGGCCTTGAGGTAGGCCTGGGCGTTGTCGATGAGGATCTCTTCGATGTCCGAGGTGTAGTAGTCCCGGATCATGCGAACGACGAGGTCCCGATCCTCGAACAGGAGCTTGGGCGCCCTGCGCTCGCCGCGGCGTCCGCGCTTGCGTCCGGGCGTCGGAGGCGCGTCGTCGGTGGCCGCCTGCTTGACGATCTCCTTCCAGGTCCGCACGAGCTGCGCGCCGTCCCGGTTCAGGTCCGTCTTGGTGCGGTTCATTCCGGCGGTGCGAACGATGAATCCACACTCGTCTGGGATCTTCAGACCGGCGGCGATCTCCTTGATCTTCTTTCGCCGGCCCTCGTCCGCGATCCGGCGGGACACGCCGCGGGAGTCATCCAGCGGCATCAGGACGATGTAGCGGCCGGCCAGGGACACCTGGCTCGTAAGAGCCGCCCCCTTGTTGCCGATGGCGTCCTTGACCACCTGAACGATGATCTCGCCGCCCTTCCGCATCACATCTTCGATGCGCGGGCGCTCCTTCTTGCCGTTGTTCTTCGGCTGGGAGTGGAAGGCCGAGGGGTGGATCTCGTCGACAGGCAGGAAGCCTTGCTTGTCGGCGCCGATGTCGACGAAGCACGCGTTGAGGCTCGCCTCGACGTTGGCTACGACACCCCGATAGACGTTGCCCTTGAGGAGGCCGGCGTCCTCGACTTCGATCTCGAACTGGTCGAGCTTGCCGTCATTCAAGATGGCGGCGCGGACCTCTTCGGGACGCGTCGCGTTGATGAGCATGAGCTTGGACAAAGAAACACCTGTGAGCTGGGACGCGGGCCGCACGCGACGGAGAGGCGCTGGCAGCGCCTTGCTTCGTCGTGGATCGTGCCGGGGCCTCGGCGTCGTGGTTCAGCATTGAAAGCCTGGATACCTCTCCCGCGAAAAGGCCGCGGGGTGCTCCGGCCACCCTGGATCCGCGAACTACCCGTCCTTGCTGGGGATCGGGCGTCACGTGGGTACGGTCCGGACGGCACCAGTCTGAACGCCGCGCTCGCGTTGTCAACCTCGCCGTGCGGGCATGCCCTTGTCGATTGGGTCGCAGACCGGTATTTTGGTTCACCGACGGTGAGTGCGCAGGAGGTGCGCCGCTCCCGACCCACTACACAGAAAGGCAGTCCATGGCTAACCCACGGTGGGAGTACCGCATCTTTCACGATCTGACCGCGCCCGAGCTCAACCCCCTCGGCGAGGAGGGCTGGGAGTTCGTCACGGTCGAGTTCGATGACGAGGGCGACATCCTCAACGCGTTCGCGAAGCGGTCCCTCTCCAGCCAGGGCCAGAACCAGGGCGCGAGCGGCAGTGGCGGTGGAGGTGGAGGCAACCAGCAGCGGCGTCGGCGCCGCCGTGGCAAGCCCGAGGGCGGCCAGGGGGGCGGCGAGGGCCATCGCATCGGGCCGATGACCTGATCGACCCTGCCGGACCGCCGCGGTCGGCTATTCGGTGGGCGAAGCCGCGGTCCGCGTCACGAAGAAGGACATCCGGTCCTGCGCCCAATCGAACCCGGTGCATTCCTGGTTGATCTCGCGGTGCGTGTAGGACCACACGTTCACGGCGCGGAACTCCACGTCGCCGAGGACGAAGTCCTTGACCTCGGTGGGCCACAGCTCGAACGTCTCGCCCAGGGGGCCCTCGGGTTCCTCAGCGCGCACCTGGAACCGGATCGCGAGGTTGTACAGCTTCGCGCACTGGAACTCCGTCAGGTTCGGGCAGGCCCTGTCCACCGGCTCCACCACCTGGAAGAAGGGGTGGCTCGAGCCCGGGCGGAGGACCAGCCCGGTGGTGCTCGGCTCGGCCAGGAACAGCAGGTTGCCGCCGTCGTCCGCGCTCTCGACCATCGCGAAGCCGTGCACGAGGCTGCCGCTGGTGATGTCCATGGCGACGAACGCGAGCAACTCCTGGTCCATGGCGACCGGCAGCTCGTACCCGAGGGGCAGCTCGTACACCACCCGGAGCCAGTTGGGCTCCCAGTCGTCCCCCGGCTCCTCCGGCGGCAGTTCCTCGACCTTCACGGCCATCTTGCCGCTCTGCTCGGGGGCGGGACCGAGCTCCACCACCTTGCCCTCGAAGGGGAACTGGAAGGTCGTGAACCCTTCCTGCCCCTCCATCAGGGCGAGCAGGTCATCCTGCAGGTAGTCGGTGCCGAACCAGTGGATGTTGAAGTCGAAGGTCACCCCGGACAGGGAGAAGTTCGAACATCCGGCTGGCGGCTGGATGACCGGCGTCGCGTCGTCGTCGTCGCCGCCGCTGGGGCAGCCGAAGGAGCCGACGAGGGCGAGGATGAGCAGCGCGGCGCGCGCCTGGGGGAACTCCATGGGGCCTCCGAAGTACCCGGATTCAGTGGACATAGAGCCACTCGGGTGGTTCGGAGCTTACACTAGGAAGCACCACGAACCGCGGGCGCGGAACGCCCCGAGTCCAGGAGCAGCGCGCATGACGGGTCGGATGCAGCGGATCGGGATTCTCACAGGAGGCGGCGACTGCCCAGGGTTGAACGCGGTCATTCGTGCGGTGGTCCGCACCCTCGGGGGCGGGTCCTGCGAGGTGGTCGGCATTCGCAACGGCTTCGGTGGCCTGATCTCACAGGAGTACGTGACCCTGGATCAGGCTGCGGTGTCGGGGATCCTGCCGCGGGGTGGGACGATCCTCGGCTCGTCCAACCGGGACGACCCCTTCGACTTCGAGGGCACCGTGGGCGACTCCGCCTTGAACGGCGACGTCAGCGCGCTCGTGCTGGAGAACACCCGCCGCGCGGGGCTGGACGGCGTCGTCGTCATCGGCGGCGACGGCACGCAGTTCATCGCGCACCGGCTCTCGGAGCGCGCGTACCAGGAGGGCGGCGCCTTCCGGGTCGTGGGCGTACCGAAGACCATCGACAATGATCTGCAGGCCACGGACCGCACCTTCGGGTTCGACACCGCGGTGGGGATCTGCTCCGAGGCGATCGACCGCCTGCACACCACGGCCGAGTCCCATCACCGGGTCATGTGGGTGGAGGTGATGGGGCGACACGCGGGGTGGATCGCCCTGCACTCAGGCCTCGCCGCGGGCGGGGACGTGATCCTGATTCCCGAGATCCCCTTCCGGGTGGCCTCGGTGGCCGGCGCCATCGAGGACCGACGGCGGCGGGGCAAGGGGTTCTCCATCGTGGTGGTGGCCGAGGGCGCGATCCCCGAGGGCGGGGACCCGGTGTACCTGCTCGCGACCGACGGCACGCGCCGCAAGTCCCTGGGCGGCATCGCGCGGATCGTCGCCGAAGAGGTCGAGCGCCTGACCGGTTTGGAGTCGCGAACCACGATCCTGGGGCATGTGCAGCGCGGCGGAACGCCATCGGCCTTCGACCGCGTGCTCGCGACCCGGTTCGGTGTGTGTGCGGCCCAGCAGGTGCTCGCCGGCAGCTGGAACACGATGGCGGCGCTGCGCGGCCCCAGCGTGGTGCCCGTGCCCCTCGTGTCGGCGGTGGGGTCCCAGCGGCTGGTGGACCCCCTCGGGGAGCTGGTCGGGGTGGCGCGGGCGACCGGGGTCAGGTTCGGCGACGAGCTCGGCCCCACCGACTGATCACGGCGCGGCGGGCTTGAGCCGCTCTACCAGCGCGTCCACGCCCTCGCGACAGATCTGCCCCTGCTCCGGCGCTCCTCCGAGCTCTGTCTGAACCTGCAGGCACAGCACCCACGCGTCGGCGGCCTTGCGGACCTGGGCCCGGACACGCGGCTCGAGCCAGCGAACCAGGGCCGTCCGAGCCGCCTCGTCGGGTGGGCCGGTCGAGGTGGCGCTGGTCTGGATCATCAGGGCCTGCAGCGCGTCCGCGGCGGAGAGGTAGCCCCGGCCGAGCTGCAGCAGCGCGCGCTGGCTCCAGGGAGCCCGGCCCACCGCGACGGCCGCCACGTAGAAGCGTTCGGCGTTGTTGAGGTACTTCGCGCGCCTCGTGATCCGCTTCGTCACCCGCACCGGGCCGCGCAGGTCCAGGGGGATCCCCTCCGCGGCCTGGAGCCAGATGTCGCCCTGGGTCAGCGTCGCTTCGCCGACGTACCAGTCGAGCGACGTCCCCCTGCGGTCCACGTCGGTCTCCCTCATCGACTCGATGACCGCGATGGACCGCACCACGCGGCGGGTGGCGGACCGCGGCCGGCCTGCATCCAGGTCCAGGCGGGCCAGCTGCAGGTCCACGAGCGCCCGGTCCGCGGCCCTCGCGGTGCGGCGAACGGCCTCGAAGTCCTTCCGGGCGGCCAGGGGATCGCCTCCGTGCAGGATGGCGAGCAGACCGCGCCGGAAGCGGGCGTCGGCGGTCAGCGCGGGCACCGTGGCGTCGGTGATCAGGGCGTCGTAGGACGTCCGGGCGGCCTGCGGCTCCCCCAGCTCCTCGAGGCACACGGCGCGGTTGTACAGCGCATACGCGCGCAGCGCGGAGGTGGGGTCGGCCCGCTTCACCACCTCGTCGTACAGCGGAACGGCGCCGTCGCAGGCGTCTGCGTCCTTGAGGTCGTTGGCCTCCTGCACGATTGCGCCCAGCGCGGCGTCCTCGGCCGCGGCGGCGCCGGTCGTCAGCAGCACGAGCGACGCGATCAGGACGCCGGTCCGGAACCAATGTGGCCAGGCGGGTGAGTTCACCGCGCCTGACCACAAGTTGGGTCCGGGCTCACAGGTCCCGGTAGAAGGGCCCCGCCTCGGCCGAGAAGGCGGTACGGCTGCACCCTCCATTGCAGGTGGGCTTCGGAGTTTCGTCGCATCAGGTGCCCCTGACAGAAGGGGCGCACACCGCGACCAGCGCCAAATCCCGGAGGGTTGATTAGGGCACATGCCTAAGTGCCAGACTCGAACCAGGCAGGGTTCTCCTTCCGTTCCAGCATAAACCCACCGCGGGGACTCGCAAGGACGAGATCCGATCTCGCGCGGTAGTGTCGCCGTTCGGAGGCTGACCATGAGTGATGACGAGCGGCGCGGCAACTGGGACCCGGGTGCGTTCCCGGAGCGACGAACCGGTGAGTCACGCCGTGCGCATCCGCGCCTGCGCGTCTCCCTTCGCGTGAGCGGCTCCGGTCGGGCCGCCGCGGACGTCGCCGAAGCCGTCGATCTGAGCGTCGGCGGAATCGCCTTGCTGTTGCCCGAAGCGATGCCGCCTGGGGCTCAGGCGGAATTGACGATCGAGGTGCCGGGTTCAAACATCCCCGTGACTGTTCTGGCCGAGGTGGTCGATCGCATGGTGAGGAGAGAGACGGAGTGGGAGGTTGGCGTCAGGTTTCTCGACATGGATCCGTCGGATGCGCGGTTGATCGAGGCCTACGTGGATCGCCTTCGTCGTTCCGCCGAACCCGGAGGCTGCTAACGTCCGGCTGTCCGGAGGACTCCCCGCTCATTGCGCTGTCCGTCCCTGCTGTTGGAGTGACCCCGGTGACTGCGAACCCGATCTGGCGAACCATCGTCCTGCCGCTCCTCGCGGGAGCGCTGCTCCTCGCTGGCTGTCCCAAGCCGAAGCCTCCTCCGGAGCCTGTGCCACCGCCCCCGGATGAGGGCCCCGCGGTCCAGATCGACGCGCTCGTTCCGCCGAAGACGACGGAGGGGCGCGCCGTCACGGTGACCGTGGAGGGCTTCGGCTTCGAGGAGGGCCAGGATGTGTTCCTGGGTGGCGATCCCGTGCGCGGGCTCGACGTGCTGTCGGGCACCGAGTTCACCTTCCGCGCCACCGACGATCTCAAGGTGGGCGACTACGACCTGCGGGTTGTGCGCGCCGACGGTGAGCAGGCCCTGGCCCGGGGCGCCTTCGCGGTGGAGTCGGGCCGAACCTACGACGGCGACTGCACGCTGGTGACCGCGTACTTCGACTTCGACGAGTCGTCGCTCACCAACGACGCCCGGCGCCTCCTCGCCGCCAACGCGCGCTGCATGGAGTCCCGGGGCTTCCCGCGGGTGCGCCTGGAAGGGCACGCCGATGAGCGGGGCTCCACGGTCTACAACCTGTCGTTGGGGCAGCGCCGCGCCGAGTCGGTGCGCACGTACCTGCTCAATGTCGGCGTCGGGACCACCGAGCTGGGCACCCTGTCGTATGGAGAAGAGCGCCCTGCGGACACCGGCTCCAGCGAAGCCGCCTGGAGCAAGAACCGTCGGGTGGAGTTCGTGATCCAGTGAGCACGCTCCGATCGCTCCTCCTCTTGAGCGTGGCCTCGCTCTTGCTCGCTGGCGGCTGCGTCATCGACAAGACCTCCCGCAGCGCGACCTACCTGCTCTACGAGCGCATCGACAACACGCGTTCGCGTGTGCACACGATGGAGAAGGACCTCGCGCTCCAGTCCACCCGTGTGGAGGACATGGAGGAGCGCGCGGCCAACGGACGCCGCCGGCTCGCCGACTCCGGGGCGACGCTCGAGACGTTCCTCGAAGAGCTGCAGGGCCTGCGGGGCGAGGTGGCGGACATGCGCCACGACCTGCGGCAAGGCGTGGAGGACGCGGGCGCGGTGAGCTTCCGGCTGAGCGCGCTCGAAGCGCGGCTCACCCACATGGAGAAGGAGCTCGACATCACCCCGCCGCTGTTCCTTCCTCCGGTCCGCGTGGAGGAGCCCCCCCCGGACCGGCGGGGCGGCGCAAAGGGTTCGGTCAGGGTCGAGGAGCCGGACGAGGAGTCCGCCCCCCGGCACGACAAGGCGACGGTGTTCGATGGGCGCGGAGACGACGGGGATGGCGCCGTGGCGTCCGTCGTCACCGAGGAAGAGGCGGGGGCCGAAGAGCCCTCCAACACGCTGGGCGCCTCCGAGGACATCGTCGTCGAGAACGAGCAGCCGTCCGAAGAGGACGCCCTGTTCCAGAGCGCGCTGGTCCTGGTCAAGAAGAAGGACTGGGAGAAGGCGGGGGCGCGGCTGCAGCGGTTCGTGCGCGACCATCCGACCGCGGCGCGGGCCCTGGAGGCTCGCTTCCTGCTCGCCCAGTGCATGTACGAGCTGGGGCGCTACAAGGGTGCGATCACCACGTGGCAGAAGGTGATCGAGGCCGACGAGCACGGCGCGTGGGCCCCGAAGTCGATGTTCATGCAGGGGATGTCCTTCGAGGAACTCGGCACCGCCGAGGACCTGGAGGCGTCACGCGTCTTCTTCGCGGAGCTGATTCGCCTGTACCCTGACGCGCCCGATGCAGAGCGGGCGAAAGTAAAGCTGGAGGCGCTCAGTGATCCGTAGGTCCCTCGTCGTTTGTGCATTGATCCTGGCCGCTTGCGGCACCGGGGCGTCCGTCTCGGACAGCACCCCCTCCGTCGATCCGACCCCCGCGGCGGGGCTCACGCCGGTCCAGGTGGCCGCCCAGCCCGAGCACCTCACGAAGGCCGATCCGGCGGTGAAGGGCGCCTCGTCGAACCCGTTGACGGCGACCCTGGAGCTCGTCGCCGGCGACATGCACGTGGTCTTCACGAACAACCTCGACGGCGAGATAGACCCCTGCGGGTGACCGAAGAATCCCCTCGGCGGTCTCGCCAGGAGAGCTACCTACCTCGACACCCTGAACACCCTCGGCACCCCCGTGCTGCAGGTGGACGCTGGAGACATGATCTTCGGGCGGCCCACCGTCTCGGATCGCGAGGCGCAGCAGCGCAAGATCAAAGGTGAGCTGCTCATCGAGGCCAGCGCCAGGATGGGCGTTCAGGCGCTGACCGTCGGCGAGGGCGACCTCGTGTTTGGCGTGGACTGGCTCGTGGGCATGGCCGCCAAGCACGGCGCCCCCTACGTGTCCGCGAACGTGGTGCGCAGCGACAGCGGCGCGCTGATCTTCCCCGAGTCGGTGATCGTGCAGGTCGGACCGCGTCGCTACGGGATCACCGGGGTGACGGGCCACGACATCGCCCTGCAGGACGGCCGCGTCGAAGATCCCATCGCTGCGCTGACCCGCGTGGTCGCCAGGCTGCAGGCCGACAAGGTCGACTTCATCGTGCTGCTCGCCCACACCGGGCTGGACGAGGCCAAGGCGCTGGTCCAGCTGGTCCCCGGGGTGGACCTCGTGTTCGCCGGGCATTCGCGCCGCCACCAGGAGGACGCCGTGATCTCCGGATCCACCGCGCTCTTTGAAGCGGGCTCGCGGGGCAAGCACGTCGGCGAGGTCCGGATCGACTTCACCGAGGGCGGGCACGGCTGGGCCGACGAAGCGGGGCGTGACCGTGCGCTGGCCCAGAAGGAGCAGCTCGAGCGCCAGCTTCGCCGGTACGACGAGCAGATCGCGGCGGAGGACAACGAGTCCGCGAAGCAGCGCCTGGTGCGGGTGCGCGACTTCACGAAGACCAAGATCGAGCAGACGGAGATCCCGCCGACCGACGACGGGAAGGGGCACCGTCTGCGCGGGCGCCGCGTGCCGATGAACCGCGACATCGTCGACCAGAAGGAGCTCGGAGCGCTGGTCGACAGCTACCTGGCGATCCTCGGGCCCGGGAACAGCGGCAACAAGCTGGAGGACGCGCTCGCCAAGAGCGACGTGCGCCGCGTCGAGGTGCGCGACAGCTACGGCGACTACGTGACCGCCCGGGCCTGCATGGGGTGCCACAAGGAGGAGCACAAGGACTGGATGGGCACGTCGCACAGCCGCGCCTACGCCGGGCTCGTCAAGGACCAGCGCCACTTCGACCTCGACTGCTGGTCCTGCCACGTCACGGGCGCCGGCACAAAGGGCGGGCCGACGGGTCCCGGGGACGTCGGACCCCTCAAGAACGTGCAGTGCGAGTCCTGCCACGGGTCGGGCCGCGCGCACTCGCTGTCGGAGGCCAAGGCGGACATCGTGCGGTCCCCGACGGAGGCCCTTTGCCTCACCTGCCACACCGAGGAGCAGACGGAGGGCCGGTTCATCTACTCGGAGTACCTCCCGAAGATCGACCACCGGTGATCCGGTCCCGGGTCTGGTCCGCGGGCCCTACACTCCCCGCCCGTGTCTGACCCCTTTCCCATCCTCGCCATCGAGACCTCCTGCGACGAGACCGCGGCCGCGGTGATCGGCCCTGGCGGTGTCGTGTTGAGCTCCATCGTGCGGACCCAGGTGGCCGAGCACGCCGCGTTTGGCGGGGTGGTGCCGGAGCTCGCGTCGCGCCGCCATCTGGAGTGGATCGACGCGGTCGTGGACCAGGCTCTGGCGGAGGCGGGCATCGGGCTGTCGGATCTGGGCGGGCTGGGGGTGACCTGCGGACCCGGCCTCGCGGGCTGCCTGCTCGTCGGGCTGGCGTGGGCGCAGGGGTTCGCCATCGCGCGCGATCTGCCCCTGCTCGGGGTCAACCACCTCGAAGGGCATCTGCTGGCGCCGTTCGTCGGCCAGCCTGCGCCGCCCTTTCCCTTCCTCGCCCTGACCGTCAGCGGGGGCCACACCAGCCTCGTGCACGTGCGCGACGTGGGTGACTACGAGGTGCTGGGGCAGACGCTCGACGACGCCGCCGGTGAGGCCTTCGACAAGAGCGCGCGCCTGCTCGGGCTCCCCTACCCCGGCGGCATCCAGATCGACCGCCTCGCCCAGACGGGCAACAAGGACGCCGTCGCGCTCCCCCGGGGGATGAGTCGGAAGCCGGGCCTCGACTTCTCGTTCTCGGGCCTCAAGACCGCGGTCTGGACCCACCTCACCGAGAATGGCCAACCCGAAGGGCAGGGGCTGAACGACTTCTGCGCCTCGCTTCAGGAGGCGATCGTGGACGCCCTGCTCATCAAGACCCGTCGCGCGGCGCGGCAGCTGGGGATCAGCCGCGTGGCCGTGACCGGTGGTGTCGCCGCCAACTCCCGGCTGCGCGGGGCGTTCGCGGACGCTGCAGCCAGCGAGGGCTGGGAGCTGCACCGTCCCGAGATGCGGTTCTGCACCGACAACGCGGGGATGATCGGGTACGTGGCGGCGCTTCGCATGACCCGCGGGGAGCGATCCCCCCTCGATCTGAACGTCGCCCCGGGGATGCGGCTGTGAGCGCCCCCGCGAAGCGGTCCCTGGGCCAGAACTTCCTGGTCGATGACGCCTACATCACCCGGATCGTGGACGGCGCGGGGGTCCGCCCAACGGACACGGTCATCGAGATCGGGCCCGGACGGGGCGCCCTGACGGATCGGCTGCGCGCGCGCGCGGCGCGGTTCATCGCCATCGAAAAGGACGACGAGCTCGCCAAGATGCACGAGGCGGCCTTCGCGGACGACCCGAACGCCGCGCTGGTGCACGGGGACGCGCTGCGGGTCATGCCCTCCGACCTGCCCTTTCCAGGGCCCTACCGGCTGGTGGCGAACCTGCCCTACAACATCGCCGCCCGGATCACCCTGCATCTGCTGGAGGAGTGGGGAACCGACGCGGCCGCGATGACGCTGATGTACCAGGCAGAGGTCGCGGACCGCATCGTCGCCAAGCCGGGCACCAAGGCCTACGGGAGCCTCAGCGTGCAGGTCCAGGCGTTCTGCGAGGGGTGGCGCCTGTTCACGGTGCCCGGCGGGGCGTTCCGGCCGCGGCCCAAGATCCTGTCCGCGGTGGTTCGCCTGGAGCGTCGGCCGGTGCCCCTGTTCGAGGCGGGCGGCGTGGACCGCGCGTGGTTCCGGACGGTGGTCCGGGCGGCGTTCCAGTCGCGTCGCAAGACCCTGATCAACTCCCTCATGCTCGCACCCGACCTGCCGTCGGAGCGCGACGTGGTGGAGGCTGCGCTGCGGACCGCGGGCCTCGATGTGGGCATCCGCGGCGACTCGGTGAACCCCGAAGGGATGGTGCGGCTCGCAGCCGCGCTCCAATCGACAACTCCGGCCGCCGCCGTCTAACGTCGGGACCGTCGGGAGACCGCCGTGCGCATCGCGATCCTTTCAAAGCCGGGCAACGAGGAGGCCGCCCTCAAGGCCGCCGAGCTCGCCGAGTACCTGCAGGTCCGGGGCCATACGCTCGCCCTCGACGCGGAGACGGCGGCGTCTGCGGGGTTGCCCGGGGGGCTGCCCCGGGAGTCCGTCGGGGAGGGCGCGGATCTGGCGGTGGTCCTGGGGGGCGACGGCACCCTGTTGCTCGGCGCCCGGGTGTTCAGCCCCCACGGCGTGCCGATCTTCGGCGTCAACATGGGGCGGCTCGGGTTCCTCACGGACACGGGACCGGACCACATGTTCGAGGTGCTGGACCAGGTCCTGGCCGGCGAGCACACGGTCGAGGAGCGCCTGATGCTCTCAGCCGAGGTGATCCGCGCCGATGGCTCCATCGAGGGGCCCCTGGAGGCGTTCAACGACATCGTGGTGAACAAGGGCGCGCTCGCCCAGGTGATCCGCATCGAGACCCGGGTGGACGGCTACTTCGTCAGCAGCTACCTCGCGGACGGGATCATCCTGAGCACGCCGACCGGATCGACCGCCTACGGCCTCGCGGTCGGGGGGCCGATCATCGTGCCCACCACCGACGTCTTTCTCGTCGCCCCGATCTGCCCGCACATGCTGACGAATCGACCCCTGGTGATCCCCGCCAGCTCGATGGTCGATGTCCGGATCGTGGAAGCCCGGGGCGACGTGTACCTGACCATCGATGGCCAGGAGGGCTTCCCGCTCTTCCCCGGCGACCGGATCCGGGCGGGGCGCGCTCCTCACAAGGCCCGGCTCGCCAAGGTGGCGTCGCAGGACTTCTTCTCCATCCTGCACACGAAGATGGGCTGGGGCCGAGCCTAGGCCGACGCGGCGAGGCACCCCGGGGCGAGATCCATGCTCCACGAGCTGCGCATTCGCGACATCGCGATCATCGAGGACGTGACCGTGTCCTTCGGTCCCGGCCTCAACGTGCTGTCCGGGGAGACCGGGGCGGGCAAGTCGATCATCCTGGGCGCCCTGGGCCTCGTCCTGGGGGGACGCGGCAGCGCGGACATCGTGCGTACCGGGCGCGACGGGGCGGAGGTCCAGGGGATCTTCGACCTGACCCCGGAGGTGCGCGAGATCCTCGCCGAGCTCGACCTCTCGGTCCCCGAGGAGGAGGAACTGCTGCTCGTGCGCAGGTCCGTGTCGGCCGCCGGGCGGTCCCGGGCGTGGATCGGCGGCAACCCCGTGCCGGTCGCATCGCTCCGCCAGATGGCGTCCACCCTCGTGGACTACGCCTCGCAGCACGAACACCAGGTCCTGCTCGACATGCAGCACCACCGCGGGATCCTCGACCGGTTCGGTGGCCTGCAGGAGGAGCTGGCGGAGGTCCGATCGCGGGTCGGAGCGGCCCGGGAGCTCAAGCGCGAGCTGGACCGGCTGCGGGGCCTGGAAGACGAGCAGCGCGCCCGGGCGGACTATCTTCGCTACCAGCTCGATGAGCTCGACAGCGCGGAGCCCACCGAGGGCGAGGAGCAGTCGCTGGAGAAGGACCGCCTGATCCTGGGCGACGCGGTCCGACTCGCCGGCAAGGCCCGGGAGGCTGAGCAGGCGCTGTACGGCGGCAACGGCGCGGCGGGAGAGCGCCTGGGCACGGCGGTCAAGGCCCTGCGGGACGTCGCGGCCATCGATCCTACCCTCGCGGACACGCTGCAGTCCGTGCAGGAGGCGCTCATCGCCGTGGAGGATGCAGGGCGCGTGCTCGGCAGCTACGCATCTCGGATGCGGGCCGATCCGCGCCGGCTCGGCAAGATCGAGGACCGCCTGGCGCAGCTCCGGCAGCTCGCGCGCAAGCACCGCACCGACACCGACGGCCTGGTGGCGTTGCACGCCCGGATCCGCGCCGATCTGCAGGAGATCGAGGGCCTGGACGTGCGTCTGGACGGGCTCGAGGCGGAGCTTCGGCGGGCCAGCGCCCTGGCCCTGACGGCGTGCGCGGAGCTGAGTCGTCGTCGCCGCGAGGCCGCGGGCCGCTTGTCGTCGCTGGTCGAGGTGGAGCTCGCGTCGCTGGCGATGCCCCACGCGCGGCTGGTGGTCGACGTCGCGCCCCTGCCGCCCGCAGACGGCGTGGATCTCGGGGCGGGTGTGTCGGCCAGCGAGCACGGCGCCGATGCGGTCGAGCTGCTCCTGTCCGCGAACCTGGGAGAGGAGCCGCGCTCGCTGGTGCGGGTCGCCAGCGGGGGTGAGCTGTCGCGGATCCTGCTGTCGGTGCGTCGCGCGCTGTCGGGCACCTCGTCGGTGCAGGTGCAGGTCGCGGTGTTCGACGAGATCGACTCCGGCATGGGCGGAGCCACGGCGGAGAGCGTGACCGCCAAGCTCGTGGACATCGCGGCCGAGGGCCAGGTCCTCGCGATCACGCACCTGCCCCGGATCGCCGGCGCGGCGGACCACCACTTCCGCGTCGAGAAGATCGTGGAGTCGGGCCGCACGCGCACCGATGTGCACCTTCTGCGGGGCCAGGAGCGGGTCGAAGAGCTGGTTCGGATGGTCGCGGGCACCGCCAACACCCAGGCCGCGGAGACGTTCGCGCGTGAACTGCTAGACTGGCGGGCCGGGGAGAGTCCTCCCTAGCTTGATCCCTACGGGCCACAGCGCACGGCTCGCAGACCTCGCGGAGGCTCCCGATGCGCATTACATCAGCCGGCATCACCAACGTCGGCATGAAGCGCCAGAACAACGAAGACAACTACCTCATCAACGATGAGCTGAGTGTGTACGTCGTGTGCGACGGCATGGGCGGCCACGCGGGTGGCGAGTACGCCAGCCAGATCGCCGTCACCACGGTCGAAGAGGTGCTCGCCAACATCCGGGACGAGAACCTCGACGTCGACACGGCGACGGACGAGCAGATCACCCAGGAGAAGATCAAGTACGCGGTCCGGCTCGCCGGGAAGCGGATCTACGAGCGGGCGCAGGCCGATCCCGAGTACCGGGGCATGGGCACGACCGCAGTGATCCTGCTGTTCCGGAACGGCATGGCCTACATGGCTCACGTCGGCGACTCGCGCGGCTACCTCATTCGCGGCGGGGAGATCACCCAGCGCACCGAGGACCACTCCTGGGTCAACGAGCAGATCAAGGCGGGCCTGATCACCGCCGAGACCGCGAAACACCACCGCTTTCGCAACATCATCACGCGGTCCCTCGGCTTTCAGGAGGAGGTCGAGATCGACACGCAGGTCCTGCGAGCCGAGCCGGGCGACCTGTACCTGCTGTGCAGCGATGGGCTCTCCAACCTGATCGAGGATCGCGAGATGGTCGAGCTGCTGGTGGAGAAGTCGTTCCAGGAGACGGCGCGGGACCTGGTGACCATCGCGAACTCGCGCGGGGGTGACGACAACATCACGCTCGTCATCGCGCGCGTGGACGTGGCCTAGACGACGGCCGGGCGCTCCGACGTCCGGCTTCTTTGGAGATCCGGGGGAAGCCCCGACCCGACAAAGGGTTTGACAGTGGAAGCGGGCGGGTGCTATTTGCCGCCACCCCGGGCACGGCGAAGCCCGGTACAGCCAGCCAAGTGCGGCGTCCTGAACCCGAGCAGAGGAGCTAGTTCTTGAGCAAGCGAATCGCCATCCAGCTGGAGTCCGACGGAGCCGCAGAGCGCCGGTTCGTCGTTGATTCTCGGAGGCTCCGCCTGTTCGGCTTCCTCGCCGTTTCCTCGCTTCTGTTCTTGATGCTCGCCGCCGCCGCCGGGTCCTGGAAGCTCACGACCATGCAGGGCAACAGCCTGTCCGCAGAGGCCGAGAACGCCGTGCTGCGAGGCCAGCTGCAGGGGCTCGAAGCCCGCCTGACGCGGGTGGATCAGGCCCTCGAGCGGGTGATGGCCAACGACGCCAAGCTGCGGCAGCTCAGCCAGGAAGACGAGAGCGCGCGCGCCTTCGGCCTGGAGTCCCTGTCGGCGCTGGAGCTGGCCGCCGCGGAGCGTCAGGGCCGCACCGACGTGGGCATCGCCACCAACGGGGACATGGGACCCATCGAGGTCCTCGGCGCCGCAGGCGAGCTCGAAGCGGTCGAGGCCCGGGCCCGCGAGCTGGAGAGCAGCCTCCTGGACGAGGAGGAGTCCATGCAGGAGGTGCGCGGCTACCTCGATGATCGCTGGTCCCTGACCCGCGCCCACCCCACGGTGTGGCCGGTCCGCGGCTGGATGACCTCCCGGTACGGCTACCGCCAGAGCCCGCAGGGCGAGGGCCGTCGCCTGCACGCCGGCATCGACATCGCGGCCCCCCGGGGCACGCCGGTGGTGGCGCCCGCGGACGGACACGTCGTGTACGCCGGGTACCACACGGCCTACGGCAACCTGGTCGTGATCGATCACGGCTATGGGCTGAGCACGAAGTACGGCCACCTGTCGCGGATCAACGTCCGGGTCGGTGCCCGGATCCAGCGCTCCGAGGTGCTCGGGCGGGTGGGCAGCACGGGCCGCTCGACGGGGCCGCACCTGCACTTCGAGGTGCATCAGGACGGCGCGGCGGTCAATCCGCTTCGCTACCTGGACCGCGACCAGAACTAGCGGGGCGAGGCCCCAGGGCTCGTGACCTCAGGGTCGAACGGCCGTCCCTGACAAGATCAGGATCCAGAGCCACCCCGAGGGGCCCGGCACTGCGCTGTGCGAGGTGTGCAGCCCCACCACGCCGCCCGCGCCCAGGGCCGCGGCCTGCTTCCTCAGACGCCTCTGTCCATCGTCGAGGGCGGCGCCGATGACGTCGTCCGGGTTCGCGCCGATGAGCGTGGAGGTGAGCGCGATCCGGGTCTGCACGCCGCCGAGTACCACGTCCATCCCCGGGATCCGGTCGATCGTCACCACCGGCATGGCGGGGCGGCTGGTCGAGCCGTCCTCGGCTGCGCTCTCCTCTGTGTCGGGCAGGGCCGTGGTGGAGATCGCGGTGCCACCGCCGGCGGTGAAGAACTCGCCGCTGGGCGAGTACTCCTCGTCAAAGTCGTATTCATCGAAGTCCTCGACGGCCACCTCGTTGGTGATCGACAGGGCGGGCTCGGTGGCGCTGGGGGTGCCGGCGGGATCCGTCACGGCCGGCGTCAGCAGGTCCAGCGCGTCGTCCTCGATCTCCGCGAGCTCGCCTTCGTCCGGCTGCTCTGCCGCGTACGAAGGCCACAGGTCGTCGCCGCTCCGGGCCTCGGCGAGGTCGAAGCTGACGTCCAGATCGTTGCTCTCGCCGTGGAGCGGGTCGAACTCATCGGTCCAGCCCCGATCCAGGTCCGGCAGGGATCCGCGGGCGGACGGCGGGATCGGCTTGAGGTCATCGTCCAGGAGCCAGGCCTGGGGACCGCTCTCGAAGTCGGCGGTGAGCGTGTCGAACTGCTCTTCGAGACGCGCCGCTTCGGTCCGATGGAGCCCGCCGATGACGAACGGAAGCTGATCGGTCGCGTCGTGCAGCTTGTTCGGGTTCGAGCGGAAGCGCGGCATGGTGAGCAGCGCGCGCCGCGCCTCACCGATGTGCTCCGCCTCGATCCCGTGCACGACCACCGCCCAGACCGCGAGCTGCTCGGCGGTGAGGTGGATCGGCAGCGGCTCCGGCGGCGGCTCCTGGACCTGCGGGATGTTGGGGGAGATCGAGAGCGTCCGCGGGTTCACCTTGATCAGCAGGCGCGCGTTGCATGCCGGACACGCCAGCCGGACCCGGCCACGGTCGTCCGCGGTCTCGACGCGGACCGGGATGGGGGTCGAGCACTTGGGACAGGGAAGCTGCTGCACGAGGTGCGCATGCTAGCGAACCGTCGCGCGCTGCGCCTATTCCAGCTCCACTCCGAGGGTCTGCAGGAGGGTGCCCCGGAGCACCTCGAGGTCGATCCTGGACTTGAGGGCCTGCACCTCCGCGGCCACCCGCGCCTGGCGCGCGGACTTCAACGCCTGATGGGCCTCGAGCACGTCGCGCAGCGTGTTGCGGCCCACGGAGTAGGTCGCTTCGGACGCCTCCGCGGTGCGCGCCGCGAGGTCGATGCGCACTTGGGCCACCTCGACCTGCTTGTCGAAGGACAGGATCTGCAGGAGCGCCGCTTCGATGCCCGCCAGCACCTCGCGCTCTGCCTGCTGCAGGGTCAGCAGCGCCGCTTCCACCTCGGCGCCCGACGCGCGGGCCGTGTTCCACGAGCCGATGTCCGGCAGGGGCATCGCGAACACCAGCCCGATCTCGAAGTCGGGGAACTTGCGGGCGAAGACGTCGTCCACCGCCTCGGCCAGATCGAAGCCGCGCCCGTTCAGCGTCAGCGACGCGTTCAGGTCCAGGCTCGGCAGGCGCGCGTGCTTGTCCCCGGCCCACTGGATGTTGCGGCTCTCGATGCTGGCGCGGGCGAGCCGGAGGTCGAGGTTGCTGGCCAGGGCGCTCTGCAACGACCCGTCCCGCGTGCGCTCGGGGAGCAGCAGCGTCGCGCCGTCCGTGGGCAGGATGCGCGCGTAGGCCAGCGTGTCGTTGAGCCCCACTCCGAGGACCATCTTGAGCCGGCCCTCCGCCTCCTCCAGCGCCTGCTCGGCCTGCAGGACCTCGGAGGAGCGGGTGGCGGTCGTCTCGTCGATGCGCAGCAGCTCGATGGGCGCGAGGTCGCCCGCGCCGATGCGCGCCTGGGTGATCTCCCGCTGCGACACAGCCAGCTCCCGGGCCTCTTGCGCGATCGCGACGTTCTCCGTCGCCGCCACCAGGTCCCAGTACGCCTTCAGCGTGTCGCTGAGCACGCTGGCGATCTCCTTGTCGCGCTGCAGGGACGCGGAGTCGACGGCGATCTCGGCCTGCCACATGCCCTGCAGGTGCCAGGTGGGGGAGATCCCCTTCAGGAGGGACTGGTTCAGGCTCAGGGAGAGCGCCGACCAGCGGGTGTGGAAGTCGTTGTTCGCCAGCACCGGGATGGGGTTGTCCGGGTCCAGGGGGTTGGTGATGAAGATCTCGGGGTCGTAGGTGGTGAACTGGTTGAACGTGCCCTGGCTCCAACCGAGGTTGACCGTGGTGCCCACGGGAAGCGCCGACCGCACCCCGAGGCTGTAGTTGGCCGAGTTGCCGTCGGTGCGCTCCCACGCCTCGTACTGGTCGAACCAGCGCTCGTTCTTGAAGGGCCGGGCGTTGCCGGCGGCCGTCAGGATGGGCAGCCAGGGCGCGATGGACGCCTTGCTCCGGTAGCGGGCCGCTTCGAGCTCGCGGATCTTCGCGCGCAGACCGAGGTTGTCGGCCAGAGACCGATGCAGGGCCTCCTCGAGGCCCAGGGCCTGGGGAGTCCGCGTGACGGAGTGCGTCAGGGCGTCGCGCAGCACCTCCGCGCTCACGCTCGCGGCCTCCTGGGCCAGAGCGGGGGTCGCGCAGAGCGACACGATCAGGGCGAGCAGCAGTCTCATGGCGTCCCCTCCTCGCTCGGCGCGGTCCAGCCAAGCACCCGGAGCAGCAGCCCCTTGAGGTCATCGAGGAATGTGTAGAACAGCGGAACGAGGAGCAGGCTCAGCAGCGTCGAGGCGAGCAGCCCACCGATGACGGAGCGGCCCAGGGGGTAGTAGGGGATCCCCACGATCCCCGAGTCCCCGAGGGCCATGGGGAGCAGGCCGACGATCGTCGTGGCCGCGGTCATCAGGATCGGCCGCATGCGCTCGCGTCCCCCAGCCAGGATCGCCTCGTCGCGCGCCATGCCCTCCGCGCGGTGCTGCTGCACCCGGTCCACCAGCACGATGGCGTTGTTGACCACGATGCCCACGAGGATCACCAGGCCGATCCCGGCCATCATCTCGAACGTCGTGCCGGTCAGGTAGAGCATCCAGTACACGCCGAAGAACGCGAACGGGATCGAGAAGAGCACGCTCATCGGCAGCCAGAAGCTCTCGAAGAGCATGCCCATCAGCAGGAACACGTAGGCCACGCTCATCATCAGGGCGTAGCCCCGCGCGCTGTCCTGCTCTTCGAGATCGTCGAAGCGCTGCCCTGCGTTCCAGCTGTACCCGCGGGGGAGCTTCAGCCCCTGCAGCGCGTCGGTGATCTTCGCGTGGCCGGCCATCATGTCCTCCTCCTCGAAGGTGACCTTCACCGACAGGGCGGTCTTGCGGTTCACGCGGCGGATCTCGCCGTAGCCCTTGCGAAACGACTTGTCGGCGATGGTGCTGAGGGCCACCGAGCCGGTGGGCGACCACACCGAGAACGCGTCCAGGCGCTGGATGTCCGCCCGGTCCTCGAGCCGGAAGCCCGCCTGCACCGGCACGTCCTTGTCTTCGAGGTGCATCGGGCGCAGCGACGTGCCACGAAAGCCGAAGGCCACAGAGCGCGCGAGCAGCGCGGGATCGACGCCGTAGCGCGCGGCCTTGAGCCGATCTACCTCCAGGACGAGCTCGTCGGCGCCCTCCTCGCCGATCTCCGGCTCCGCGGTCAGCACCCCCGAGACGCTGCGCAGACGCTCCGCGATGGCCTCCCCGAGCTCCATGAGCTTCTCGCTGTCCGGCCCCTCCAAGCGCAGATCCAGGTCGTTTCCGCCGCCGCCGCGGCCGCCGCCGCCCCACCCGACGCCGATCTTGACGCCCGGGATCTCCGGGAGGATGTCGTCGATGGCTTCGAGCAGCTCCTCCTTCGTGATGTCGCCCCGCTCCCGGCGCTCCAGGAAGCACATGACGAAGCCGCGGGTGGAGCTGCGCCAGCGCCGCGCCCGAACGGCCTTGATGCGCCACTCGTCGGTCCGGTCCAGGAAGAGCGTCTCGACCTCCGTCAACGCGTCGTTCATCTCCTCGGGGGTGAACGACGCCGGGAAGTTGAGCCGCACCACCGCGTCGATCATCCCGCCGCTGACCTCGTCGGCGCGCTGCAGGTTGTTCGCCGCCCAGGTCATGGAGACCAGCGCGAGGACCGCCAGCACGACCGCATCCGCGCGCCGGCGAAGCACGAGCGAGAGCAGCCGCTCGTAGGTGCGGGAGACCCAGCGGATGGCCCGCGAGGGGGGAGCCGGCTCCCCGCCGGCCACGGCCGTCGTAGCCAGCGGCACGACGATCAGCGCGACGATGAGCGAGCTCGCCAGCGCCAGGCACACCGGCATCCCCAGCGTGCCCATGAAGAAGGAGAAGCGGGCGTCGTCTCCCATCGTGATCAGCGGCAGGAACACGACGATGGTGGTCAGCGTGGCGGCCAGGATCGCCAGCGCCACCTCCGCCGTGCCGTTCAGGGCCGCATCGAGCGGGGACTCCCCCAACTCGCGCCGCCGGTAGATCGACTCCACCACGACGATGCTGTTGTCCACGACCATGCCCACGCTGAGCATCAGCCCCATCATCGACAGCAGGTTGATCGTGTCGCCGCGGGCGTACATCACGATCAGCGTCATCAGCAGGGACATGGGGATCGTCGCGGCGATGAGCAGCGTGACCCGGGTGCGCCGAAGGAACAGGAAGAGCACGAAGACGGCGAGCAGGCCGCCCTGGAGCGCGGTGTTGGTGAGGTTGTCGATGGACTCCTGGATCAGCTCGCCTTGATCGAAGAACCGGTGGAACTGAAAGCCCGCCAGGGTCGGGTCCCGGGCGAGCTCGTCCAGCTCCTCGGCCAGGGCCCGGGTGACCTCCAGGGTGTTGGAGCCCGACTCCTTGTAGATGTCCATCGAGGCCGCATCGAGCCCATTGACGCGGTGGATCGTCGTGTCGAGGGGACGGCCGTGGATGACGTCGGCGACGTCGTCGAGCACCAGCCCGTTGCCGATGGGGAGCGCACGCAGCGCCACGACGTCCGCGAAGGTGGACAGGGAGCGCACCAGCACGATGCTGCCGTCGTCCCGCACCTCGCCGGACGGCATCGTGAAGTTCTCGTTGCCCAGCTGCTGCATCACGCGATACAGGCTCACGTTGTGGCGCTCGACCTCCTCGCGGTTGAAGTCGATGTAGATCCGCGCCCGGGCGGCTCCCTGGAACTCGACCCGCGCCACCCCCGGGACCCGCTCCAGCGCCCGCACGATCCGGGTCTCGACCAGATAGGCGGGATCGGCCTCATCGTTGGGCAGGGAGACCGCCATCCACATGATGGGGTCGTCCTCGGGGTTGTACTTCCAGATGTAGTAGTTGTCGAAGTCGTCGGGCAGCTCGGGCACGGTCCGCTCCATGCGGTCCACGAGGTTGGCCCACACCTCGTCCATGTCCACGTCCTGCGAGAACTCCATGCGCCAGTTGGCGTAGTCGGCGCCGGCCCGGGACTCCACCCGCCGCAGGCCCGGCATGGTGCCGATCGCGTCCTCCACGGGCTGCACGACCTGCCGCTCCACCTCCTGCGGGGACGCGTTGGGGTAGGGCGCCCACATCCACACGAACGGGAAGTCGTACCCCGTGGGCATGAGCTGCACGGGGATGCGCGACCATGCGATGGCGCCCATCACCAGCATCGCCAGCAGGCCCATGGACACGGTCACTGGGCGCTTGAGCGCCAGTCGGGGCAGCAACGACCCGGCCCTGCTCACGACGCGGTCCCGCGCTCGTCCCGGTCTCGGCCGATCCGCGACACCATCGCGTACAGGATGGGGATCACCCCCAGCGTCAGGATCGTCGAGCTCGACAGCCCGGCGATGATGGTCAAGGCGAGCGGACGCCGGATCTCGCTGCCCTCGCCGACGCCGAGCACCATCGGCATGAGCCCCAGCACCGTGGTCAGGGTGCTGATGAGGATCGGCCGCAGGCGCACCGTGCAGGCCGAGATGATCGCGTCATCCAGGGGCGTGCCCCGGGCCCGGAGCTGGTTGGCGTAGTCCACCAGGACGATGGCGTTGTTGACGACGACGCCGGCGAGCACGATGCCGCCGATCAGCACGATCACCGAGATGGACACGTCGAAGAGCGCCAGCGCGGGGATCACGCCGATCACCGCCAGGGGCAGCGCGAACAGGATCACCAGGGGCTGGGACACCGACTCGAACTGGCTCGCCATGATGATGTAGACGAGGAAGATGGCGAGGAGCAGGGCGAACTTGAGCGAGCCCAGCGACTGCTCCATCTCCCGGGACTGCCCCCCGACGAGGAAGTGCACGTCGTTGGGCGGGCGCACCCTGCGCAGGGCCGCTTCGACGTCCGCGGCGGCGCTGCCCAGGTCGAAGCCGACGAGGTCTGCGGTGATGAGGGCGGCGCGCTCCTGATCGGAGCGGCGGATCTCGGAGGGGCCGGTGGCGCGCACCAGCTCGGCCACCGCGTCCAGGCGGATGGGGGGCACCCCGGCGGGGTTGATGTTGAGGGCCGCGAGGTCCGCTGTGGTCTCGCGGTCGCCCTGGCGCAGCACCACGCGAATGTCGGTCTTCTGGGTGCCGCCCCGCAGGAACGTGGCGACGTTGCCCTTCACCTTGTCCCGCACGGCGCGGGCGACGGCCCCGACGTCGAGCTGGTAGCGCGCCAGGCGGTCGCGGTCGTACCGGATCTGTACCTCGGGGTAGCCGGCCTGCAGGTTGCTGCGCACGTCCCGCAGGCCCGGCACGGTCGCCAGCACGGCCACCGCCTCGTCGGCCGCGGTCCGCAGCTCGTCCAGATCCCGGCCCCGCACCTCCACCTCCAGCGGCGTGCGCAGCGAGAACAGGGTCGGGGCGGTGAGCTTCAGATCGACGGAGTCGAACTCCTGGGCCATCCAGGCCCGAAGGTCCTCCCGCACGCGGCGCTCCAGGCCCTGGGGATCGTCGCTGGCCACGAGCCGGATCGTCATCTCGGCGGTGTTGGCGCCCCGGTCGGCGGAGGACCCGAGGTCCTGCTCGGCGCCGGCGGACGTGTAGATGGAGTCGATGCCGTCGATCCGCGCCACGCCCTTCTCGAGGCGATCCACCAGCTCGAGCGTGCGCTCCAGGGGGGCTCCGACGGGCAGCGCGACGCGGGCCAGGAACACCCCCTGGTGCACCTCGGGGAGCAGCTCCGTGCCTAGCGTGGAGCCGAAGCGGAGGGCGCCGACGAACAGCAGGACAGCGGGGATCAAGACGTACGATGGCCTCCTGAGGGCCCCCCGCAGGCCGGCGGCGTAGGTCGCGCCGAACGCGCCGAACCCGCGGTCGAACAGGGACTCGGAGGGCCCGTCGCTCTTCCACGGACGGGCCGCCCAGATCCAGCCCATCCAGGAGCCCAGGCCCCGCGCGACGGCGAACGACGTGCGCGCCACGAGCACGACGGGGAAGCCGATGACCGCCCGCCCGAACACCACCAGGAGCGGAACGGGGAGCACGAGCAGCCGCGCGGGGGCCCGCCACCGGGGCTTTGCGACGACCCAGCGGGCCAGGGAGGTCAGGTCCGATCCGACCCCCTTGATGAACACGATGGGGTGGGGGGTGTACGAGACGCCCGCGCCGCCCCCGGCGAGGGCGCGGCCGCTGGTGGCGCCGCCGTCGCGGCTCAGCGCGAGCTTTGCGGGCAGGGCGGCCAGCACGGGGACCAGGAACAGGGCCACGGTGAGGGAGGCCAGCAGGCCGAAGACCACGGTCAGGGCGAGGTGGCCGAAGAGCTGTCCGGCGACGCCGGTGACGAAGGCGATGGGGAAGAACACCGCCACCGTGGTCAGGGTGGACGCGAAGACCGCCCCGGCCACCTCGCCCGTGCCGCGGATCGCGGCCTGCAGGGGCGCATCGCCCTCCTCGCGACAGCGGTGCACCGACTCCAGCACGACGATGCTGTTGTCCACGAGCATGCCGATGCACAGGGCCAGTCCGCCCAGGGACATGAGGTTGAGGGAGACCCCGAACAGGTACATCGGCGCGAAGGTGACGACGACGCTGATGGGGATCGCCACCCCCACCAGGAACGTCGTCCAGCCGTGCCGCAGGAACACGAAGAGCACGACGATCGCGAGCAGCGCTCCGATGAGGGCCGTGCTGCGCACGTCGGAGATGGCGGCCTCGATGAACTTCGCCTGGTCCGACACCACCGTCAGGTGGGTCTCGGGCGGGAGCTGGTGGACGAGGAAGTTCGTCATCTGCTTTTCGAGGAGGGCGTCATGGTCGCCCTTGTCGCCCTTGTCGCCCTTGTCGCCCTTGTCGCCCTTCTTCTTGTCGCCCTTCACCTTGTCGGGCTTGTCGGGCTTGTCGCCCTTGGCCTCTTCGTCGGCCTTCTTCTTGTCCAGGGCGCGCTGGGCGATCCAGGCGCGCTGCTTGTCCGAACCGAAGATCGCGGCCCTCACGTTGGCGCTGACGTCCACGATGTTCGCGTCCGCCTCGCGGAAGATGGCGATCTCGACGGCCTCGGAGCCCGCCAGCCGCCCGACGACCTCGCGATCGCGCGTCCGCTCGACCACATGCGCGACCTCGCCCACCCGGACCACCTGCCCCTGCTCCCCGAACAGGTACAGATCTTCGATCTCCTTGGCGTCCTTGAACTCGTTGAGGGTGCGGATGAGGTACTCGGTCTGCCCCTCGAGCAGCGAGCCTCCAGCGAGGTTGATGTTCTCCTGCTGGAGCCGAGCGACGAGCTGACCCAGCGTGAAGCCTCGCGCGTGCAGCAGGCCCTCGTTGACCTCGACGGTGACCTCGCGCTCGAGACCGCCGAGCACCTTGACCGCGGCGACGCCGGGGAGCGTCTCGACGGACCGCTTGATCTCGTCTTCGGCCATGCGCCGCAGCGAGACGAGCCCTCGCGGCGTGTCGTCCTGCCCGCTCATGGCGATGCGCAGGATGGGATCGAGCTCCGGGTCGTACCGCAGGACCAGGGGCCGGCCCACTTCGTCGCCCAGATCCAGCAGCGCGATCCGCTCCCGGACCGCCTGGGACAGGTCCGTCATGTCCGAGTCCCAATCGAACTCCAGGATCACGTCCGACATGCCCGCGCGGCTGACGCTCTCCAATGAGGCGAGTCCCGGAACCGTGGACAGCGACTCCTCGATGGGCCGGCTGACCTGGCTCTCGACCTCGCCCGGCGCGGCGCCCGCGTACTCCGTGCGCACCGTCAGCGTCGGATAGTCCAGATCCGGCATCAGGTTGAGCGACAGGCTCTGGTAGCTGACAAGCCCGAACACGAGCGCCGCCAGGAACGCCATGATCGTGGCGACGGGGCGCTCTACGAGGAGCGAGTAGATCGACCGACTGCCGGGCTGTTCGTGCATCCGGGCGCGTCCAATGTCATCGGGTCCGTGGGGCCTCGGTCGGCCGGGCTCCCACAACACCCGCCTGTGCGCGGCTATTTCAAGAAGGGCTCAGGGTGAGGGCGGTTCGGCCGGAGCGTCGGGCAGCTCCTCTTCGTCCTCTTCGTCCGGGTCGAGCGGGGAGGCGCGGAACAGGGTCAGCTCCAGCCGTCGGTCCAGCCCGTCCACCTTCGCACGCTGCCCCGGCGTGAGAGCGGCCCGGTCCAACACCGGCACCAGGGGCTCGTCCGTGGCGCCCACCGGCTCGATCTCGGCGGTCCCGTTGGTGGCGCCGCCGATCAGCGAGGCGATGGCGACCGCGTGGCCCTTCGCGATCACCGCATGGTCCTGCGCCGCGTCCGACGAGGGCAGGACGAACTTGAGCTCCATCTGCACGTCCGCGATCGCCGGGCGGGTCAGGGCGACCGCCAGCTGGCCCAGCTCCACGAGCCGCGGGTTCCAGTTGAAGTCGAACTGCAGGACCGAGCGGGGACCCTCCGGGTCCTTCGCGACGATGCCGACCTGATTCAGATCCTCCTGGCTCCAGCCCACGTCGGGCCACGCTCCGAGCCGCACCGAGAGCGAGGCCCCGTCAGCTCCCGCGGGGAGACAGGCGGCAAGCCAGGTCCCCAGATCCAGCGCATCGCCGGGCTCCTTCGAGTTCCCCCGCGGCCACCGCAGCTGCACCTGGTCGCAAGCGGCCTCGCGCATCGCCTCCGGCACACCGGACTGCGCCGCGAGGTCCCCATGCAGACCCAGGATCCGCCCGCGGGCGGCCCACGCTTCGGCCGCGAGCTCCGCGTTGGCCCCGCCTGCCGCCGGCCAGTCCGCCAGGACGGCCTCGGAGCGCACCGCCGGATCGCCCTGCTCCCAGCTCAGCCGCATCGGCTCGGCGCCCCGGGGACCCAGCAACGCGCGCAGCTCTCGGAGCAGCTGGTCCCGCCGGCCCTCGGGCAGCCCCTGCCACCAGATCTTGTCGAAGCGCCCGACGAGCTGGTCGAGCCGGTCCTGAACGGGGTCGGCGGTTCGGCGCTCCGGCGTGGGGGCCTCGCTCGCGACCGCGCCGTGACGGACCAGGGCGTCCGCGCGCTCCTCCTCCATCTCCTCCACGGTCATCCGGGTCTGGGTCGGGTCGCTGCGGCGGAACCACACGACGGCGGCCAGGATCACCAACGTGATGATCAGCAGACCCCCGAACGCGAGGCCCGCAGAGCCGCGCCGCGCCTGATCGAGCTCGGCCTGGGCGCGCAGCAGGTCGTCGTCGGAGGGACCGCGGTCGTCGTCGCCCTCGTCGGCCAGCTTCTGCCGATGTTCGAGATCGACGTCCTCGATCGAGCGGATGTTCGGCATCGAAGACGGCGGTGGGGGGCCCGTCGGGCCGCCCGCGTCGAGGCCTTCGGTCGGGTGGATGGGCATGCCGAGCATCGTCCCGGCGTCCGAGGGGTCGTACGGCTCCACCAGACCCAGCCGCTGGCGCGCCGGGACCGCGTCGGCGGGTACGTCCCAGAGCACGGCGGTGAGGTTGTCCATGGCGTCGCCTGCCAGCACCGCCTCCTTCAGGGTCATGGCGCGGTCGGCGAGGTCCACGTCGGGGTCCATGGTGGGCCCGATGACGTTGCGATCATCGTTGTAGCCGTAGACCCCATCCGAGCAGAGCAGGAAGGACCAGCGGGCCTCGATCTGGAACGGACCGCGGATCTCGGGCTCCGGCTCGGTGCCGCCGCCCATGACCTGTGTCAGCTTGCCGCCCTCGGCGATCTTCATCGCCTGGGCCACCGGCAGGCCGCGATCGATCAGGCCGTTGGTGATGTTGTGGTCGCGGGTCCAGGGGACGCAGTGCCCCTGTGCCTTGCGGCCGTACAAGCGGCTGTCCCCGACGTGGAAGCGCCACGCGCACAGGGTGTCGCGCTCCACGAGCAGACCCACCAGGGTCGAGGCGGGGGGACGATTCTCGCCCTTCGCCAGGGCGCGTACCTCGGCGTGGGAGCTCAGGATGAAGTCGTTGAGCCACGCGGCCGGAGGACCCTCTGGCGGCTCCTCCCGATCCCTGAACATCTGCGCCAGGGACGTGACCACCGTGTTGGCCGCCTTGTCGCCACGGTTGTGGCCGCCGGCGCCGTCCGCGACCACGAGCAGGAGGAACCGGCCTCCGAACGCTTCGGTTACGAGGAGGCGATCTTCGTTGCGACTGCGGGCGTGTCCGACGTCCGTGATCCAGACCACACGGCCCAGCGACCCCGCATCCAGGTGGCCATCGCGGTCGATGATGGGGGAGTCGTCGGCGTTCCGCGACTCGACGAGGTCAGACACCGCGGGATTATAGCGGTGTCGTGCCTTCCGCGTTTCCTTCGGGGGCGGTCTCGTGGATCCGGACCGCCGCACCGTCGCGCAGGGTGGACTGTCCGACGATCACCACCCGCTCCCCCGCCACCGCGCCAGACACCAGCTCGGCGACATCTTCCTCGGTGAATCCGAGGGCGGCGGAGCGCCGTTCGACGGTCGTCTGGCCCTCCTTGTCCAGCGCCACGTACACGTAGGGGCGGCCCTCGGCGTACACCAGCGCCCGCTTCGGCAGCAACACGCTGTCGGTGTGGGTGTCCACGACGATGTCTACGTTCACGAACATTCCGGGCCGCAGCTTCTGCTGTCCTTCGTCCACCGCGACGGTGACCTTGACGGTGCCGGAGCGCGGATCCACGACGGGGCTGATCCGCAGCACCCGCCCGGCGACCACGACGTCTTTCAGGATCTCGGTCCGGATCCGGGCCTCCTGGTCCACCCGGATGCGCGCCAGGTCCTTCTCCGGCAGGTTGACGTCCACCTTGAGGCGGCTCATGTCCACCACCTGGAACGCGAGCTTCGGTGGCGCCACGGCCTCGCCGAAGCGCAGGTCCCGCATGGACACGGTCCCATGGATCGGCGAGCTGACCTCCCGCGCGGAGTAGGCCTCCGAGGCCTGCTCGAACGTCAGGCGCGCGGTGTCGAACGCGTGGGCCGTCGTGTCGTAGTCGTTTCGGGCCACGAAGCCCTTGTCGAACAACGCCTTGAGGGACTCGTACTGCTCGCGGGCGCGCTCGAACGAGGACTGGGCGCGGTCGAACTCCCCCTTGAGCTGGGGGTTCTTCAACAGGGCCAGGACCTGCCCTGCGGCGACCTTGTCGCCTTCCTGGGCGTGAATCGCGGAGACGGTGCCCGCGATCTCGATGAGGATGTCCGCGCGCTGATCGGAGTCCACCGTGGACGACGTCACGATGCGCTCGGAGATGGGCCCCCGGACGAGCGTGGCGACCCGCACGGGCACGCGCTCGTCCTCCGCGGAGTCGTCGTCGTCGGAGCCCTTCGCCGAGTCCTCCGAGGAGTCGTCCTCGGTCTTGTCCTTGCCCCGATCACACGCCGCGCCCCCGGTGAGGCCGAGCAGGACGAGCAATACGGCGAAGAAACGAGCCACGAAGGTCCTCCCCAGGACGGCTACTCGAGGGTCACCTGGCGGATGGCGCGGATCGCATCCTTCCGACCGGTGATCAAGCGGGCGTCGTTGATCAGCCCGTTGAGCTCAGTGTCCGTCAGTGCCCGGTCCAACACGCTCATGTCGTACGCAATTCCATAGCGCGGGAAGTCGCGGTGCAGGGACTGCAGGTTGTTCAGGCTCGCCGCGAAGATGGCGTCGTCCACGGCCTTCTTCGTACCACGCGCGTCGGAGTGCACGACCACCAGCACGTGCGGGGACTCGGCCGTGGACGCCACGTCGATGCGGCGCCGGGGCGCGTACACGCAGTCATCCACCGTGCCGTGGTGGCTGAACTGCCGCGAGGTGCGAGCCATCTTCTTCGCGATGCGGGGCTGCGCCTCCTGGGTGGCCGCGCCGATGTGCGGCGTGCTGTGGATCCGCGCGTCGTCCCGGTACGGATTGGCCCAGGAGTCGTACGTGTTGGCGGGTTCCACGGGAAACACGTCCACGAACGCCTGCCGGATGGCCCCCGCCTCGGTGGCGGCGAGCAGATCGGCCGGCTCGTACAGGAAGCCCCGGGCGAGGTTCACGAACACGCGGGGCGATTCGTCGTCCAGATCCGCGCCGAGCTGGAGCAGGTGCTCCTTCGTGATGATGTTCTGGTTGGACCGGCCCCGCAGGTCCTCCGCCGACAGGTGCAGGGTGACGATGTCCGAGGTGCGGAAGAGCTCGTCGAGCGTGCCCACCGCGTTCCACTCCATCGTGGCTCCGACGGCGTGGGCGACCTCGCTGCTGTCGAAGAACTGGATCGACATGCCGAGGGCCTCGGCCGCCCTCCCGACCTGGCTGCCAATGGAGCCCAGCCCCACGATGCCCAGCCTCTTGCGCTTGACCTCGTAGCGGCGAGTCGCCGACTTCTTCCAGACGCTGTCTCGAGTCTCGGTCCAGGCGTCCGGGATCCGGCGCGCGCCCATCAGGATGTGCCCGATCACCATCTCCACGACCGAGCGGCCGTTGGAGCGGGGGTCGTTCATCACCATGATCCCCGCCGCCGCGGTGGCCTGCTTGTCCACCGAGTCGTCGCCGATGCAGCACAGCATGACGGCGAACAGGTCCTCGGCGGCCTGGACCACGGCCTCGCTGATCTCCACCCGGCTGCGCTTGTAGATGAGGTGCGGCCGGTGCTCCCGGATCAGGGCGATCAGACGCGCCTCGTCAGGGGTGTCGGTCTCCCGGTGCACCGAGATCCCCACGGCCTCCAGGAGGCCATCCAGGGACGGGTCCGGATTCTCGAGAACGAGGGCGCGAGTCAGGCGTCCCCGGTGGATACGAGGCGTGAACATGTCGGGTGTATACAGCCCCGCGCCGGTCTCCGAAAGGGAGCTCGGCCCTCAGGCCGCCTTCGGCGTGGCCGGACGGCTGATGGGCAGCGGCGCCCCCTTGACGGCCGGCTTGGTCTGGCCGGGGAACCGGCTGGTGTAGCCGCTCCAGGTCTCGGGGACGGGCGGCGCCTTCTGCCGCGCCTGGCTCCCGACGTGCCCCGTGAAGTCTGGCACGGGGTTTTCGATGAACGCCCCGATCACGTACTGCCGCACCAGCCACCAGACGGTGTTGTCGATGCGCAGATCGGGGTGCATGAGGTGCTGGACCTGGGCCTGCAGGGCGGGCAGCTCGCTCCAGTGCGCCATGGGCTTCCAGTGGTGCACGTGGTGCAGGCCGTTGTTGAACAGCCACCCGTTGACCCACCGGCCCACGAAGTTGCGGCTGTGGTTCCACTTGCTGTCCAGGTCGCAGTCCACGTGCTGCACGTAGTTGAAGAGGTGCACGCACCACAGGGCGAACTGCTGGGGGATCAGCGCATACAGGATCGCCTTCTCCCAATCGATGTAGAGCAGCACGATCATGTAGCCGTAGTAGAAGACGTACTCGCTGATCGCGAGCCAGAAGTCCTTGCGCCGCCGCTGCCACATCCGGGCCAGGAACGGGTTGATCAGGCGGGTCTGGTAGTAGGCGCACATCGGGTAGTACAGCAGCGCCATCCACCAGGTGTTCCGGTTGGTCCAGCGCCACGAGATCGCCTCGTCGCCCTCCCGGTTGGCGTAGACGTGGTGGTTGTTCGCGTGCGTGGGGGTCCACACGAAGGTCGGCTGCCCGTACAGCCCCGAGATCGCGTAGGTCGTGAGCTTGTTGGCCCACGTCTCCTCGAACACCCCCAGGTGGCTCGTGTTGTGGGCGATGACGGCCATGGTCATCGAGAAGAACATCAACGCGACGTACCCGGCCCACTGAAACCCCGTGTTCCAGAGCAGCAGCAGCAGCGCGTAG
>CALAGR010000497.1 GCA_937891735.1 uncultured Pseudomonadota bacterium | reverse complement strand
AACTACGACTTCTTCGGTCGCGAGTACAACGGCTGAGCGCTTCAGCCGCCGCATCTCCTCGTCCCTCGTCGCCAGCGTAGTTCCCGGGCGCCGCTCCAGGTTCTGCGGGAGCCGCCACGGTCGGCATCTCTCGACCGCCAGCCGCACGCCACCGGCTCATGGTGTCGCGTCCGCGGCTCTCTGGGCGCTCCACCTCGCGCGCCACGATCCAGGCTCTATACTCCGCCGCCTTCCGGAGGAGAGCCCATGAGTCGTTCGTCCGTCTTCGCCCTGCTCGCCCTTTCGGTGCTCGTCGGTCTGCCGCAGCCGGCCGCCGCGAAGAAGAACCGCAAGAAGCCTGCAGACACGCCCGCTCCGGTTGTCGAGGAGACCCCCCCGTCCATGTGGAAGCACGTCTCGACCGAGGACTTCCTCGGTCAGCTCAAGGTCGAGCGCTACACCCTCACCACCAACGGTCTGACGCTGTTGATGGTGGTGGATCCGTCCTCACCGACGTTCAGCTACCACACCTACTTCGACGTCGGCTCCGGCGACGAGGAGGCCGGCATCACGGGGATCGCCCACCTCTTCGAGCACATGATGTTCAAGAGGACGGCCAGGTACGACGACCAGCACTTCAGCAAGGCCCTGGAGGCCGCCGGCACGCCGGATCTGAACGCCTGGACGTGGCTCGACATCACCGGCTACCACGCCTCGCTGGCCAAGGAGCAGCTGCCCCTCATCGCCGACCTCGAGTCCACGCGCATGACCGGCCTGATCATCGATGAGGGCCAGCTCAACGCCGAGCGCGAGGTGGTCATCAACGAGCGCCGCTACCGCGTGGACGACGATCCCGAGGGGCTGCTCGACGAGCAGATGTGGGCCCTGGCGTTCACGGACACCCGGTACCACTGGCCCACCATCGGCTGGCGCAAGGACCTCGACACCATCTCCGTCGAGCAGTGCACGACCTTCTACAAGGACTACTACGCACCCAACAACGCCACCCTGGTGCTCGTCGGGGACCTGGATCGGGACGCCACGCTGGCCCTGCTCGAGGAGAAGTACGCGCCCTTGCAGCGCTCGGAGCTCAACCGTCGGGAGCACGGCGTCGAGCCCGAGCAGACCGAGGCCCGCCGCCTGGACATGGAGGTCGCCGCCGAGACCGAGCTGTTCACCGTTGGCTACAAGGTGCCGAGCCTGAACCACCCGGACACGCCCGCGCTCATGCTGGTGGACGCGATCCTGACCGCCGGGAACTCCTCGCGCCTGGACCGCAAGCTGGTGGACGGCGGCTGGGCCGCGGACTACAGCCTCTTCCTGCCGCCCTTCCAGCACGAGGCGCTGCTGACCGTCAGCGCGTCCATGCGCAGCGGCAAGGCGGCCGACGCGGGCCTGCAGATCGTGCGCAACGAGATCGCTGACCTGGTCGCGAACCCCGTGTCCGCCGCGGAGCTCGATCGGGCCCGGAACCAGCTGCTGAGCAACCTCTGGGACGAGTTCGAGGGCAACTCCGGGCTCGCCGGGTTCGTCGGCTTCAACGAGGTCGCGGGGGGCGGCTGGAAGAGCGGCTTGGACCGGATCGAAGCGGTGCGGGGCGTGACCCCTCAGGACGTGCAGCGCGTCGCCAGGACCTGGCTGCTGGACGCCAGGTCCTCGGCGGTGGTGGGCCACCCCAAGGGAAAGAAGGCGCCTGCCTTCCGCGCCAAGGACCTGCCGAAGCCCGGCGTCGGCGACCTGTTCGAGCTGCCCACGGTCATCGGACGTCCCCTGGAAGGACCGCCGCCCTACGAGGTCGGCGTGGTCAACGAGCGGGAGACCGGCGGCTGGAACCGGCTGATGGTCTATGACCCCACCGTGCCCAAGGTCTGGTTCCGCGTGGTGCTGCCCTTCGGCACGGCCGTCGAGAAGGACGAGGCCCTGGGCATCACCAACCTCACCGCCGAGCTGCTGGTGCGGGGAACCATGGACCGGTCGCGCGAGGTGTTCGAGCAGACCCTGGCGGGGCTGGGGGGCAGCATCGACGTGCTGGTCGATCAGGACACCGTCGTGTTCTCGGGCTCGGTGCTCTCCGAGCACTGGCCGGAGCTGGCGACGCTGCTGGCGGAGTCCTTCCAGTTCCCGGCCTTCGACGAGGACGATCTCGAGGACCTCGTCGACGAGGTGAAGGCGGACATCGTCGAGGCCCGCAACGACGACCGGTACCTCGGCTTCCGGGCGTACGAGAAGGGTCTGTACGGGGCCCATCCGTACTCCCGCCCCGTGCTCGGCACCACGAAGACGCTGTCGTCGATCAAGATCGCCGACGTCCGGAACCACTACAGCACCTGGTTCGGGTCCCACGGAGCGATCGTCGCCCTCCTGGGCGACTTCGACGGTGGCGCCGGCGGGGACCTCGCCAAGGTCGCCGGCAAGCTCGGCGCGACCGCTCCGGAGTGGGAAGCGCCCGAGCTCCCGCCGGAGCCGGAGGCGCGGCGCGTGCACCTGGTGGCGAAGCCTGATCGGACCCAGGTCCAGATGCACTTCGGACACTTCATGGCATCCAGCACCTCGCCGGACTTCCCGTCCATCTGGCTGGCCAACGAGGCCTACGGCGGCTCGGGGTTCGGCGCGCGGATGATGTCCGAGATCCGCGAGAAGAAGGGCTACTCCTACGGCGCCTACGGCTCCTTCGCGCACGACAAGCTGGCCAGCACGTACACCATGTGGATCTTCCCGGCCCTGGAGCAGGCCAAGGACGCCCTGAGCCTGCTGCTCGAGCTGTACGAGGACTTCGCGGCGAAGGGGCTGACGGCCGACGAGCTGGTCTACGCGCGCAGCACGATCCTCAACTCCGCGGCCTTCTACTCGGACACGCCCCGCCGGCGGCTGAGCTACGAGGTCCGCAAGCGGGTGACGGGTGAGGATCCCCTCGCGCGGCTCGACGAGGTCCGAACCGCCACCCTGGAGTCGGTGAACGCGGCCGCCGCGCAGTGGTTCACGCCCCAGGCCTTCTTCGGGACCGTCGTGGCCCCGAAGGACTTCGAGAGCGTGCTCACCGAGGTCCTGGGCGCGGGCGTGGTCGAGGTCGTCAAGTACGACGAAGACTGATCGCCGAAACACTGACGACCGCCATGGGGGCCCGCCGTGCCCGAGCGTGCGACGGACCAGGTCGGATAGACTGGGGGAATCAGGACGATTGGTCGGGGGGTCCCTCGTTCTGGTCGCGACCCCAGCCGCTCGGTTCAAGGAGTGCATTATGCGCCAGTTGTTTGCGCCTGTTCGTCTCGGGATTCTGGCCACCGTGGGGTTGGCACTGCTGGTCGCCACGCCCGCCCTGGCCCGCACCCGCGACACCATGGGCACCGCCACCAACACCTTCGGCACCACCACGGCCTGTCGTGGGGACAAGTTCCTCGCGAACTCGGACACGGTGATCGAGGACTTCGAGATCTGGATGGCGAACTCGTCAGGGGCGGCGCTCGACTTCTACGTCTACGAGGCCACCAGCGAGAACGGCACCTACAACCAGCTCGCGCACAACGACGTGGGCGGTTCGGTGGGGGCGACCGCGGCCTGGCAGAACAGCGGGCCGATGTACGTGTCGGCCCAAACGGGCCGGTTCTACAACCTCGTCGTCTGCTACAGCGGTCTCTCGGCGTCCCTGTCCCTGTGGTGGGAGAGCGCCGGGGTCCAGAACAACAGCTGGGCCAGCTGGCGATCGGGCACCTTCAACACCACGGGGGTCGCGGCAGAGAGCCAGACCTTCTCCAACACCAGCGCAGACCTGTACATGCGGACCTACACGTCCGCCGGCGGTGCGCTGTGGGGCGGCAGCCCGATCCCCGCGACTGGAGCCAACTCGAGCGTCATCCGCGGCAACGCCTTCGACGTCACGGAGGACACCTACCTGTGGCGCGTGCAGCAGTACTCCGAGGTGCACACCAGCACCGGCACCTGGGGCATCGGCAGCTACTCGGCTCCCATCTACGTCTACAGGTGCCAGGGCACGTGCGGATCGAACGCGAGCTACACCCAGGTCTGGTCCGGGAGCGCCGGTGGGATCGGCGGCTCCAACCAGACCTTCAACACCTGGGTCACGGTGACCCCGAACATCGTGCTGCAGGGCGGCTACCGCTACTTCATCGGGATCGACCACGAATACACGCCGGGCGCCACGACGGTCGGTATCAACAAGTTCTTCGCCTCCACCGACAGCACGCCCCAGGCCCAGCAGACGGAGTGGGGCTCCATGGTGGGCCACGCCTACATCAGCGTCACCGGTGCCCCCGCCAACCCCGCGAACGTCGGGCTGAGCTCCACCCAGCGCATCCTCCAGCGCATCGGGGCCTACCGCCTCGATGAGCAGCTGGGCGCCACGACGGGGACCCTTGCGGCGGGGAACACGGACAAGTTCGGCTCGATCTTCGAGCTCACCGAGCCGACCCAGGTTCGGGACTTCACCCTCAAGCTCAAGACGGCGTACACGGGCACCGTCGATGTGGCGCTGTACGAATCGGCCACGCCCACCGGGACCTACAACAGGCTCTGGGTCGGCGAGATCGAGGTTGATACGTCAACGGGCGCCCCGATCATGATGGACACCGGGGTCGTCAACGTCGATCTGGATCCGGGGAGCCTCGGCGGCACCGGTTACTACCTGATCGTGGGTCGGTTCTCGGGCGCAGGCGAGATCGGTCAAGACACCGGCATCAGCCTTCCGCAGAGCGTGGGCTTCGGAAACCTGGTCGGCTCCTACGTCGGGCTGGGCAACAGCACCTTCGACGCCACCCTGAGCGTCGATCCGTCCCGGTACTACACGGACAGGAAGCACGGCTTCGAGATCCGCACCTGCGACGGGTGCACCGATCTCGACGGGGACGGGGTCCAGGCCGGCGACGGGCTCGTCAACACCGACGATGACTGCGACGACACCAACGCCAACGTCTATCCGGGGTTCGCGCAGGGCGGCGTGACCGAGCTGTGCGACGGGCTGGACAACAACTGCGACGGCGTCATCCCCTCGGAGGCGGACTCGGATGGCGACGGGGTCCGCGAGTGCGCCGGTGACTGCGACGACTCCGACGCGAACACCGCGCCGGGTGCGGTCGAGATCTGCGACGCAAAGGACAACGACTGCAACCAGACGATCCCGAGCAACGAGCTCGACAGCGACCAAGACGGCGCCATCCGCTGCGATCTGGACGTGGCGGTCGCCTATCCCCTGGGCGGGGACTGTGACGACACCGACCCCAACATCACGCCCGGCCTGATCCTGGAGGCCTGCGACGGGGTCGACGAGAACTGCGACGGGTGGAACTGGATCGCGTCCGGCGCTCCTGCCCCCAACGGCACGTCCCCGATTCCGCCGGCGACCCTGGTCAACGTGTATCAGGCCTCCACGACCACGACCCTGCAGGGCATCGGCGCGCTGATCGGCCCCGCGGCGGTGACCAACGTGTCCTGGGTGGTCTACGAATCCAGCAGTTCGTCGGGGGGGCCGTTCAGCCTGATCGCCAGCTCGACGGCGTCCCTGCCCGGGACCGGCCTGCCGCGTTGGTTCGACTCGACGCCCGGGGCCATGAACGTCCAGCTGGTGGCTGGGCGCTACTACGGGATCGGCGTGTGGTGGGGCGGCACCACCGGCTACTACTACACCACCCAGGTGGCCCTGCCGATCGCGGTGGACTTTGGAACGCTGATCGGCGCCCAGGGCGAGCTCACCGCCTCCGTGAACGCCACCCTGGGCAGCACCCTGTCCACCAGCACCAGCGTGCCCGTGCGGGTGTACACCACCTCCGAGCTCGACCTGGACTCGGACGGCTCGCTGGCCTGCGCGGACTGCGACGACAACAACCCCTCGGTCCTGCCCGGCGCGACGGAGCTGTGCGACGGGCTGGACAACAACTGCGACGGCACCACGCCATCCACCGAGCTCGACGCGGACGGGGACGGGTACCTGGCCTGCGCGGAGTGCGACGACGCGGCCGCGAGCACCTGGCCCGGCGCGCCCGAGCTGTGCGACGGCGTGGACAACGACTGCAACGGGTCGGTGCCCGGCAACGAGGCCGACGGCGACGGTGACGGCTTCCGGATCTGCGCTGGCGACTGCCTGGACACGGCCGGCAGCGTCAACCCCGGCGCGACCGAGCTGTGTGACGGCCTGGACACGAACTGCGACGGCGTAATCCCCTCGGACGAGGTGGACAACGACGGCGACGGCTTCGACGAGTGCAGCGACGGCGACTGCAACGACGCCGCCGCGGGCACCTACCCGGGGGCTGTCGAGGCCTGCGACGGGGCCGACAACAACTGCAACGGCGTCGTGCCGGCCAACGAGTCGGACAGCGACTTCGACGGCCAGCGCATCTGCGCAGGGGACTGCAACGACACGAACGGGAGCACCTACACCGGCGCCCCCGAGGTGTGCGACGGGTTGGACAACGACTGCAACGGCGCCGTGCCGTCGAACGAAGCGGACTCCGACGGGGACAGCGCCCGGGTCTGTGCGGGGGACTGCAACGACACCGACCCCGCCGTCGGCCCGGGCTTCGCGGAGATCTGCGACGGCAAGGACAGCAACTGCGACAACTTCCTGGCCGCCAGCGAGGTGGACAACGACGGCGACGGCTACATCGACTGCGTGCTCAGCGGCTCCGCCACCCTCCCCGCGGGGCTGGTCGGGGGCAGCGACTGCAACGATGCCCTGGCCAACGTGTATCCCGGCGCGCCCGAGCTGTGCGACGGGGCCACCACGGACAACAACTGCAACGGCACGGCGGCGGACGAGGGCGGCGACGGGGACGGCGACGGCGAGAACACCTGCACCGACTGCGACGACGCGGACGCGAGCGTGTCCACCGGGGCGCCGGAGATCTGCGACGGCAAGGACAGCAACTGCGACGGCGTCGTGCCGAGCACCGAGACCGATCCCGATGGCGACCGGTACATCGCCTGCACGCTGACCATCGGGGGCACCCTGCCGTCGTTCCTGCTGGGCGGCCAGGACTGCGCGCCGTCGAGCGCGAGCACGTTCCCGGGGGCACCGGAACTCTGCGACGCGATCGACAACAACTGCGACGGCACCCTGCCGGCCAACGAGCAGAACCCCGACGGCGACGGGTTCATGGCCTGCGAGGGCGACTGCGACGACAACGTCAGCGCGACCTACCCCGGCGCCTCGGAGACGTGCGACGGCGCAGACAACGACTGCAACGGCGTCGTGCCCGACAACGAGTCCGACGACGACGGCGACAACCAGCGGATCTGCGCTGGCGACTGCAACGACGGCAACGCCACCATCTACACGGGCGCCCCCGAGCTCTGTGATGGGCGGGACAACGACTGCAACGGCAGCCTGGGCGCCATCGAGGTGGACGCCGACGGCGACGCCTGGTTCCCGTGCACGTACGTCACCTCCGGCGGGAACCCCGGGTACGGCGGCGGCGACTGCAACGACGGACTGGGCGCCGTGTACCCCGGCGCGCCCGAGCAGTGCGACGGCATCGACAACAACTGCGACGGCGCCGTGCCCGTGGACGAGCAGGACGTGGACAACGACGGCGTCTCAACCTGTGAGGGGGACTGCGCGGACACCAACCCCGCCCGGACACCCGGCGCCCCCGAGATCTGCGACGGCGTCGACAACAACTGCGACGGCGCCGTTCCCGCCAACGAGAACGACAGCGACGGCGACGGGGTGCGGGTCTGCGCCAACGACTGCAACGACAACGAAGCGGCGAGCTACCCGGGCAACACCGAGATCTGCGACGCCATCGACAACGACTGCGACGCCAGCACCGACGAGGGCTTCGACACCGACTCGGACGGCTTCTTCACCAACGGGAACGCCGGGTGCGTGGCCGCGTACGCCTCGGTGGACTGCAACGACTCCGTGGCGTCGATCTACCCCGGCGCCACCGAGGTCTGCGACACGGTGGACCAGGACTGCGACGGACAGATCGACGAGAACTTCGACGGCGACGGCGACGGCTACTTCAACGGAGCGGCGGCCGGCTGCGCCGCGGCCTACCCCGGCATGACGGACTGCGCCGACAACTCCGCTTCGACCTACCCCGGGGCGACCGAGGTGTGCGACGGCGTCGATCAGGACTGCGACTCGGTGGTCGATGACGGCTTCGACGTCGATGGGGATGGCTACTTCACCAGCTCCAACTCCGGATGCGTGGCCACCTACGCGCAGGTGGACTGCAACGACGCGGTGGCGAGCACCTACCCGACGGCGCCGGAGACCTGCAACGGGGTCAACGACGACTGCGACGGCGCCACCGACGAGGACTACGACGACGACCTCGACGGCTTCTACGACGGGTCCAACGCCGGCTGCGTGAGCACCTACGGCGCGGCCGTGGTGGACTGCGATGACACCACGGGGGACTCGTACCCCGGCGGCACGGAGATCTGCGACGCGGCAGACAACGACTGCGACGGCCTGATCGACGAGGACTTCGACGTCGACGGAGACGGCTTCCTGGACAGCACCTGCGCCGGCGGTACGGACTGCGATGACACGAACGCGCAGATCAACCCGAGCGTCACCGAGACCTGCGACGGCGTGGACCAGGACTGCGACGGGCAGCCCGACAACGGCTTCGACGGCGACGGCGACGGCTACTTCGACGGAAGCGTGCCGGGCTGCGCCAGCGCTTGGGGCGCGAGCGCGGACTGCGATGACGGCGACGCCTCGATCAACCCCTTCGCGACGGAGCTGTGCGACGGCGTGGACCAGGACTGCGACACGCTGATCGACGACGACTTCGACCTGGACGGCGACACCACCTTCGACGCGAACGTCCCGGACTGCGTGGCCACCTACGGTCCCGCGGCGGTGGACTGCGACGACACCGTGCCCACCACCAGCCCCATCGCCCCCGAGCTGTGCAACGCGGTGGACGACGACTGCGACACCGTGGCGGACAACGGCTTCGACACCGACAGCGACGGCTTCTACACCGGCGCCAACGCGGGCTGCGTGGCCTCCTACGCGAGCGTTGACTGCAACGACGGCTCCGCGAGCGTCTACCCCGGCGCCCCCGAGGCCTGCAACGCCGTGGACGATGACTGCAACGGCGTGGTGCCCGCCACGGAGACGGACGGCGACGGCGACGGCTTCGTGGAGTGCGAGGCCAACGCCGACTGCGATGACGCCGACAACTCCCAGTACCCCGGGGCCCCCGAGCTGTGCAACGGCGAGGACGACGACTGCGACAACGTGATCGACGACGGCTTCGACGGGGACGGAGACGGCTATTTCAACGGCGCCAACCCGTTCTGCTCCAGCACCTACGGGAGCCAGGCGGACTGCGCGGACAGCAACCCGGCCGTCAACCCGGGCGCCGCCGAGCTCTGCAACATGATCGACGACGACTGTGACTCGGCCGTCGACGAGGGGTTCGATCTGGACGGCGACGGCTACTTCACCGGAGCCAACGCCGGCTGTGTGTCCAGCTACCTGGACGTGGACTGCGACGACACCAACGCGAGCGCCAACCCGGGCCTCTCCGAGGACTGCTCCAACGGCATCGACGACGACTGCGACGGAAGCACGGACATCGGGTTCGACGTGGACGGTGACGGGGTCGACACCTGCAACGGGGACTGCAACGACAACAACGCTGCCATCAACCCGACCGTGCCGGAGGTCTGCGACGAGATCGACAACGACTGCGATCAGCAGATCGACGAGGGCTTCGACACCGACGGCGACGGCTTCGTGCCCTGCGGCTCGGACGCGGACTGCGACGACACCGACGCCGGGACCAACCCCAACGCCAGCGAGCAGTGCGACGGGATCGACAACGACTGCGACGGATCGGTCGATGAGAGCTTCGACCTCGACGCCGACGGAGCCTTCGCCGGGTCCAACTCCGGCTGCATCGCCACCTACGGGGCCGCGGCGGTGGACTGCAACGACGCCAACCCGAACGTCAGCCCGGCGGCCAACGAGACCTGCGACGGCGTGGACAACGACTGCAGCGGCGCCATCGACGAGCCGTTCGACGCCGACCTTGACGGCTGGTTCGCTGGCAGCAACCCCAACTGCTCAGCGACCTACGGCGCGGGCGGCGTGGACTGCGACGACTCCGACGCGCTCACCTACCCGGGGGCCGCGGAGATCTGCGACGGCCTGGACAACAGCTGCGACACCCTCGTGCCCGTGGACGAGGTCGACAACGACCTGGACGGGTACATCGAGTGCCTGCCCGTCGCCGGGCATGTGGGCAACCCCGCCGGCGGCGGCGACTGCGACGACGGAGCGGCGGCCATCAACCCGATCGCCGTCGAGCTGTGCAACCAGCTGGACGACAACTGCGACGGCGCCGTGGATGAGCTGTTCGACCTCGACGGCGACGGAGCCCCGGACGGGAACGTGCCCGCCTGCGAGGCGAACTACGCGATCGACGACCTCGACTGCGACGACGGCAATCCGGCCATCAACCCGAGCGCCGCCGAGATCTGCGACGCCCTGGACAACGACTGCGACGGGGACCTCGACGAGGACTTCGACGTCGACGGCGATCTGACCTACACCGACGCCGAGGCGGACTGCGTGACGGCCTGGACGGCGACGGGGCAGGTGGACTGCGACGACAGCAACCCCGCGGTCTTCCCGGGGAACATCGAGGACTGCACCAACGGCATCGACGACAACTGCAACGGCGTGGTCGATGAGGACCAGGACCTCGACGGCGACGGCTACTCGACGTGCACCGGCGCGGACTGCGACGACGACGACGCGAACGTCAGCCCCGGCACCATCGAGACGTGCAACGGCGTGGATGACAACTGTGACTTCGTGATCGACGAGCCGTTCGACGGCGATCTGGATGGCTTCGTGGAAGCGGGCGCGTGCGTCGGGAGCTATCCGGCCGGCGAGCTCGACTGCGACGACACGAACGGCGCGATCAACCCGGACGCGGACGAGAGCTGCAACGCGATCGACGACGACTGCGATCTGCTCGTGGACGAGACCTTCGATCTCGACGGCGACGGATGGTTCACGCGGCTCGACAGCGGCTGCACGAGCACCTACGGCGACTTCAACACGGACTGTGACGACTCGGATCCGCTGCGGAGTCCGAGCGCGGCCGAGGTCTGCAACGCCCTGGACGACGACTGTGACGGCCTGACGGACGATGGCTTCGACACGGACTTCGACGGCCTTTGGGACGCGTCGGTGGCGGACTGCGTGACGACGTACGGGGACGCTGCCGCCGACTGCGACGACGGCCGGGCCGATGTGCACGGGGGCTACGACGACGGCCTGGGGCTGGTCATCGATCCGGCGCCGGAGCTCTGCGACGGGCTCGACAACGACTGTGACGGAGTGGTCGCCGAGGACGCGGACGGCGACGGCTTCTTCGACGAAGCCACCGCGGAGTGCACCGCGCCGGACGACTGCGACGACGCGGACGACCAGATCAACCCCGGCGCCGACGAGATCTGCGACGACACCATCGACAACGACTGCGATGGCCTGACGGACGCCGCCGACGACGACTGCGGGCCCGGCGACGACGACGACGACGACGACGACGACGACACCACAGGGGACGACGATGACGACGACGACTCGGGCGTCCCGTCCCCGCCGGTGCTGGATCCCGACTTCGGCGGTGATCGTCCCACCCTCATCGCCGGGTGCGACAGCTGCCTGGGCTCGGTGAGCGCGGGGCAGCCAGGGGGACGCGGGTTCGGCCTCGCGCTGCTGCTGGGGGTCGGGTTCGTTCTCCGCCGGCGCCGGTCGGTGCGTGTCTCCGCCGCGAGCCGCGCCGCCGCCCTGCTCCTCGTCTTCGGCGCCACGTTCGTCGGAGGGGCCTTCGTGGCGCCCCGGACCGCCCACGCCCAGCTCGAGCAGGAGGCCGAGCGGCAGCTCGATTTCGCCTGGAAGGAGCTGGAGCTGAAGGATTGGGAGAAGGCCATCTCGTCGGCCGAGTCGGCCCTGAGGCTCAACCCCGCGCTCTACACGGCGATGGTGATCAAGGCCTTGGCCTACGAGGGCATGGGCGAGATGCGCAAGGCGGAGTCGTGGCTTCAGACCTACCTCGAGCTCACGAAGAGCCTGAGCCAGGCGCCCCAGGCCCTCAGCCTCGCCGAGCGGCTGAAGGCGAAGTTCGAGAACGGGCAGAGGGTGACGGCAGAGTCGACCGTCGCCGTAGGCAAGCGCTACACCGCGTTTGGCGACGGCAGCGTGTCGGTGGGCGGCCTGCTCGGAGGGCGCGGTTACAGCCAGACCCCCTGCGCGCCCGGCGACGGGTGTGAGTCGGGCGCCGAGACCCGACCCGGCTTCTGGGCCACCTCGGGCACCGGCTTCGGCGGAGGCCTCTCCGTGCGGGCCGAGTACTTCTTCGGGGGCTGGCTCCTGGGGGCCCGGGTGCGCTACGACCTCGGCGCCGGTGAGCCTGTCGGCACCTACGGGGTCGGCACCCACGGGGCGCCGGGGCACCGCCTGGACGTGAACGTGGTGTTCCGCCCGCAGATCCTCAGCGGCCTCGCCAGCCTGCGGATCCTGGCCGACGTCGGCTACGGCATGCGCACGTGGACGGTGTACGAGACCGTGTCCACGGATCCCCAGAGCACCACGGCGGCGTCGTTCTCCCTGGCCGCCCACCAGCTCGGCGGCGGGGTCGGGTTCCGGCTGGAGCCGGGGCAGGTGATCGGCATCGACTTCCGCTACGGCATCGCCGGGCTCCTGGGCGGCGGCGGCGGCATCAACGACCACAGCCTGGAGGTGGGAGTGGGCGCGCGCCCGCTGCAGCCCCTCCTGATCCGGGTCGGCTTCGACCTGCACGCCGGCACGCTGTACGTGCAGAGCGAGCGCGAGAGCGTGGAGACCCGCGCGAAGGTCTCGAGCCTGCGTGCCGGACTCTTCGTGGGGGCCGGGGTCGTCTTCTAGCCCTCATGCCCGATTTCCGCCTCGAGAGTCCCTACCAGCCCGCCGGCGATCAGCCGAAGGCCATCGCCGCGCTCACGGCCGGGATCGAAGCAGGGGAGCGCTTCCAGACCCTCCTCGGGGCCACGGGCACCGGCAAGACCTACACGATGGCCTGCGTCATCGAGGCCGTGAACCGTCCCACGCTGGTCCTGGCGCCCAACAAGATCCTCGCCGCCCAGCTCTTCGGTGAGTTCAAGGAGCTGTTTCCGGACAACGCGGTGGAGTACTTCGTCTCCTACTACGACTACTTCCAGCCCGAGGCCTACGTGCCCTCCTCGGACACGTACATCGAGAAGGACAGCCTCATCAACGAGCGCATCGACAAGCTGCGCCACGGCACCACCCGCTCGGTCCTCGAGCGTCGTGACGTCATCGTCGTCGCCTCGGTGTCCTGCATCTACGGCATCGGCTCCCGGGAAGCGTACGGGCGCATGGTCGAGGTGCTGGAGCAGGGAGCGGTGCGAAACCGCGACGAGCTCATCCGGTCTCTGGTGGACCTGCAGTTCGAGCGGGCCACCCTCGACTTCCACCGGGGCACGTTCCGGGTGCGCGGCGACGTCCTGGAGGTGTTCCCCGCCCACGAGGACGACGTCGCCATCCGCATCGAGTTCTGGGGCGACGAGATGGAGCGCATCACGATGGTGGACTCGCTGCGGGGCAAGGTCATCGAGGAACGCGACAAGGTCACCATCTATCCCGCGAGCCACTACGTCACGCCCGAAGCGCGCCTGAAGATCGCCATCGAGAACATCCGCGTCGAGCTGTCCGAGCACCTGCAGGTGCTGCGCAGCAAGGACCGGCTGCTGGAGGCGCAGCGCCTGGAGCAGCGCACCATGTTCGATCTGGAGCAGATGGAGGAGATGGGCCGCTGCCCCGGCATCGAGAACTACTCTCGCCACCTCAGCGGGCGCGAGGCCGGCGAGCCGCCCCCCACCCTGGTGGAGTACTTCCCCGACGACTTCCTCGTCGTGCTCGACGAGTCCCACATCGGCGTGCCCCAGCTGGGCGCGATGTACCGCGGCGACAGGGCGCGCAAGACCACCCTGGTGGAGTATGGCTTTCGGCTGCCGTCGGCCATCGACAACCGCCCGCTGAAGTTCGACGAGTTCTGGGCCCTGGCGAACCAGGCGGTGTTCGTGACCGCGACGCCGGGCGAGTGGGAGCTGGAGCGGTCCGGGGGCGTGTCCGCCGAGCAGGTCATCCGGCCCACCGGCCTGCTCGACCCCAAGCTCGAGGTCCGGCCCGCCGGCACGCAGGTGGATGACCTGCTGGGGGAGATCCGGCTGCGGATCGAGCGCAACGAGCGCGTGCTCGTCACCGTGCTCACCAAGCGCATGGCGGAGGACCTGACGGAGTACTACCAGGACCTCGGGATCCGCATCCGCTACATGCACAGCGACATCGACACCCTGGAGCGGATCACCCTCCTCAAGGAGCTGCGCCAGGGCGTGTACGACGTGCTCGTCGGCATCAACCTGCTGCGGGAGGGGCTCGACATCCCCGAGGTGTCCCTGGTGGGGATCTTCGACGCGGACAAGGAGGGCTTCCTGCGGGCCGAGCGCTCGCTCCTGCAGACCATCGGCCGCGCCGCCCGGAACGTGGACGGCACCGTGATCCTGTACGCCGACAAGATGACCGCCTCGATGGAGGGGGCCATCGGCGAGACGACCCGCCGTCGGGAGAAGCAGGCGGCGTACAACGTCGAGCACGGGATCACGCCCGAGACGATCAAGAAGGGGATCCGGGACATCCTCGCGTCGATCTACGAGCGGGACTACGTCGACCTGACGGAGGCGCCGGAGATGGCCCTGCCCAAGCCCCTGCGCCGCCTCGCGCGCAAGGAGCTGCCCGGCGAGATCGAGAAGATGCGCGGGCAGATGTTCAAGTACGCCAAGGACCTGGACTTCGAGAAGGCCGCCGAGCTGCGGGACCAGATCACGTCGGCCGAGAAGTACCTGCTGGAGTCCGCGAGCTGACCGGGGCTCAGCCTCGCCGCGGTCAGGCCCGAAGCAGTGCCGAGCCCCAGGTGAAGCCGGCGCCGAACGCCGCGAAGACCACCAGATCTCCGGGCTTGATGCGGCCCTCTTCCAGCGCCAGGTCCAGGGTGGTGGGGATGGTGGCGGCCGTGGTGTTGGCCCAGCGGTCCACGCTGACCGCGATGCGGCCCATGTCCACCTTCAGCCGGCGTCCGCAGGCCTCGATGATCCGGATGTTGGCCTGGTGCGGGACCACGAGCGCCACGTCGTCGGCGGTCAGCCCGTTCTTGTCGAGCAGCTCGGTGATGACCTGGGAGATGCGGGTCACGGCGTGCTTGAACACCGCGCGGCCGTCCTGCTTCACGAAGTGCAGCCGCTCATCCACCGTGTCGTGGGACGCGGGGCGCACGGAGCCTCCGGCGGGCACGTTGAGCAGGGTCGCGCCGGCGCCGGCGGCGTGCATGGCGAAGTCCAGGACCTCCAGGCCGCCTTCGTCCACGGCCTCGACCAGGCTGCACCCGGCGCCGTCACCGAAGATGATGCAGGTGTCGCGGTCGGTGTAGTCGAGGATGGAGGACATGGTCTCGGCGCCGATGACCAGCACCCGCCGCGCCATGCCGGCCCGGACCATCGCCGTCGCCTGGGACAGGCCAAACACGTAGCCCGAGCAGGCCGCGACGAGGTCGAAGGCCCAGGCGTTGGTGGCCCCGATCAGCTCCTGCACGATGCAGGCGGTGGCGGTCACCCCCTGGTCCGGCGTGATGGTGGCGACCACGATGCCGTCCACGTCCTCGGGGGCCACTCCGGCGCGCTGCAGGCACTGCTGGGCGGCCCACGCGGACATGCTGGCGGTGGTCTCGCCCCCCGCCACGTCGGCGATGCGACGCTCGACCACGCCGGTGCGGCTCCGGATCCACTCCTCGTTCGTGTCCAGGCCCAGCTCGCCGTAGAAGTGGCTGTTCGGCACCGCGCGCCGGGGCATGTACCGCCCCGTGGCGGTGATGGCGGCGCGGATCAGGGGAGCTCGGCGCACTGACCGCGCTCTTCGAGGAGCGCAAAGGCGTTTGCTTCGTCCTCGCAGGCCTGGCTCACGATGCTCGCGTCGGGGGCGGCAGCGAGCTGCTCGTCGAAGTCGGTCATGCAGCCGGCCTCGAACTCGGCGGCGTCGGAGTACCCCCAGTTGCCGAAGCCGGTGGTCTGGGCCGCGACCCAGGCGCTGCTCGTGCCTTCGGCGAGGCACCGCTCGATGTACGCCGAGGTCGTCGTGCAGTACTGGTCGCAAGGCGCTGCGCAGCCCGCGAGACCGGAGATCACGGCAAGGGAGCCGAACAAGAAAGACAGGCGAAGGGCGCGAAACATCGTCGACCTCCTCGGGGTCCGTCGAAGAACGGAGCCGCGTGGTTCGAGAGGCGCGCACCATAACCAGTCGCCCCGCGGGGGTCCAGCGCCCGGAGCACGGCTCTCACCTCAGCGCGTGACCAGTCGCTGGTAGTATCCGCGCATGGTGCCTCCCAGCCATTCCCTGCTCTTCGCGCTCCTCCTGGTGCTGGCCGGCTGCCAGACGGGGTGGAACGACCGGCCGCAGCCCGACGACGACGACGACTCGACGTTCAACCAGGACGACGACGACACGACGGCCGCCGACGACGACGACACGACGGCCGCCGACGACGACGACACGACGGCCGCCGACGACGACGACACGACAGCCGCCGACGACGACGACACGACGGCGGACGACGACGACTCCGGCGACGACGATGACGATGACGATGACGATGACGATGACGACACCACCCCCGATCCCGCCGACGCAGACGGGGACGGGTACCTGCCGGCGTCCGCCGGCGGTGATGACTGCGACGACGTCAACTCGGCCGTGAACCCCGGCGCCCCCGAAGATCCCACCAACGGCATCGACGACGACTGCGACGGCGTCATCGATGAGCCCCTGTCGGTCGCCCTGCTGACCCCCGACGACGGGATCGCGGCGGGCGGGTCCCTCGTGCTGATCACCGGCGAGGGCTTCTCGACCCTGGTGTCGGTGCAGCTGGGCGGCGTCACCATCAGCACCCCGAACCTCATCGACGAAGAGTCGCTGGAGATCGTCACCCCGGCCGGAGTCGTGGGCGACGCGGACCTGACGATCACCACGCAGTTCGACGCGATCACGGTGACCGACGCGTTCCGCTACACCGGGACCGCCTCCACGTTGGACTCGGCCTTGCTGATCGGCCCCGCCACCGACACCGTCGTGCTCGGCGTGACCTCCACGGCCTTTTCGGCCGAGGTGACCGAAGCGAGCGTCACCGGCACCGGCAGCGCCCCCGTCGGGATCCTCGCCGAGGTCGGATACGGCACCCAGGGTCAGCTGCCCACCACCTGGCCCGACTTCGTGTGGACCGCGGCTTCGTGGCAGGCCTCGGGGACGTCCGGCCAGGACGTGTTTGCGGGCGCCGTCACCCCGCACACCTATGGCAGTTGGGTGGTCACGCTCCGCTTCTCGGACGATGGCGGCTACAACTGGCTCTACTGCGACACCAATTCCTCCACTGCGCTCGACTCCAATGAGATGTCGATCGTGAACGTCACTCCATAGGGAGCTCGCTCTAGTCCCTTGGCGCCCCGCCTTCCCCCTCCTGACGATCTCGGTCCGGTCCCCTTCTCCATCACCACGGAGTACGGGCCCCGGGAAGAGCGTCTGCCCCTCCCGACCGACGTCGTCGGCGGCCCGCTGGCGTGGCTGCAGGCGATCCACGCCGCGGTGTATCGCGGCAAGTGCGCCGCGCACTTCGGGGGCGTGCCCCTCAAGCTGAAGACCCACGTGGACGTGGAGGCGATCGAGGAGCTGTTCGTGTTCCTCCTGGAGCTCGTGGACGGCGGCTTCGGGGAGTGGATCCTGCGGGACAAGGACCAGACCATCGTCATCGAGGCCCAGGTCTTCGGCCCCGACGCGGACCTGGAGTTCGGCGACGAGGACGGCGCGGCCCCCCGATTCCGGCGGGTGGTGTTCCCGAAGCGCGCCAAGGTCCGCCTGCGCGCGCTCATCGAGGAGTCCGCCCGGCTCATCCGTCGGATGATCGTGGAGGTGACCGTCGCGGATCCGAGCTTCGCCGGCGCCGAGGAGCTCCGCTCCGACCTGGACGAGCTGGTGGCCGGCGTCGCGCATCTGCCCCTGACCTTCGACGCGGCGGATCCCACGTGAGCGAGCGACTGACCCACATCGACGAGCACGGCGCGGCGCGCATGGTGGACGTGGGTGGCAAGGACGTATCCCGGCGGCGCGCGGTGGCTCGGGGGCAGGTCCACATGGGTCCTGAAGCGCTTCGGCTCGTCGCCGAGGGCAGCAAGAAGGGGGACGTGCTCCAGGTAGCGCGGATCGCCGGGATCCAGGGCGCCAAGCGCACGTCCGACCTGATCCCCCTGTGTCATCCGCTCCCCCTGGACAGCGTGCTCGTGGATCTGCGGCTCGATGAAGAGGCGGGCTGCGTGGTGGTCACGGCCACGGCGGCCACCTCGGGGCGCACCGGCGTCGAGATGGAGGCGCTGACGGCGGTCTCGGTCGCGTGTCTGACCGTGTACGACATGGTCAAGGCCGTGGACAAGTCGATGGTGATCGACCAGGTGCTGCTCCTGGAGAAGGAGGGCGGACGCAGCGGGCGCTGGACGCGGGGGACGTCGCCGTGACGACCCTGTTCGCCTGCGGGCAATGGGCGGCCCGATCCGATTACTCCGGGAACCTTGCTCCGCGCCGGCGGTCCGAGCCTTCCAGACGCTGGTCCTCCGCTGATGGAGCCCCGCGATGACAGGGAAGGAGCTCGAAGCTGCGACCGACGCGGAGCTCGTCCAGGTGTTTCTCGACGGAGATCAGCGCGCCTTCGAGGTGATCGTGCTCAGGCACCAGGGCCGTGTGTACGCGCTCTGCCTGCGCACCCTGGGGAGCCCCATCCGGGCCGAGGAGGCGGCGCAGGAGGTCTTCGTCAAGGTGTACCGACACCTCGCCAAGTTCCGCGGAGACAGCAAGTTCACGACGTGGCTGTACCGGGTCGGGCTCAATCACTGCCGCAACGTCCAGGCCTACCGGGCGCGGCGGCACGAGAAGCGGCACGACTCCCTCGACGCGGACATCGAGTCGGATGAGGGCTCGACGCGGCGGAAGGAGCTGGCTTCGGGGGAGCCAGACGCAGAGGATCACCTGCTCACCTCGGAGCGGCTGGTCATCATGCGCGAGGAACTCGCGAGGCTCGATCCGATCTGGAAGGAGATCCTGCTGCTGCGAGACGTTGAGGGTTTGAGCTACGAAGAGATCGGCCAGGCGCTGGACCTGGCACCCGGGACGGTGAAGTCCCGGATCCACCGGGCCCGCGGCGAGTTGAAGACCCGCTTGACCCGACGACTGAAAGGAGACGAGCGAGCCGTCTGACGGCCACGCCAACAACGATGTCTGCCGCAATGGATCCCAGGGATGAGCTGAACGCCTACCTCGACGACGAGCTGTCGGATGAGGAGCGTGCAGGTCTGGAGGAGGCGATGTCCGCCGACCCCGCGCTGCGCGCCGAGCACGACGAGCTTGTCGAGCTGACGCAGGATCTTGCGTCCCTCGGAGCCGTGCAGGCGCCGCCGAACTTCCTCGCGGGCGTCATGGCTCGCATCGCGGCGGGCGAAGGTCTCGACGAGCCGCTGTTCGAAGACGCGCCGGACTCCGCGGCCGAGCCGGTGACCACACCGATCCTGGTTCCGGACGCTCCCGTCGAACCCCCGCTGCCCGACAACGTCCTGCGCATGCCCTGGTGGGTCAAGGGCCCCGTGTTGACGGCGCTCGCGGCGCTGCTGATCGTCGGCATCGGGTACCAGATGCGCGGCGGCGGCCTCGGCGACGCCCCCTCGCCGAGCTCCGTGGCCAAGTGGCCCGCTTCGCCCGTGCCTACGGGCTCCATCGCTGACGACCTGGAGGACCTGGCCCTCGCCGACTCCGGGTCGATCATGGCGGACGAAGCCCCAGCGGCCGAGCGGCTGCGCATGAACGGCCCCACGAGCGACACCGTCGCGGTCGGCGGCGCCGGCACCGGGGTCGCCGTGCACACGCCACCGGCTGCGCCCAAGGCCGTGCCGTCGGGTATTCGCGAGGTGAGCGGGCCGCCCAGCGGCATCGTGATGGGCAACTTTGATCGGGTCGAGCTCGGCTATTCGCCGGAGCCGGCCGACGGCCCGGACACGGACACGGACGCCGTCGCCGAGGCCGAGGACGACGGCGAAGCGCCTGATGATGAGCAGGCCGAGCTGATGCCTGACGACCCGGAGGGGGCGATGGCGATGGCCCCCGCGCCCGGCAGCGGCGCATCCGCCGACCGTGCGGCCATGGCCGCCATCGCCAAGCTGAGCACCAGCGACGCCTCGGCGGTCATGCAGATCCGCGACGGCGCCGAGGCCCGCGGCTGGACCGTCCGGTTCGTCTCGCCCCGGGACGGACCCGTCGTGCTGTCCGACGTTCAGACCGAGCAGGTCCTGGAGCTGGAGTTCCCCGCAGGCTCCGAGCCTGCCGCGCAGGCCATGCTGGAATCGAGGGGCTCCTTCAGCTTCTCCAGCACCCCTGCGAACGCGGAGTCGAACCAGTCTCGACTTCGCGTCACCATCATCTACCGCCGCTGATCCCCCCTCCTGCGACGCGCTGAGCCGGTCTGATCGGTTGAGGCCGGTCTGTGCACGGCCCGATCAGACCGCGCCGATCCCCGGATCGCACCAATCTGTATTTTTTCAGGAACCCGCATCGCTTCGAGGGGTCCTTACGTACAGAGACGCACGAACTACGAGACTCGCGACACGTTGGCACGGGGTGTCGTGAGGGCCACCGGAGTGGACACCGGGCGCTCCTCTCTCCGGTGGACGGCCCTCGCCGAGAATGGTCTCGGTGGGGGCCTCCCTCCTTGGGCCCAAAGGGGCCTACAGCCGGTCCCGGTGCAAGAGGAGCACGTTGCGCAGGCGCTGCGCGGTGCCCTCGTCGAGGCCCGTGAACGCGATGCCGAGCGTGCCTCGCCGACCCCGGATCTCCACCCGCCCCGCCGCCCTGGGCGCGTGTCGGGCCACGTCGCGGATCTCTGCGAAGACCCCGCCGGGCAGATCCCCCCGGACGACCTGGGCGGTGCCATGGCAAAGGGCCACCACCACGCGCGCTCGGGACACGAACCACACAAAGACCGCCACCAGCCCCCCGAAGGCCAGGATCAGGAGCAGCGCGCTCACCTGCCCCAGAGCTTCTTGAGCCGGATCGCCGCGCTGCTGCCCTGCTCTTCGGGCGGGGGGAGGGCGGCCAGCGCGCGGCGGCCGAAGTCGGAGTCCGGCGTGACCGCCAGCAGGACCTCGAGCCGGGCCCGGGCTTCGGGCAGATCGGCCGAGTCGATGGCGATTCGGGCCAGGAACTCCCGCGCACGGGCGTGGTGGCTGTCGAACGTCGTGGCGAGCTGGAGGAACTCCTCCGCCTGCTCTCGCTCGGTCTCCGCGCTCGCCTTCCACACCGCCCATCCGAGGTCGGCGAGGACCGCGGCGTCGGACGGGCGCTGGACTCGCAGGTGCCTCAGGAGCGCGACGGCGCGGTCGTAGTCGCCCGAGTCGAGCAGGTAGCGGGCCTCCCGGAGGGGATCCCCCGCGGCGGGGCGCTCCGGCAGTGTGACCCGCGGGTTGGTCAGGGCCAGATCCCGCGCGGCCTTCATGCCCCCGGCCCGCGGCGCCTGCCCCCGCTCCAGCCGCCGGTCGTACTCCAGCCGCCGGTCCGGCTCCGCGAACATGCGGCCCGCGAGGTGGGCGACCTGGGCGAGCTCCCGCGCCCGTTGGCGCACGTCCAGGGGCAGCCCCGCGCTCTTCGACGCGATGGTCCATCGCTTCATCAGCCGGGTCCAGGCGCGCTCGATGACCTGGGGCCCGGCCTTCGCCGGCACGCCCAGGAAGGTGTAGTAGTCGGTGCCCATCCGGGTGGTGTAGTCGCGCTGCACGGACTCCGCCGAGACCGCCATGAGGGCCGCCCGGCGCGACACGGACTCGGACCTCTGGGGTTCGTCCACCCGCAGCAACGGGGCCCTGTCGGCGGCCGCGTCGGTGCGGGTGCGCTCCGGATCCGAGACCCGGAGCGTCTCCCGGTGGGTCCCCGACTGCGTGGTGTGCACGTACCGACCCGCGACGTCGTCGGAGCCCGGCGGGGCCTCCGGGGACAGGGTCGTCGGCGGCGCGGGAGCCTGCACAGCGTCGAGCGAGGGCTGGCTCACTCCGAACGGGTCGTCCTCCGGCGCGATGAAGCCCAGGGCCGCCGCGCGGTCCCCATCCCGCCGCACCCAGCCCATCGCCTCCATGGCCCACAGCAGCTTGAGGAGGTCCTCGTAGTCGGCGGCGTGCGCCATCATCAGGTCGTTGAGGCTGCGGGGCCCGGTCAGCAGCCGGGGCAGATCGGCCAGGGGCCCGCTGACCTCGAGGAGCCCGAATCGCCTCTCCAGGTCGGCGCCGGGGTGGATCAGGCCGGCTTCCGCGGCGGTCACCGCCTCGAGCAGCTCGTCCGCCCGGAGCACGCTCTGCATGCCGCTCCACAGGGGGGCCAGGGGCGCGCAGTCGAGGAACGCCATCTTCTGCAGGACCTCGGCCGGCAGGGCCTCACGGGGCTCGAAGGTCCACCCGCCGCGGTGCCACTGCAGCGGGATCCCCAGGCCCCGCTTGAGCAGCCGCAGGCGCTGCTCTTCGTCCGCGAGGGCGTCTTCGTCCAACAGATCCTGCGGGCGGTCCGACTCGAACCAGACCGGAGCTCCACCCACGAAATACAGGCGCCGGAATCGACTGCCTGAGCGGATCTCCAGGACCCCGCTGCGCCCGTCCTGAACGATCCGCCCCACCAGGGCTACGTACGCCCCGCGGCTGTGGTGCCCCATGGAGGGCACGGTGGATCCGGGGTCCCACAGCGCCACTCAGATCACCATGCCTTCGGAGCGCTTCGCGGTGCGGCCCACGCGCAGGGCCGCCAGATCGACGGTGCGGCCGTCCAGCTCGATGGAGTGCAGGGTCTGCCCCGCGAGGGCCATCGCCGTGGCCGCCGCCGCCGTGAACGGACCCATCATCGCGCCGTGCCCCGAAAACCCCACTGCGTGCAGCAGGCGCGGCTGGCGCGGGTTGAAGCCCAGGTAGGGGTTGTGGTCCGGCGTGACGGCGTAGAAGCCCGCGGTGGTGGCCCGCAGCCCGTCGAACTCCATCAGGGGCGGCATGGAGTCGGCGAGCTCCATCCACAGGGCCGTGCCGTAGTTCTCCAGGCCGGACTTGTGGAAGAACGGCGGCTCGATCACGTCCTGGTCGGCCCAGTCGAAGTCGTCCTGCGCGGGCGAGTCGTGCGCCCAGCCGAGCAGCAGCTGGTCCTCGTTCTCGGGCCGGCAATAGGCCCTGCGCGGCGTGATCGTCATGGGCATGTCCCGCAGCTGCTGGCCCGTGAGCGACGGGCCCCGCTGCAGGAAGTACAGGTAGCGCTTCAGGGCGCTGATCGGCAGCACCTCGGCGTGCAGGGTCTCGGACAGGCGGGGGGACCAGGCGTTGGTCGCGTCGATGAACAGGTCCGCGCGCACCTCGGCCCCGCGGCCCGTGCGCACCCCCACGAGCAGATCGCGGCTGTCGAACACCCCGGCCGTCACGGGCTCGTTCTGCCGGACCACGCCCCCCAGTTCCTCGACCCTGCGAAAGCCCTCCATGTAGATGACATCGGGGCGCAGGAACCCGTCCGACGGACAGAAGGTGGCGCCGATCAGCTTGCTGGCGTCCACGTGCACGAACCGCGCGTCGGTCTGCGCGGCGTCCAGCAGCTCCACGTCCCGCAGCCCAGCGGCCCGTTGCATGGCGACGTTGGCTTTCGCCGCGTCCCATCGGGTGGCGGCGGTGGCGGGGTCCGCGGCGCGCGCTGGATCCTCGTACAGGAACAGGTAGCCGTTCTGCACCAGCACCTGGCCCGCTCCCGGCTCGCACGCGAACTCGCGCTCGAAGGCCTCGTAGCGCCGCGTGGAGTACAGCATCGCCGCGACGGTGGCCGGGGTGCTGAACTGCTGGCGGATGCAGGCGGCGGAGCGGGACGAGCTCCCGGCGCCCTTCTCCCGGGCTTCGAGGACCGTGACCCGGACCCCTGCGCTCAGGAGGCGTTCGGCGACGAGCGCGCCGGTGATTCCGGCCCCGATGACGACGACATGCTCGGGGCGTCCCATGCCGGTGAGTCTACGGCGATCCGCCACCCGATGACGAGGGCTCCGTCTCCCGTAATCCGACGCCATGGCACCGCGACGGCGCGTCCGTCCGCGGTGGGCAGGAACCGCTCGACCGCGCCGACCTGGGGCTGGCGCGCGTTCGCCCTCGCCTCCAGCCGCTGCCGCAGCGCGGCCACGCGGTCTGCCTGGGGGTCCGACAACACCGCCAGGATCTCCGGATCTGGCCGCAGGCTCGAGACCACCACCACGAAGTCGTCCCGCTCCCCGGTCGGGGTCAGGCGCAGCCACGCGCCGGGGGAGGGGACCGCGTAGGTGGTGGCCGCGGCCGTCCAGCCCGCCTCGTCGCGGGCCGGGTCCGGGTAGAGGGGCACCACCCGGTCGTCGCCCTCGAACCACAGCACCGCGGTCCAGGCCTCCTGCGAGGTCTCCAGGGACAGCTGCAGACGGGAGCCCGACTCCAGGGAGGCGCCGGTCAGCGCCCCGGGCTGGCCTCCCAGTCGTGGCTCGACGACGGCGGCGGCGGACAGCGAGAGCGGCACCGCGGGGCGGACCGGCTCGACCGGCGGCGTTCGCCCCGCCAGCAGGAGCGCGATGGCGGTCTGCGCCACGAAGGTGAGGGCCAGGAGCGGCGAGCCGAACCCCTGAGCGGTCGGGCGAAGGGTCATGTCAGCGCCTCCAGTTCGTCCATGCAGTCCTGCCGGGCCGAGATCTCGCGTTCGATGCTGAGCAGGGACCCCAGCCGCGGCTGGTGGGCGCTGAGCCCCGGGGCTCCGGCGCGCACGAGGCTCTCCCGCAAGCGTCGCGCGGCGGGCACGATGCCGCTGAGGGTGCCCTGGAGCCGGTCGATGCGGGCCCCCGCGTCGGGCGCCCCCTCCAGCCGCTCGAGCTGCCAGCACAGGTCGGCGGCGAGGGCGACGAGGCCCGCGAGCTCCCGGCGCACGGCGCCCAGCCTGCGGCGCTGTTCGCCCCGAGCGACCCGCAGCGCTTCATCCAGCGCCTGACCGGCGTCGGCGACCTCGGCGCAGACGGCCTGCAAGGCCAACACCTGGTCCGCCGCGGTGGGAAAGCGCTCCACCAGGGCGAAGGCCACGCCGGGGAACCGCCCCATCCACACATCCAGCGGGCTCGCCGCGTCCTCCCGCCACACCGCCACGCCGCCCAGGGCGCCGACGAACAGCAGGATCGGGCCTCCCGGCACCCCCACGAGCCAGCACAGGCCTCCGAGGATGAGGGGCACGGCGGCCCGCAGGCGGCGGATGGGGACCCGGCGGCGCCGGGCGATCGGAAGGGTCTCAGGAGCGGTCACGGACGACCTCCATGCGTGAGAGCCCGCTGCGGGTCGCGACCCAGATGGTGTCGCCGTCGCGCGCGAGGCTGGTGACGTCGTCGCCGGCGAGGCCGTCGGCCACCGACCAGGAGTCGAGCAGGCCCGTGGGGCCGAGGCGGAGCAGGCCCCCGCCCATCGTCCCGAAGAGCACGGTCCCGTCGTCCAGGGGCAGGATCGCGTCGGGGTTCACCCAGCCGTTGGACAGGCCATCGCGCTCCGTGAACGACGTCCAGCCGCTCGCCGTGCCCCGGGCCACGCCCTGGTCGTAGGTGCCGGCCCACACCGCCCCGTCGGACGCCACCGCCACGCCGTTGATCCAGCTGTCCGGCAGCTCCCCGGTCTCGTAGCGGAACCGGGATGCGTCCGCGCTGCCCAGCGACCAGAGCCCCTCCAGGGTCCCTGCCCACACCCGATCCCCCGCCACCGCGACGCTGTACACGTTGCGCAGGCCCAGGGCGTCGTCGCCCCCCAGGGTCTCGAAGCCGACGCCGTCGAAGCGCTGCACGCCCGCCGACGTTCCGACGATGACCGCCGCTCCGTCCACCGCCAGCGCTCCGACGTGCTCGTGGGCCAGGCCGTGGAGCAGGCCCCAGGTGCGGATGCCCTCGTCGTCCACCCGGGCGAGTCCCTTCGACGTGGCGAGCCAGGCCCCGGCGCTCGTCAGGGCCACGTCGTTGATCTCGCTGGACGGCGTGGGGAGCGCCACCCAGCCGCCGCCGTCGGACTGCCACGGCCCCAGGTCCCAGGTCCCCACCAGCAGCGTGCCGTCCAGCGCGGCCACCGACGTCAGGTCGTTGCTGCCGGGGCCGTCGTGGGTGATCCACGCGTAGCCCTGCCCGTCATCGATCAGCAGCCCGCGGGCGGTGCCGGCCACCAGCAGCTCCCCCGCCTGCAACATCCAGCGGACCTCGGGGCCTGCGATGCCCCGCGCGAGGCCGTCCGGCGGCGAAGGCAGCACCTGCGTGCGGGTCGATCCGAGGACCCCGGTGCGGCCCCCCGACAGGGCCAGCATCGTCCGGCCCGAGCCGTGCCCGGCCACCGCCCGCACGACTCCGCCGGCCAGCCCGTCGCCTCCGCGGAACGTCTGCAGCGCGCCATCGCGGTACCGGGAGACCCCCCCGGGTCCCGCCGCGACCACGCGATCCTCCACCAGCGCCACGTCCAGGATGAAGTCGCTGACGAGCCCGCCCTTCGCCACGAACAGGCGGGAGGTGCCGTCGTCGTGGCGCACCCACAGCCCCGCGCCGGCGGTGCCGGCCACCAGCTCGCCGCCGATCCGGGCCAGGGACGTGATGCGACGCGCCCGCAGACCCCGCGACGGCCCCAGGGCCCGGAAGCTGGCCGGGTCCGCCGGATCGCCCACGAAGGCGCCGTTGCCCCAGGTGCCGACCCACACCATGCCGTCGTCCACGACCAGGTCGGAGATCCGGGAGTCCCCCAGGGCCACCACCGACCGCACGTCCAGCAGCAGATCGCCGTCGCGGGTGCCCGGATCCGGCACGCCCAGGTGGATCAGCGCGCCCCCTTCGGTCCCCAGCACCAGCCCGTCGGCCCAGGCGGTGATCGCCGTCAGGCGGTGGTCCGGCAGTCCGTCCGCCGTGGTCCACCAGCGGCTGGAGCCGGGCTGCCTCGGGTCCAGGTGGAGCAGGCCGCCCCCCGTGGCGATCCACAGGGCGCCGTCGATGAGCACCGCGGCCCGGGTGTCGTCCGGGTCCGTCACGGTCTCGGCCAGCTCGAGGCGAAGGCTCCGGGGCGGCGGGACCGCGTCCTCATCCAGGGTACCGGCGGGCGCCGAGGGCATCGCAGACTCGCGGTCCGGGGTCGCCATGGAGACCACCGGGGCTTCGTGGCCCCACCGGGTCCATCCCACGAAGAAGGAGGAGAGGTTCGGGAGCAGCGCCGACCCCATTGCCGACGCTGCCCCCAGGACCAGCACGCCGCCCCACGCTACGCATGCAGCCCTGGTACTCATCGCTGAACCTCTTCGCTCACCGCGGCGATCGCGGCGTCTGTGACTTCGATGGGCTCGACCACGGTGTGGCGGTTGCCCGCGACGTCGGTGGCCGTGACCTCGACCCGGTAGGTGCCCGGCTCCATGTCCGCGGGCAGCTGAAGCTCGCCGTGCCAGCCCGCCTCGGCGTCCGGGTCGCTGACGAGCACGAACTCAGCGTCGATCCCGGGGATCCGGGCGACCACCTGCTTGATGTCCACGAAGGCCTTGGCCCGCGCCGCCGCGTCCCGACCCAGGGACTGGATCATCTCGTTGCCCAGCTCCAGGAAGCCCACGATGGGGCGTGCCGTCAGGGCGAGCACGGCCCCCGGGACGAGGTGGCGCAGGCCGTCGATCTGCACCCGCAGCACCGGCGCCTTCGTGTCCACCGTGTACGAGATCCGGTACCAGCTCGTGTCTCCATCGGACTCGGTGACCACCACGTGGATCCAGTAGACGCCGTCGTTGGTCTGCTTCGGCACCAGGAAGCGCGTGGTCCAGACCGTCTCGCTGGCGTCGAAGACCAGGTCCTTCACTTCACCGAAGGGCAGGAAGGCGGTCACGGCCACGGCGTCGGCGGACGCGGGGATCTTCAGGACCGGATCCCCAGGCTTGATGCGGGCCGGGGTCAAGGAGGCGACGCGCGGGTCGGCGTGGGCCACCAGGGACGTGTAGATGGTCGCGAACTGCCACTCGGTGGACAGGGCGATGACCTCGTCCTTGGCCTCGGGGGACTCGCCGTACATGCGGATGTCGGCCAGGAGGTGCTCGGCGCGGCGCTTCGCCCAGAGCCGCCCCACCCACGGGTGCTCGTTGTCGATGGCCTGGGTGCCGTCGCCGAAGCGCACGGGCAGCTCCAGGCGGGCTTCCTTGCCGCCGATGCGTCCGGTCACCGTCAGGGTGGACGCGCCGGTGCCCCGGTAGCGCCCCGTGATGACCAGCCGCTGCCCCGCATAGACGTCCGGCGTGTCTGCCGGGTAGGAGCGGTTGGGGGTGATGTCGGGCCCGAAGTCCAGGGCCAGGTCGGTGAGCACGGGGCGGCTGATCTGGGAGTAGAACTGAGCCACCACCTCGTCGATGGCCACCGAGCCGTCGATGTTGGTGAAGCCGCCGCGGTTCTCGCGGCCCATGCGCTCCAGGAACACACGGTTGACGTCGCTGCCCACCCCGAAGGCGAAGATCCGCGTGCGGTCGTCGGGGTTGTTGCGCTCGATCTCCTCGAGCGTGTCGGCGGGCGAACGGGAGCCCAGCCCGTCGGTCAGGAACACGATGGCGGTGGGCCGCTCGCTGGCGGACAGGGTCGTCAGGGCCGTGTTGACGGCGCCGTAGATGTTCGTGCCCCCGCCGGCGACGAGGCCGTCCACGAACCGCGTGGCGTCCTGCCGGGAGGCCTCGTCCAGCTCCCGGATCCCCGTGCGCCAGGGGTTCAGGGAGTCGTTGAAGGCCACGATGTGCAGGCCGTCGCCGGGGTTCATCAGGTTCAGGCAGGCCTTCAGGGCGGAGCGCGCCTGGTCGATCTTGGTGCCGTCCATGGAGCCCGACACGTCGAACACGAAGGCCACGTCCTTGCGCACCACGTCGGCGTCGTCGGTGTCCTCCTGGGGCGCCACCATCGCCACGAAGAAGCCCTCGTCGTCGCCGTCGGCGTAGGTGCGGAAGGCCAGACCGAAGTCCGAGCTCCGCAGCGCGTACTCGAGCTCGTAGTCACCGACCGGCACGGCCCCGTAGATCGCGCTCTCCACCAGCACGCCCCCCGGGATCGGGCGGGAGGTGCTGGGCAGCGAGGTCCTCGGCGTACCCACGACGGGCTTGCTCTCCTCGATGCGCACCCGCACCTGGAGTTCCTCCACGGCCGGCAGGCCCGTGCTGCCGTAGTCCATGGGGTGCGAGTAGCGCACGAGGCCCGCCTCGTAGGGCAGCAGCTCGGAGTAGATGACCTCGAAGCGCCGCGTCTCTCCCGGCGCGAGCTCGGTGAAGCGGGCCGAGAAGGTGTTCGGGTCGCGCTGCTGCAGGATGCCGGCGTGCTCCCCGCGCCCCGCCGCGTCCTCGAAGGTCTTCTCGGCGTCGGGCGTGGCCTGCACCTGGCTGACGACGCGCCGCCCCTCCACATAGAAGGCGTACTCCTGCACGGACGCGCGCTCGGACAAGGGCAACAGGTACGTGCCGGCGATGGGCGCGGGGGTGTCGTTGCGGAACACCTGCACCAGCGTCGTGCGCGCCACCTGGTCGATGATCGACACGTCCACCTGTTGGCTCACGAGGGTCAAGAGGGTGGGCGTTGGCTGCGCCGGGTCGTCCGAGGCGTCGGGCACGACCACGCCGGCCCGTACGGGGGAGGCGAAGAGGAGCGCGGCGGCGCCCACAAGGAGGAGCCAGGCGAAGGCAGCGCGAGGGGATGATTCGGGCATGTTGGATCCGGCGTCGTGGGGGCTGGTCAGCATCTCGGGCCATGGGATTGCAGAGCCCGTGCCAGACACAAAGCCCCATGATTTCAGCAGGTTGGGTGCCGCGGCGGCCTCGGGCCGTGGCCCGGTGTCCACAACCGCGGTCTCGGGCGTGGACCGCCGGACACAGCGTGCTCAGCCGAGGCCTGCACCTTGACCCCACCGGGGTGCGGACCGATGATCCGGGACCTCACACCGCTGGAGACACCGACCTCATGGGCCTCTTCGACTTCATCAAGGGCGAGCTGATCAACGTCATCGAGTGGACCGATGACTCACGCAACACCCTGGTCTGGCGTTTCCCCGTCCAGGACAACGCGATCAAGATGGGCGCGCAGCTCACCGTTCGCGAGGGCCAGGCAGCGGTCTTCATCAACGAGGGGCAGCTGGCCGACGTCTTCACGCCGGGCCGCTACGAGCTGACCACCGCGAACCTGCCCATCCTGACGAAGCTGAAGTCCTGGAAGTACGGCTTTGACAGCCCCTTCAAGGCCGAGATCTACTTCGTCAACACGACGCAGTTCACGGACCAGAAGTGGGGCACCCAGAACCCCATCATGCTGCGGGACGCCGAGTTCGGCCCGGTGCGCGTGCGGGCGTTCGGGTCCTACAGCTTCCGGGTCCAGGATCCCGCGAAGTTCATCCAGGAGATCGTCGGCACCGACGGGCGCTTCTCGACCGAGGAGATCACGAAGCAGCTGCGCACCCACGTGGTGTCGAGCTTCTCCGATCACCTCGGCGAGGCGAAGATCCCGGTGCTGGACCTGGCCGCCAACTACCGCGAGTTCGGGGCGAAGATCGGGGCGACGATGCAGCCCGACTTCGACAGCTACGGCCTGGGTCTGACCAGCCTGCTGATCGAGAACATCAGCCTGCCCCCCAAGGTCGAGGAGATGCTCGACAAGCGCACGTCCATGGGGATCCTGGGCGACCTGGGCAAGTACACGCAGTTCCAGGCCGCCGAGGCCATGGAGGCGGCGGCGAAGAACCCCGGCTCCGGCGCGGGCGACGCGATGGGCATCGGCGCGGGGTTGGCGATGGGCCAGGCGATGGCTTCGTCGATGGCCAGCAGCATGGCCGCTCCGGCGGC
>CALAGR010000496.1 GCA_937891735.1 uncultured Pseudomonadota bacterium | reverse complement strand
GGCCCGGGACCGAAGCGAGGCCCAGAGCGCCTCGGGCGAGTCGGCCTCCACCTCGTCGGTGCGCGCGGGGGCCGGGGGTGGCAAGGTCGCCGACCCCAAGCCCTCCAAGAAGGACGAGGAGCGCGCGGCCACCGGCATGGGGACCCGGACCCAGCACCACGTGGACTGGGTGAGCTTCGACCTCGATCCGGATCCCATCGCCTCGTTCGACCTGCGCTACGCCTACAGCGATGAGCTGGTGGCCCTGGGCATCGACCCGGATTGGCCGGCGATCACCCCCGCCATCGAGCGCCGTGAGCAGGCCCAGGGCTTCGCGCCGGACCCCGGAGCGGCCTGCTGCCGCTGACCTCTACTGCACGACCTGCAGGAACTGGTCGGCCAGCTCGCTCGCGGTGGCCGAGCTGACCACCACCCACTGGCGGGTGCGCTCGGTCCGGGCCATGTACTTCCAGACGATCTCGGAGTCGGTGGAGCGCTCGTCGTCCTTGACGCGACCCAGCCGCAGCGTGCCCAGCGGGCCCGCCTCGCCGTTGAACTGCACGGCGAAGACCTCCTCGACGGCGCCCTCTTCGGGCTTCTCGGCGTCGCTCGGGTAGGTGCTGGCCCGCAGCTGCAGGACCTTCTCCAGGAACCCCCCGAACACCGTGTCCTGGTCTTCGGGCGAGTCCGGCAGCGACCAGAAGCTGTTGTTCTTGTCGTGTCGTCCCTGGTGCACCCGCTCCGGACCGACGGCCGCGCCCTGCACCGACAGCTGGACCCCGGTCATCTCCGGCTCCTCCACGTCCTGCAGCTTGCGCTCCACGAGGCGGTTCTCGGCCCCCCGCAGCGGCGACAGGTCCTTGCTCGCGACGAGGTAGACCCGCCCCGTGCGCGGGTTGCGCATGTAGGTGTCGGAGCTCCCGTAGGCCTTCTCGCCCACCTCGAAGGTGACGGTTCCGCTGCTCGCCTCGACCACCAGGCTGCCCTTGGGCACGTCCAGGCCCATCTGCTCCAGGGCCTCGGGGTCGAGCTTGTCGAACTCGCGCAGCGCGTTGAGGGGGCTGAAGCTCTCCACCAGCTTCTTCGCGGTCTCGTTGCCCGGGAAGCTGCGCAGCACGGCGTCGCCCCAGGTGACATCCATCTCCGGCTTCACCGCGGGCTGGCTCGCCTCCGCGACGGCCGAGTCGTCGTCGTCCGATCCGGAGTCGTCGTCGTCGCCCGGCGTGGGCTTCGGCGTCTTGATCTTCTCCTTCTTGCCGGCCGTCACCCAGGTCTGCAGCGCGTCGCCCTTGCCGGACACCTCGATGGTGGCCAGCTCCTCTTCGCCGTCCCACCGCATGACGGTGATGCCGCCCGGGCCGGGATCGAACACCAGGGCCGCGCCCTGCTCTTCAGGCTCCTCGGCGGTGCGCACGCTCCAGGCCAGGCCCAGGGTGGCGACCAGCAACACTCCGTAGATCCACGTCTCGAGGCGCTTCATGCCGTCCTCCTGCGCCGGCGGGTCACGCCGAAGCCCATGCACAGCACCAGCAGGGGCACACCCAGCGTGGTGCCGTAGAACCAGAACTTGTCTTCGTCCCCGGTGTGCACGATCGGCACATCCTCGGGATCGGCGACCTCGCCGCCGGACAGCTCTTCGTCAGCGAGCCAGAAGATGCTCTCGGCGAACCAGTTCTGGTTCATCGGAAGGCGCGCGAAGAGCATGTCGGACACCACGTCGGCGTCGGCGGTGATCACCGCGCGGCCGACCTTGGGCTGGCCCTCGGAGGCGGCCAGCTCCACCGCCGCCACGAGGTTGAAGACATCCTTCTTCTCCGAGTCCTTGTCGAAGATCCGGTTGTCGTTGGCGTCCTTGAAGGTGCCGGCCAGGGAGCGCACCGTGAACGTCACGTCCGCCGCGGTCCCGGCGCGCTTCGACAGGGAGCCCGTCTGCGGGAAGATCATGTCCCCCCGCGTGCTCAGCTTGGTCAGCAGCTTCGTGGAGTCGTGGGCCGTGAACCGGTTCGTGTTCAGGTACGCGTTGCCCATGACCCCGCCGCCGCGGATCGCCAGGTGCTTCGTCTCGTGGGCCAGCATCGTCAGGTCCACGTCCACGCCCAGCACGTCCAGCAGGGGCCCCAGCTCCAGGTCCTCGTCCTCCTTGTCCGGGTCCAGGGCCAGCAACAGCGAGCCGCCCCCCGACACGTACCGGACCAGGGAGTCCATCTCCTGCTCGAGCATCGGCGAGCGCGGACCCAGCACGAGCACGATGGTCGCGTCGGCCGGCACGTCCTCGGACAGCCCGTCCTTGAGCCCCAGGTTCTTCACCTTGTAGTTGAGCTGCTTGAGGATCTCCTTGACCCCCTTGATGCCGCTGCCGATGCCCCCGGGATCTTCGGCCTTGGGGCTCGTGCTGCGCTCGCCGTGCCCCGTGACGAGGTAGGCGATGCGCTGCTCCCGGCTGATCTTGGACAGCTTCTCCTGGACCTCTTCGTCCAGCTTCTTGAGCTTGCTGCGGGCCTTCTTGGCGTCCACGTCCAGGCGGACCTGCTCGTGGTCTTCGCCCTTGGTCAGGATCACCACGCCGTTTTGCCGGGCGCGCATCTCCTTGGCCTGGGCCGGGTTCATGTCCCGATCCAGACGGCGCACGGTCAGGTGCTCCGAGGCCGCTCCCAGGTCGTCGAAGTAGGGCTGGATGAGGTCCAGCACGTCGTTGGCGGGGGGGAAGAAGAGCGTGATGGTCACGTCCTCATCCAGGTTGCGCGCCATCTCCATGGTCATGCCGCTGGGAGCGATGTTGCTCACCGTCCGCATGTCGATGCGCTCGTCCTTCTCCGAGGCGACCCAGTTCAGGGCGAACAGCCACGACAGGGCCAGGGCGATCGCCAGCCCGGCGTGCCCGGCCTGGAAGACCCGACGCACCTCGATGCGCGCAGCGCCGACCATGCTGCGGATCGACAGCTCCATCGCGATGATGGGCAGCGTCCCGCAGAACAGGAAGATGGGCCACAGCGCGGTGAGGATCACCTGGGCGTCCTCACCGGCGGCGAACTCCGGCGCCCACACCTTCAGGCCGTACAGATCGAGCCCGAAGGAGGCGACGAGGTAGGCCGGCAGCAGCCTGCCGAGCACGCTCTTCGCCTCGCCCGCGGCCCCGAGCCACTCCTTGACCCGCACCCCGAGGGCCAGCAGGAGCAGGACTCCGCCGAACGCCCCGGTGGGGATCCGCAGCTCGTGGCCGACGCCGAAGAAGCGCTCGCCGACGAAGATGAGGGCCAGCCCTGCGAGCCAGCTCAACAGGGAAACGTTGCCGGTCATCGCCACCTCCGAGCACCGAGCACCTGACGGGTCAGGAGCAGGAAGAAGAAGGTCACGGAGCCGAAGAAGACGACCGACCGGGTGTGGATCGTGCCCTCGCGGAAGTCCTGGTAGTGCTTGTAATAGAAGTCGAGGTAGGCCATCAGCTCATCGAGCGGGGGCGCTGCGACCTTGCTGAACAGCCACATCACGCACGTCAGGGTCGCGAGGATCGCGCCCAGGATGACCGCCACCACCTGCGAGCTCGTCAGGGACGAGGTGAACGTGCCCATCGCGGTGGTCGCCGCGCCGACGAGCACCAGGCCGAAGTAGCCCGCGAAGATGTGGCCCGGGTGCACCGAGCCGTTCACTGCGACCATGAGCGGCATGTAGAAGCTGCCCGCGAGGATGAGCAGCACGAACAGCCAGGCGGACATCCACTTGCCCACCGTGATCTGCCAGTCCGTGGCGGGGGACGTCAGCAGCAGCACCATGGTGCCGTCGTGGCGCTCCTCGGCGATGAGCCGCATGGACAGCAGCACGCTCGCCACGATCGTCATGCCCATGGAGAAGTAGAAGTAGTCCTGCAGGACCTTGCTGCTCAGCTTCTCGCCGTCGCCCAGGGCGTACACGTTGAACAGCAGTCCCTGCATGAGCAGGATCCCCGCGGCGATGAGCCAGCCGGACCACCCGCGGAAGTAGGCGCCGAGCTCTCGCCCGATGATGAGCGCGATGGCCTTCATGCCGCCCCTCCCTTGCCCGTGATCTTCAAGAACAGGTCCTCCAGCTCGCCCTTGGCCGGGGCGATGCGGGACAGGCCGAAGCCGTCTCCGATCAGCGCGTTGACGACCCAGCGGGCCTCGGCGTGCACGTCGGCTCCGAGCAGCACCAGGTCGATCTGGCTGAACACCTCGCCGACCTCCGCCACCCGCACCTGCTGCACCACGTCCAGCTCCCCGAGCATGGCCACGGCCGCCTCGGCGTCGCCGTACACGTCGATCTCCATGCGCTCGCCGCTGCCGACCTGGGCGTTGATCTCGTCCTCGCTGCCCTGGGCGACGAGCTCGCCGTGGCCCAGGATCAGGAGCTGATCGCAGGTCTCCTCGACCTCGGTGAGGTTGTGCGAGCTGATGAGCACGGTGTGGTTGCCGCCGAGCGCCTGGATCAGCTTGCGCATCTCGACGCGCTGGAGCGGATCGAGGCCCGAGACGGGCTCATCGAGGATCACCAGGGCCGGGTCGTGGATGATCGCCTGGGCGATGCCCACCCGCTTGCGGTAGCCCAGCGACATGGTCTCGATGACCTGGTCGGCGCGGCCCTCCAGCCCCGTGCGCGCGAGCACGTCAGGGAGCCGCTCCTTCACCATGGACCCGGGCATGCCCCGCAGCCGGCCCAGGTAGGTCAGGAACCGGCCCACCGTCATCTCCTTGTACAGCGGCGGCTCTTCGGGCAGGAATCCAATCTGGTTGCGCACGCGCTCCGGCTCTGCGACGACATTCACGCCGTCGATTCGCACGCTGCCCGCGGTGGGCAGCAGGAACCCCGCCAGGATCTTGAGGGCCGTGGACTTCCCGGCTCCGTTGAGCCCCAGGAATCCCGCGATCTCGCCTCGATCGATGGTGAAGCTGAGGTCGGAGATCGCGCGTGTCTCACCGTAGTACTTGGTGAGACCGCTGACTTCGATCATCGGTTGCTCCGTTGAAGGCAATCTGGGTTGGACACAGAAGGGCGACCCCGTGCAGGAGATCGCGCGTCAGATAAGGCGTCTGTGCGCCAGGCGCAAGGGCTCTGCCCCCGCCTGCACGCGCGACGACGGAGGCTAGGGCGTCGGGGCGCTCAGGGCAACGTGCCGTCGCCGCCGCCAGCCCAGCAGGGGCCCGATCCCGAGCAGCAGACCCGTGTAGGACAGGGAGTCGTCGGCCCCACAGTCACACCCGCGCACGGCGGGGGGCGGCGCTGCGCTGTCGTCGTCGTCGGCGAGAAAGTCGTCGTCGTCGAGGTCGTCGTCGTCATCGTCGCCGGTGTCGTCGTCATCGTCGTCATCGTCGTCATCGTCGCCGGTGTCGTCGTCATCGTCGTCATCGTCGTCATCGTCATCGTCGTCGCCGGTGTCGTCGTCATCGCCGGTGTCGTCGTCGTCGTCGCCGCCTGCACAGTCGGTGTCCGCTCCGTCCGCGTCGCCGTCGCAGTCGTTGTCCGCTCCGTCCAGGCAGTTCACCCCGAAGGCCTCGGAGATGTCGGGGCTGGCCGTGGCGTCCGCGTCGTCGCAGTCTCCGGCGCAGGGACCCACGCCGTCGCCGTCCCCGTCGTCGCACTGCGTGTTGGGCCACCACGACACGTTCCCGGAGAACTGGGCGGTGGCCGCCACGTCGATGTCCGTGTCGCCGTCGAAGTCCCCGAGGATCAGCCCCGCCGCCCCCAGCACCGCCGCCCCGATGGTCTGCTTGCTGCCGAAGGTGCCGCTGCCGTCGTTGGCCCACCACGCGACCTCGTCCCCCGAAAACCCCGTGGCCGTGGCGACGATGTCGGCGTCCCCGTCCAGGTCGATGTCCGCGGCCCGCAGGTCCAGCGCGAAGTCGAACTCCGTCTGGATGGGGACGCGCGCCCCGAAGGCTCCGGAGCCGTCGTTGGCCCACCACGCGATCTCGCCGCTGGACAGGGCCCCGGCCACGTCTGCGTCCCCGTCTCCGTCCAGATCCACCACCGCGAGGCCGAGGTTGGCCTGGGGGGCCAGGGCGTCGATGGTGGTCACCGCGCCGAACGAGGCGCCGCCGTTGTTGGCCCAGAGCACCGCGCCGTCGATGAACCCGCTGCTCACCAGATCGAGATCGCCGTCCCCGTCCAGATCCCCCGCCTCCAGCCCCGTGCAGCCGTTCAGGCTCGCCACCGGGGCGGCGGCCGCGAAGGCGCCCGACCCGGTCCCGGCCCACCACGACACAGCGTCCGCGTCGTAGCCCGTGGCCGCGACGTCGATGGCGCCGTCCCCGTTGAAGTCGCCCACCGCGAGGCCCGTGGCCCCGTCCACGACGCCGCCGATGGTCTGGCCGGCCCCGAAGCCCCCCGCGCCGTCGTTGGCCCACCACAGGACCGCGTCGCCCACCGCGGCGGTGGCCAGGACGTCCTGGTCCCCGTCTCCGTCCAGGTCTGCGGCGGCCACCCGGGAGGCGCCGTCGATGCCGGTGGCGATCGTCTGCTTGCCGCCGAACGTGCCGGTCCCGTCGTTGGCCCACCAGGCGATCTCGTCGCCGTCGGAGCTCGCGGCGAACAGGTCGAGGCTCCCGTCTCCGTTCAGGTCGGCCGCGCCCAGCCCCAGGGCGGCCCCGAACAGCGTCTGCACGCTCTGCTCCGCCCCAAACTGCGTCTGGGCGAACGCGGCGGTGGGCAGGAGGAGCGAGGCGAGGACGAGGTGTGCGGGGCGTGGCATGACGTCGATCCTAGCTGTGGCGGAGGCAGGCTTTGTCTCGGCGAGTCCGTGCTCTATGGTCAGCGCCCCGCCGGTCCCCGGCACCGGAGCCCACCTTGGCCGAACGTCCCCTCATCCTGGTCACCAACGACGACGGGATCCGGGCGGGCGGCATAGACGCGCTGGCCGCCGCGGCCCAGGTCCTGGGAGATGTCTGGGTCGTGGCGCCGGAGTCCGAGCAGTCGGCGATGGCTCACGCGCTGACCCTGAACCATCCGCTGCGGATCCGGGAGTACGGGCACCAGCGGTTCTCCGTGGACGGCACGCCGACGGACTGCGTGTTCTTCGCGGCCCTGCACATCTGCCCCCGCAAGCCCGACCTCGTGTTGAGCGGCGTGAACCGCGGCGCCAACGTCGGCGACGACGTGACCTACTCGGGCACCGTCAGCGCGGCCCTGGAGGGGGTGATCATGGGCTTCCCCGGGATCGCGGTGTCCCTGGTGATCCGCGACGACAGCCCGCGCGAGTACGGGCCTGCGGCTGCCTACGCCGCCAAGCTCGCGGCCGAGGTGCTGGAGCTCGGCCTACCGCCGAAGGTCTATCTGAACGTCAACGTGCCCCAGCTCCCCGACGACCAGATCAAGGGGGCGCGGATCACCACGCTGGGCACCCGCACCTACGACGACCGGATCGTGTCCTGCGAGGATCCCCGGGGCCGTCCCTACTACTGGATCGGGGGCAAGGGCTTCGAGGCGACGGACATCCCCGGCTCGGACTGCAACGCGGTGCTCGACGGGTACATCTCGGTGACCCCCCTGCACGCCGATCCCACGGACTACTCCATGATCGATCGCCTCAAGGGCTGGGGTCTGGAGCAGGGATGAGCACCCACGCGCCGGGCCATCGCTTCGAGACGCTGCGCCGCAAGATGGTCCAGCAGCAGCTCACGGGCGTCGCGGATCCCCGGGTGCGCGAAGCGATGGGCAAGGTGCCCCGGGAGCACTTCGTGCCGGGGGTCATGAAGCCCCGCGCGTACGAGGACGGGCCCTTGCCGATCGCCGCTGGCCAGACGATCAGCCAGCCCCGCATCGTGGCGCGCATGACCGAGCTGCTCGACCTGCACGGCGACGAGAAGGTGCTCGAGATCGGGACGGGCTCCGGCTACCAGACCGCCGTGCTGGCGCTGCTGGCGCGGGAGGTGGTGTCCGTGGAGCGTCACGGAGAGCTGGCTCGGGCTGCCCACAAGCGCCTCAACGAGCTCGGGCTGGGCGGGGTCACCGTGCTGGTCTCCGACGGCACCCTGGGTCGCAGCGACTACGCCCCGTTCGGCGCGGTGCTCGTGACGGCCGGAGCGCCCGAGGTACCCCAGCGGCTGATCGAGCAGCTCGAGGTGGGCGGCCGACTCGTGATCCCCGTGGGAGACGCCAAGGACCAGAAGCTCGTGAGGGTCACGCGTGAGCCGGACGGCTCGGACGGCTCGTTGAGCTGGCGTGAGGAACGCTTCGATGATTGCCGGTTCGTGCCGCTGGTCGGTCGCTTCGGTTGGAAGGAGAGCTAGATGTCACTCGAGGAACAGGTCGCGCTGATCAAGTCGCTCATCCGGGACGTGCCGGACTTCCCCAAGCCCGGGATCGTCTTCAAGGACATCACCCCGGTGCTCCAGGACCACGCCGCCTTCAAGACGTGCGTGGAGCTGTGCGCCATCAACTTCCGGCACAAGGACATCGACCGCGTGATCGGGGTCGAGAGCCGCGGGTTCCTGTTCGGGGGCCCGGTCGCCCTGGACCTGGGGTGCAACTTCGGCATCGTCCGCAAGAAGGGGAAGCTCCCCTACAAGACGGTCGAGCGCACCTACGACCTGGAGTACGGCACGGCCACGCTGGAGGCCCACATCGACACCGTGGTGCCCGGCGAGCGCGTGCTGATCATCGACGACCTGCTCGCCACCGGCGGCACCGCCAAGGCGACCGTGGAGCTGATGCGCGAGCTGAAGGCGGAGGTCGTGGGCACCGCGTTCCTGGTGGAGCTGGGCTTCCTTCCGGGGCGGGCGATTCTCGAAGAGATGGGCGTCGAGGTCTACGCACCCATCATCTACTGACGGCAACGGCAGCTCGACGGGCCCGGGCGGCCACGTCGGGCGGCAGGAGTGAGAGCATGGGCATCGAAGGCATCAAGACTCTGGGGATCCTCGGCGCGGGCCAGATGGGCGGTGGCATCGCCCACGTCGCGGCGGCGGCCGGCTACGACGTCGTCCTCGTGGACATCAGCGACGAGCGCGCGGAGGCGGGCAAGGCCGGCATCGCAAAGCGCATGGGCAGCGCGGTCCGCAAGGGACGCACGACCCAGGCCGAGGCCGACGCCGCCGTGGCGCGCATCAGCGCCACCGGGGACATGCAGGCGTTCGCGTCGGCGGACTTCATCATCGAAGCGGCCACCGAGAACGTCGATCTGAAGCTGAGGCTGTTCGCCCAGCTCGACGAGATCGCCCGTCCGGGCGTGATCCTCGGCACGAACACGAGCTCGATCTCGATCACCAGGATCGGCGCGGTCACCGGCCGCCCGACCCAGGTGGTGGGCATGCACTTCATGAACCCCGTGCCGGTGATGAAGCTGGTCGAGATCATCTCGTCCCTGCAGACCTCCGAGGACACGCTGGCCACCACGCTCGCCCTCGCGGAGGCCCTGGGCAAGACGTGCGTGCAGGCCCGGGACATGCCCGGCTTCGCGGTGAACCGGATCCTGATGCCCTACATCAACGAGGCGTTCTGCGCCCTGTACGAGGGCATCGCGTCGGCAAAGGACATCGACGTGGCCATGAAGCTCGGCACGAACGTGCCCATGGGGCCGCTGACCCTGGCGGACTTCATCGGGCTGGACACCTGCCTCGCCATCATGGAGGTGCTGCACGACGGCTTCGGCGACAGCAAGTACCGGGCCTCGCCGCTGCTGCGCAAGTACGTCGAAGCGGGCCTGCTCGGCAAGAAGACGGGCCGCGGCGTCTACGACTACCGGGAGGCGTGAGCCATGAGCGAGAGCCTGGTCCTGTATGAGGCCCACGATGAGCACACCGCCATCCTCACCATCAATCGCCCAAAGGCCCTCAACGCCCTGAACCCGGCCGTGCTGGAGGCGCTCGATCTGCTGCTCACCCGGTGCCAGCAGGAGGGGATCCGCACGATCATCCTGACCGGCGCGGGGCCCAAGGCCTTCGTGGCGGGCGCGGACATCTCGGCGATGGCGGATCTGACCGCGACCGAGGCGGAGTTCTTCGCCCGCTCGGGGCAGGCCGTGCTCGACCGTCTTGCGAGCTACCCCGGAGTGGTGATCGCCGCGGTCAATGGCTTCGCCCTGGGGGGCGGCATGGAGCTGGCCATGGCCTGCGACCTGATCGTGGCGTCGGCGAACGCGCGCTTCGGCCAGCCCGAAGTGGGCCTGGGGGTGATCCCCGGGTTCGGCGGGACCCAGCGGCTGGTGCGCCTCGTGGGGGTGCAGCGGGCGCGGGAGCTGGTGTTTTCGGCGCGCATGATCAAGGCGCCTGAAGCGTTGCAGCTCGGGATCGCGCTCGAGGTGGTGGAGGAGGGGGCGGCCGTGACGCGCGCGCTGGCCCTCGCGGCCACCATCGGCGGCAAGGGCCCGGTTGCCGTCCGGCTCGCCAAGGAGGCGATCAACTCGCACCTGGACGGCACCCTGGCGGAAGGGCTGTCGGCCGAAGCCCGCCTCTTCGGGCGCTGCTTCAAGACCGCGGATCAGGACGAGGGAATGGCTGCGTTCCTGGGCAAGCGCGCCGCCGTCTTCATCAACGGCTGATCAGGGCAGGATCCCCTGTTGCACGAGCAGGGGGTCCAGCCCGCCCCGCCGGTCCAGCGCGTGGAGCTGGTCGAAGCCGCCCACGTGCACGTCCCCGACGAAGATCTGCGGCACCGTGCGCATTCCGCCGGCCCTCTGCACCAGGGCCATGCGTCCGCTGTGGTCACCGTCCAGGTTGATCTCCTCGTACGGCAGCGCCTTGCGGTCGAGCAGCATCTTGGCGCGCACGCAGTAGGGACAGGCGGACGTGGTGTAGACGGTGATCTGGCTCATGGAGGCTCCGGGCAGGCCCGGAGCGTAGGCCCGCGGAGCTGGACCTGCCATGGCTGCGTCAATCGTCCAGCGGTTCGTGCCCTGCGTTCCCCGCGAACGTCCACTCCTGGGTGGACGCGCCGGACAGGGGCTGCTCCGAGTCGGGCTGGGCCTGGGCGCTCAGGACCGCCGCCCGCTGCCCCGCCTTCGGGGGCCCCGCCGCCTCGACGGCATGGCGCACGAGCACCCACTCCGCGGTGTGGTCGCCGGACAGCTGGTGCTCATCATCGACCGGCTGCAGATCCGGGGCCGAGTCGCTCAGGACCGCCTCCGGGAGCCCGGCCTGGTCCGCCAGCGCCCAGTCACCGGTGGGCGCGAGGGCGAGCCTGCGACCCACCCACCGGATCGCGCCGCGCTCGATCATCTCGGAGGTCACGATGCGCACCGGAGGCCGGGCGTCCCGGCGCAGGGGCCCCGAGGAGGCGCCGTCGGCGGCGACGTAGGCCGCGTCGAGCCAGCTTCCGGGGCCGGAGCGGTCTCCGAGCACCCGCCACGCCGCCTCGGCGGCCACGATGGGGCTCACGAAGCAATCCAGCACCCCGTCGTCGCTGACGGCCAGGCCGTCGACGAGGACGCGGAGCACCGTGCGTGGCAGCTGGTCGTTCCCGACGAGATCCCAGCGGGCGAATGTCAGATCCATGCCCCAGTGTACCTCCCAGAACGACCCCTCCCCCCGCAGCGCGTGCCACGAGGGGAGGGGAGAGGCGCTCCGAGGGAGGGGGAGACCGCGCAGACGGCCGGAGCGCCCCGGGGAGTCAGTAGCGGAGGAGCAGCTCGGCCTTGTCGCCGGCGCCGTCCCACGCTTCGAAGAGCACGTCGATGGCCTCTCCGCAGTACAGGTCCGACTCGGCCTCCCACACCAGGCCACCCCAGATCGGGCCGTCCTCGTGGATGAGGCCGAACGTGTCGATCATGTAGTCGGCGTCGTCGGCCAGGAACACGGTCGCGTCGACGTAGAGCACATCGTGGGGGCCGTCCCAGTCCTCGACCCGGGCCTGGAACTCGAAGTAGTAGTCCTGTCGGGTCTCGTCCCAGTCGCAAGCCCACCAGGAGTCGCCCACGTCGAACTCGGGGACGCTGTTCACCCAGACCGGCTCCTCGACCCGATCAACGTGATCGTCGTCGTCCTCCACGAAGATGAAGCAGCCGGGGAGGGCCGACAGGGCAAGGGCGAACAGAACAAGAGCGGTCGTGGTTTGGCGAGCGACAGACATGTTGGCTTCCTCCGTGGTCCGCCGGGGTTCCACCCGGCATCTGCTCACTGGGACGGAGGTGCCTCCCGGGTCATTCAGGAGGAGGGGATCTTTTTCCTGCGCTCAGGCCTGGATCCGGCTGCGGTCGGCGCGCCGCTTCTTGATCGCCACCAGGGCCAGGAGCTCGTCCACGTCCTCTTCGAGCAGGCCCTCGGCGATCAGCACGTCCTCGAGGCTGGCGGCCGGCGCCTGGTTCGCTTCGACCGCGCGGATCATGCGCTCCCGCAGCTCCCGATCCACCAGCGGCACGGTGGACACGTCGGTGGCCGATGCGGAGTGGCAGATCTTCAGCGTCAGGGTCGGGAGATCCAGGTCCCAGGAGCGGAAGCGGCTGCGGGCCCAGGGCACGAAGACCTCGGCCTCCTCCTCGAACCACCACGGGTCGATGGGGAGGGTCGGGTCGGTGCGGCGGCGCCGGGTCCACCGGTCGATCCGATCCCGCAACCGCTTGGGTGCGTGCCGGTCGCGCGCGAGCTCGGGCAGCACCACGTACTCCAGCAGGCCCTGCCAGATCACCCGCTCGATGGCGGTGCGCTCACCGCGCTCCAGCTCGCGGGTCATGGGGCGCGGGCTCGCGCAGCTGCCGAGCAGGAACCGTCGGAGCCGGGGCAGCTCCGGGGGAGGGGGCGCCAGCAGATCGCCGACGGCGGAGCCGGGGCTGGCGGCGTACTTCAAGGTGAGCAGGGCGCGCTCGTCCAGCTCCAGGACCGCCGCCAGCTCCAGGAGCTTGGCGTCCGACGGCATGCGCTCCCCGCGCTCGATCATCCCGATGAAGTTGCCGTTGGCGAGCCCCAGCCGCTCGCCTACCTGGGCCAGGGTCAGGCCCAGCTCCCGTCGGCGATCCTTGACCCGCTGACCCAGGGGTGTGTGTGCGGCGCTCACGAGGGGAGGGTAACACGCATGCGTGTGGTGCTCGCCGTGACATTCCGCCCCGTTTACCCAGGTTTTACGCCCGGATCACACGCCGACGTATGTACACTGCGGGGACCGGAGTCGTCGTGTCCCATCGTCCCGCCGCAATGATCCCCGCATTCCTGGCGTTGCTGCCGGCGCTGGCCCTGACGGGCTGGACGCGGCTGCACTGGCCGGTGGAAGCGCAGGCCCCGCCGGCGGCCGAGCAGGGGCAGGCCCTCCTCGAGGTGCTGATCGCCGAGGGCGGATACCGGCTCCGGGTGACGGATCTGGACGCCCAGGGCTGGCAGGCGCCGCTCCGATCCGCCCGCCACACCCCGGTTGACGAGCGCCAGACCTTCGTGGCCCGCGCCCCGGGGCTGCCCGCCCACCTCGTGGTGGACGCTGCCCTCGAGCTCCTCGGTGATCGTCGGGATCCCGTGATCCAGCTTCGGGCCGAGGACGCGATCCCGTGGCACCGGCTGGTGGAGGCGGGCGAGGCCCTCGAGCCCCTGCTCGGTCGCAGTCTGGCCCAGGAGGGGTTGCTGGCAGGGGTTCTGGTGGACGCGCGCCCCTGAGCCCGGCGGTCGGGTCGTGCCGTTTCGGACCCGATCCATCACGGATGCTCCAGGGACAGTGCAACCGGGTCTCAGTTCCCACTTGTCCGTGGGGGCTGGACACTTCACAATGCGTTCGGTTCTGAACCAGAAACAGACCACGGTGAACGATGGCGGGCAGGGACGTCCGGCATGAACGGAGCTTGCATGCAGTTCGGTAATGGGATGCGAAGCATCATTGAGTGCTCGGCGGCGGCGATGCTGATCGCGGGCGCGGCCCTCTCGGGCGGCTGCAACGAGCAGAGCATCTCTGCTCTTCGACCCGGGTTCGACATCAGCTGGCCGGCCGAGTTCGGCTTCGACGAGGCTGATCTGTCTGCCTCCGCGATGATCTTCGGTCAGGTCACCACCGGCACGGTCTCGAACTTCGAAGTCATCATCAGCAACCCCGGGCGCGCCACCCTGGACGTCGAGGCGATCTATCTGGCGGTCGCGCAGTTCGACGAGAACGGGGACCTCGCCAACGAGATGATCCTCGAAAACCACCCCGAGCTGAGCACGAACGCCGTGCCCGGAGCCCTTCCGGACGGAACGACGTACACGTTCGAGATGCGGTACACGCCCCTGTACGGCGTCGCCCTGGAGTCCGACCTGCACCTCGTGGTGCGTCACGAGCTCAACAGCGACGACCCGCTGTACATCCCCATCATCGGTGAGGGCTTCGGCGAGCCCGTGCCGGACATCTACAGCAAGCCCAGCTTTGTCGACTTCGGCGTCCTCGAGATCGGTGACACGTCCCCGGACGCGGACGTCGCCGTCGGAAACGCCGGTCCCGGGCTGCTCAGCACCTCCACGGTGACGCTGGACGACGAGGTCAACTTCAGCCTCGAGGTCGGCTCGGTCGCCAACGGCGCCTTCAACCTCGGCGACGTGGGCTTCCTGACGGTGCGCTTCCACCCCCAGTCCCAGGGGGATCACACCGGCACGGTCAGCATCGCGAGCAACGATCCCGACGAGGACCCCTACAGCATCCAGCTGACCGGCGTGGGAGATCCGCCGGCCCTGGGCAAGGCGCCCATCGCGGCCTGCCAGGTCAGCGCGGGGGGCCAGACGGGCCAGACGATCCAGATCCTGCACGCCTGCCCCAGCGGCAACTGCCCCACGGCGGTCTGGGACGGCAGCGGCAGCTCGGATCCGAGCAACCTGCCCCTGAGCTTCAGCTGGACGCTCGCGCTGCCCTCGGGCTCCTCGACCAACCTGTCCAGCCCCAGCTCGATGACCCCGTCGGCGACCCTGGACGTGGGCGGCACCTACTCCGCCACGCTCATCGTCACCAACAGCAACGGGCAGACGAGCCAGCCCTGCACGGCGACGGTGGAGGCCATCCCCAACGAGAACTTCCGGGTGGAGCTGTCCTGGCAGAACTCCGGCGACGACATGGACCTGCACCTGCTGCGGGCCCAGCCCGTGGGCACCCCGCGCACCGACGGCGACTGCTACTACGGCAACTGCCAGACCGGTGGCTGGGGCGGCACCACCCCCGACTGGGGTGTCTCGGGGGTCACGGACGACGATCCGGCCCTGGACCTGGATGACATCCCCGGCGTCGGCCCGGAGAACATCAACATCCCCCAGCCCGCGGGCTCGCCCTACGACGGTTGGTACCAGGTGTTCGTGCACGACTACCCGGGCTCGGTGTACCAGCCGGCCAACCCCGTCACGGTGAACATCTACCTCAACGGCATCCTGCAGCAGACGTACAACTTCTCGATCGCCGGCGAGGACAGCGACTACTACGTCGCCAAGATCGAGTGGCCGAGCGGGGCCATCGTTCCCTGCAACGGACTCGCCGGCTGCCCCTGATCGCGTTCAGTCGTCCGTCCGCGACACCGTGACCCGACCCGGGAACGTCTTGCCCGGGTCCAGACGCACGTCGCGGGGCTTGTCCGGGATCCCCTCGATCCGGATCTCCGAGGCGGTCTCGGACAGGACCAGCCGCCGAACGAAGGTCTCCTTGCCGACCTTGAAGCTCAACAGGATCGGGGTGGGCAGGGGCAGCGGTGGCTCGGTGTTCCGCCCATCCTCGATGACGCCGGTGCCGGACAGGGTCCACGCCGCGCCCTCCTGCACGAGCCGGTAGTCCAGCCGGACCTCGGGCTGGGCCGGGGTGTTGAACACCCAGCCGTACATGAAGGCCCGCAGATCGATCCCCGAGACCGCCTGGATCTGGACCAGGAAGGACGACAAGGCGAGGCCCTGTCCTCCATAGCCCTGCATCAGGCGAGGCAGGACCGCCCGCACCACCTCGTCACCGACCAGCAGCCGCAGCGAGTGCAGGATGAGGGGCCCCCGCCACATGCGGTTGGCGCTGGCGGCCGCGGCGAGGGGACCGAGCCACACCGCGCCCGACAGGTTCTCCTGGGTCTGGGCGCTGCCGAGGACGCCTCCGGTGGCGCCGGTGCGGGCCATCCAGGACTGTCGGGCGCCCGCCAGCTCGCCGTGGCAGCGAGCCCCCTCGTCGGCCGCGTCCAGGGCCAGGCACCGCGCCCAGGTCACGAGCCCCTCGATGAGCCAGGCGTCGTGGTTGCCCTTCGGCCCGAGGTCGTGCACGAGCCACTGCCGGACCAGGGCGCCCAGCACCGTGTCGCTGTGGATCCTGGTCGTCACCACCTGCGCCGGGGGGCTGTCCCAGCCGCTCAGGGCGACGATGCCGGGGTAGTCCATCGATCCGCTGGACCCGGCCCCCTGCTCGACGATCTCCAGCTCGGACCAGGGGTACGGACCCAGCAGCCCCACCAGCGCCTCGAGGTGCCGCACGAGTTCCTCGCCCACCTGCGCGTTGATCGCCGGGTGCTCGGGTGAACGATGCAGCCGGATCAACGGCAGCCCCGGGGCGCTGGGGCGGATCACCTCGGTGCGCACATCCGCGATCACCACCACTGCGTGGGTGACGGGGTGGTTCGCCCGGGAGGTGACGATCTTGACCTTGCCGTCGTCCTCCTCCCCGATCCGGTGCCCCGTCGCGATCACCTCCCAGAAGCTGGGTACGGCGACGCTGATCGTGATCGTGTGCCGGTCGAGGACGGGGCTGCGCGGGTACCAGTTGGCCGCCAGCCCGGAGATGCCGGTCTGCCCCTGCACGTCGAGCACCCGGCCCCGCCACTGCACGTGGAGCGTTGCCACGTCCCCGGGCTCAGGCGGCGAGGGCAGGCGCACCCAGAGCAGGCTCCCCACCCGAGCCCACTGCACCGCTTCGGGCTCCCCGCCGACCATGGCCGTGACACCCTGCACCGTGATCGGCGCGAACTGTTCGTCCCGGCGGGCCGCCCCCCGGGAGAGGCTCAAGGGCACCCAGGGGCCTGCGTCCTCCCCCGCGCGCAGCACCAGGTCTGCCTGCGCGTGGATGTCCTCCAGCACGCGCTTGAGGCCCACGGGCCCCGACGCGGCCACGGCCACGGACACGTCCACGAGGTCCCAGGAGGGACTCCACCGACCCTGGGCATAGGGCGTGCCGCCCGCGGCGATGTCCTCCTCGGATGGGAAGCCCGACAGGTACATGGCCAGCGCGCTGCCGACGCCCCGTCGCCACCACAGCCCCGGCTCGCGGGGATCTCCCAGCGGGCCCGTCGGCGCCCAGGCGTAGCTGAGCCACGGGGAGGTGACCTCCAGCGAGCCGCGAGGAGCCCACTTGAGTCCGACGGTCTTGAACTCCGCGAGGATCCCGCCCTGGGCGGGGGTCGGCGCCCACAGGATCTCCTCGGGCGCGAGGGACACGGGGGCGTCGCCGGCCCGCGCTGCGTCGCTGCGGGCCGACAGGAGGGCCCGCACCCCCGGAGGCACCCCCAGGTCGGAGCGGCCCGGAGTCTGGGCGAGCAGGGCGTCCACGGCTCCGTCCGATGACCAGATCACCGCGGCCTCGAACAGGACGACGCCGGGGAGGTCGGCGCTGGCGGCGTGCAGCTGGTGGCCGCGCTCCGGCCCGGGGTCGCGCACCTCGAGCTCCCCCGCTCCGAGGTAGATGAGCCCGACGTCGGTGTCGCAAGCCCGCAAAACGTACAGCGTGCCGGCGCCAAACCGGGCGGTCATGTACGGCCGCGTCAGGCTCGCCTGGGTGACCGGGGTGCCGGAGTGGGCGACGACGTCCACGTCATTCCAGTCGCAGACCAGGCTCTCCGCCGTGCCGATGGCGGGCCACAACAAGACCACGAGCATCCAGGCCATGGCGGCCCCTCGACAGGTCACCTCATGAGTCGTCGTCGACGTCCCCGTCATCGAGCGGTGCCAGCTCCAGCGTCTCCTCGTCGGGGTCGGCGCCGGGCCGCGAGCCCTTGAGGTCGGCGGGCCGAACGGCTGCCGGGAGCGCCTCATCCACGGTCGCGACGGGGGAGGTGTCACCGAAGTGCAGCGAGACATCGTCGGCGTGCCCTTCGTCGTCGTGGATCGGCGGCATGACGCCCGTGACCTCGTGGCCCGTCTCGGGCCGGGGGGGCGCGTCCGGTCCGCCCAGGTCCGGCACCGGCATGCGCAGCGTGTCGTCGTCGTCGATCGCCGCCTGCTCCGCCTTGGCGGCGGCCGCCAGGAGCTCGCCCTTGCCCACCAGGACCGTCGCGGCCTCTTCGGCGCTCTCCATTGGCGGCCGTCCCGACAGGACCGTGGCCGCTTCTTCGGGGGCTCCCGAGGTGGCGGTTGGGGCGGGGGCGGACGCTGCGGTCGTCGACGCCGGGGCCACCGCCTTGGGCGGCGCCAGCAGCTCGATAGGCTCGGTACGCCGCCCGACCATCTTGTCCAACGAGGGCACCTCGCTCGTGCTCGTGAAGGAGTCCTCGGGGTCCACCAACTCGCCGAACGGTCCGAGCCGCATGCCCTCGACGTCGCGCAGGATCTCGGGGATCCCGACGGGCTGCGGGTCACCGTCGGACGAGCCGTCGAACAGATCGTCCAGGCCCGTCAAGGACTCGTCCGGGTCGAACCCCGAGCCGGTGTCGTCCACGGGAGGAGCAGGCTGGCGCGCGGGGCGGGGGGCCGCGTCGAGGATCGAGACGGGCACGGCCGGCCAGTCCACCGACTCGTACAGGTGACAGGCAACCCGGTGGCCGTCCCGGGCCGGCGCGATCTCCGGCGCCTCGACCCGGCAGCGGTCGAAGACGAGGGGGCAGCGGGTGTGGAAGTGGCAGCCCGAGGGCGGGTTGATCGGATTGGGCACGTCGCCCTGCAGGATCACCCGGCTCTTCTTCCGCCCCGGGCGCGCCACCGGAATCGCGGACAACAGCGCCTGCGTGTACGGATGCAGGGGGTTGTCGAACAGATCCTCACACGTGCTCATCTCGACGATGCGGCCCAGGTACATCACCGCGATCCGGTCCGCGATGTGGCGGACCACGGCGAGGTCGTGAGCGATGAACATGTACGACAGCTCGTACTCGTCCTGCAGGTCCCGCAGCAGGTTGAGGACCTGGGCCTGAACGGACACGTCGAGGGCCGACACGGCCTCGTCACAGACGATGAACCGGGGGTTGAGGGCCACCGCCCGCGCGATGCCGATGCGCTGCCGCTGCCCACCGGAGAACTCGTGGGGGTACCGGTTGACGTAGCTGGACTGCAGGCCCACCCGCTCCAGGAGCTCCTTGGCGCGGTCCAGACGGGCCTCGCCCCGGGCGATCCCGTGCAGCTCCAGCGCATCCCCGATGAGGGCCCCGACCGTCATTCGCGGGTTGAGCGAGCTGTAGGGGTCCTGGAAGATGATCTGCATGTGCCGGCGGGCGGCACGCAGGTCCCGGCTGCTCATCCCGAAGACGTCCTTGCCTTCGAAGTGCGCCGAGCCCGCCGTGGGCTCCAGCAGGCGCAGAATGGTCCGGCCCACGGTCGTCTTGCCGCACCCGGACTCGCCGACCACGCCCAGGGTCTCCCGGGGGTAGATGTCGAAGCTGATGTCGTCCACCGCGCGCACGTCGCCCACGTGCCGGCTGAACAGCCCCTTGTGGATGGGGAAGTACTTCTTGAGCCCCCGGACCTCGAGGAGCGGACGAATCGGGGGGCCCGTCACGGCGATCTGTGAGGTCATCCCGAGCTCTCCCCAGCTTCGGCCCGGACCCTGTCCACGTGGTGACACGCGACGAAGTGGCCGTGCTCGATCTCCTCGATCGGCGGCTCATCCAGGCACTCCTGGTCGGCGAACGAGCAGCGCTCCCGGAAGCGACAGCCTTCGGGGAAGTTCACGGCCGACGGCACCATGCCAGGGATGGTCGCGAGCACGCTCCGGCGGCTCTCCAGATCCGGCAGGCTCTCGAACAGCGCGACCGTGTACGGATGGGCGGGCCGCTCGAACAGGCGGTACACGTCGGTGTATTCGGCGACCTTGCCTGCGTACATCACCACCACCCGGTCGCAGGTCTCGGCGATGACGCCCAGGTCGTGGGTGATCAGCAGGACCGCCGCGCCGGTCTCCTCCTGCAGGGCGTTGATGAGGTCGAGGATCTGGGCCTGGATCGTCACGTCGAGCGCGGTGGTGGGCTCGTCAGCGATGAGCAGCTCGGGCCCGCAGGCCAGGGCCATCGCGATCATCACGCGCTGCTTCATGCCGCCCGACATCTGGTGCGGGTACTCGTCGATCCGCTTCTCCGGTGACGGGATCCCCACCTTGCGCAGCATGCCGATGGCGCGCTCCCGCGCCTCGGCGTGGGAGACGTTCCGCTCGTGCACCAGGATCGCCTCCATGATCTGGTTGCCCACCGTGTACACGGGGTTCAACGAGGTCATGGGCTCCTGGAAGATCATCGAGATCTGATTGCCCCGGACCTTGCGCAGCTCCTTTTCGGACAAGGCCGCGAGGTCGGTGCCCCGAAACCAGATCGAGCCGTCCACGATCCTGCCCGGGGGCTTGGGGATCAGCCCCATGATCGACAGGGCCGTCACCGACTTGCCGCAGCCGGACTCGCCGACCACGCCCACGGTCTCGCCGGGGTAGATCTCGTAGCTGACGCCGTCCACCGCCCGAGCGGTCCCGATGTCGGTCTCGAAGTACGTGCGGAGCCCATCCAGCTCGAGCAGCGGTTGCCGGTCGTCGGACATGCGCTACTTCCGCAGCTTCGGGTCGAGGGCGTCGCGGAGGCCCTCTCCCACGAGGTTGAGCAGGGACACCGTGACGAAGATCGCGAAGCCGGGGGCCAGGATCAGGTGCCAGGCGCCCGAGCCGTAGCCCTCGCGCAGGGTCTGGCCCCAGGACGGGGCAGACAGGTCACCCAGACCCAGGAAGCTCAAGGTCGCCTCGAGCAGGATCGCCGAGGCCACCCCGAAGGTCGCAGAGACGAGCACCGGCGCGATCGCGTTGGGCAGGATGTGCTCGAAGATGATCCGGCGCTGGGGGTAGCCCAGGGCCGTCGCCGCCAGCACGAACTCCTCGTTGCGCAGGCGCAGGAACTCCCCGCGGGTCAACCGCGCCACGCCTGTCCATCGGACGAGCCCGATGATCAACATGATGTGGAAGATGGAGGGCTGCTCCAGGAACGCGGCGAGCGTGATGATCACGAAGAACGTGGGCAGGGCCATGGTGACCTCGATGATCCGCTGGATCCCGAGATCGACCTTGCCTCCGAAGAACCCCGCCAGGGCCCCCAGGATGATGCCGATGGTCACGTAGATGCTGACCGCGATGACCCCGATGCTCAAGGACACCCGGGTGCCGAAGAGGATGCGCACCAGCACGTCCCGGGTGCTCTGATCGACACCCAGCACGTGGGGCGGGTCCTCCTTGAGCTGCGAGCTCTGCTCGGCCTGGGCGAACACCGCCGGATCCGCGGCGAGCAGCGACCTCTCGACACGGCCCCCGGCGTCCTGGACCCTCTGGAGCAGCGCGAGGACCGGTGCGTCGGCGCTGCCCGCCGCCAGGGCCTTCGTGCCGGTGATCGTGATCCGGATCTCGGTGGTGGCCCGGGGCTTCTGCAGGCTACCGAAGCCGGTGGTCCGCGCGTCCACCCGGATGGGCGGGTAGATGGCCGTGACGGCCTGCCCGTCGTACAGGGCCTTGATCTCCTCGGTCCTGTACTGCCGGTAGGGGGTGCCGTCCAGCGAGAAGAACAGCACGAAGTACACGAGCATGTAGACCGCAGCGGTCACCTGGAACTCGCGCAGCATGCGCTTGCGCCGCGGCCGCTTCTTCATGGTGCTGCGGGACAGCATGCGCACCCTGGCCAGCCACACCAGCAGCAGGGGCGTGCCGAGCACGATGCCCAGGTTGAAGAAGAGGTCGAGGGGGTTCTCGAAGAAGTTCGTGTCGAACAGCGACCGGAACCAGGGGGAGCCGCTCTCCTCGCCCAGGGACCAGTAGAAGGGCCGGGTGGAGGCGATCACCGGCGCGAACACCGCGAGCATGATCAGCGCGCCGAGGCCCCACAGCGCCCACCAGGCGACCCGGTTCTTCTTGAACTGGGTCCACACGATGTCGCCGTAGGTGAGGTCCGCGTCCTCCTCGGCCTGGTCGAGCAGCCCCTGAAGCTCTGCCTCCATGCCCTCGGCGGCCAGCGCGCGCACCTTCCCCGTCGCGTGGCCGGTGAACGGCGTCGCGTCCGGGTCGTGGGGGTTGGGGTCCTTGGGGTCGGTCACTTGGGGCCTAGTCGAAGGTGATGCGCGGATCGACGAGCGCGTAGGAGATGTCGGACAGGAGCATCCCGACCAGGGTCAGCAACGACGAGATGAGCAGCACCGCCATCACGGCGTTGTAGTCGCGCACGCCGATGCTGTCGAAGACATACAGGCCCATGCCGGGGATCCCGAAGATGAACTCGATCACCACCGAGCCGCCGATGAGGGTCGGCAGCAGCGTCGCGAGCAGGGTCAGGATGGGGATCATCCCGTTGCGGGCGGCGTGCTTGATGATGACGACCCACTCCGGCAGGCCCTTGGCCCGGGCGGTGCGGATGTAGTCGGCGCGGATCACGTCGAGCAGGCCGGTCCGGGCGTACCGGGACAGCACCGCGAGCCCCGCATAGCTCAAGCAGATGATGGGCAGGGTGACGTGCTTCAACACGTCCCACAGGTACTGCAGGCCCGTCATGTGCGACGTGTCGATCGCGCTGAACCCCGTCGTCGGCAGCACATCCCAGGGGGTGCCGAGGGTGAGCAGGTTGAGCAGGAACACGCCCACGAAGAAGCTGGGCAGGCTGTACAGCATGAACAGGAACACGGTCAGGAACCGGTCGGGGAGCGTGTTCTGGTTCACCGCGGACCACAGACCCAGGGGCACCGAGATCAGATAGATGAGGATCACGGACGTGAAGCTGATCGTGACCGAGTACTTGAGCTTGCCCAGCACGGTGCCCAGGACGGGGCGCTTGTCCACGTGGGACAGCCCCAGATCCAGCCGGGCGAGGTTGCTCCAGTACTTCGCGAAGCGGGTGTCGAACAGGAAGATGCTGATCCGATCAGTGCCCGACCAGGTCCATCGGGCCTCGTTCTCGCCGAACCACTTCAGCCAGCTGCGCTGGACCTCGGCTTCCCGGTCGTCGCTGTCGTCCGTGCCGTAGACCCACTGGCGGACCCGCTCGTTCTCCGCGCCGATCAAGAGGTTCTGCGTGCGCTCGTCGTCGGTGAGGGTGCCGCCGTACTGCTTGACCATCACGCGCTGGGCGTTGAGCGACAGGGTCTGGGCCGCGAGCTGGCGCACCCGCCGGTTGTCGTCCCCGTTCAGGATCCTCACCAGGCCCGGGATCGCGTAGCTGCCCCAGTCGATGAGGTCCTCGCGGGCGTTGATCTTGCGCTTGGCGGCGATCTCGTCGCCGGGGGCCACCACGTCCGCCAGGGACCTGCGGATGGTCGCGTCGCTCATGGCGAAGCGCGTGTTCACCAGCACCGGCTTGTCGAGGTTGAACTGCTCCTTGAACAGCCGGTAGCTCTCCTGCTGCTGCCCGGCGAGCTGGCTGCTCTGGCCGAGGTTGTCCGCGCCGAGCTTGTCCGCGCCCGGGTTGCCCGGGGCGAAGTTCAAGATCACGAACACGATCAGCGAGATCGCCATGAACGTGGGGATCATCAGCAGGATCCGCTTGATGACGTAGACGCCCACGCGCTGCTCCCCCGGCCCGGCCTAGCGGTCCGGCCGCGCCAGGAACCACGGACGCGGGTTCATGTACGGCCGGGTCTTGCTGAACTGCACGTTCTCGAGATCCCGCTGCCAGTACACCTTGCGCTGGCGGGTATAGAAGAACGTGTAGGGCTGCTCGTCGTACACGAGGCGGTGGAACTGGTTCGCCAGCTTGACCCGCTCGTCGTAGTCGAACTCCCGCTGCAGGGCCTCGATGATCTCGTCGGCCTTGGGGTTGCGGAAGCCCACCCGGTTGCTGCCCTTGGGGATGTCCGCCTGGGTGCTGTGCCAGATCTGATAGAAGTCCACGTCCGGTGAGGACACCCAGGCCAGCGTCACCGCGTCGAACTCGCGGTCATCGACGCGCTTGAGCAGGTTGGACCACTCCATCGGGCGCACGTTCATGGTGACGCCGATCTTGGCCAGATCTTCCTTGTAGATGTTGCCCAGCGTCTTGTACTCGTCCGAGCTGCCGTACACGGTCAGGTCGAACTCGAACTCCACCAGCGCGCCGTCGATCATCTTGTCGCGCGTGCCGTTGCCGTTGCTGTCGTGCCAGCCGGCCTCTTCGAGCAGCTCGGAAGCGCGGACGAGGTCGAACGGGATCGGGGGCAGGCTGGTGTCGTAGTACGGGGCGTTGATCGTCGCCATCGGTCCGGTGCAGCGCGCGCCCAGGCCCAGGAACACCTCGTCGAGGAGCAGGTCGGCGTTGTAGGCGTGGGACATGGCCCACCGCACGCGCTTGTCCCCGAACCACGGCTTGTCCGAGTTCCACCCGATGTAGAAGTAGCTGTGGGTCCAGAACTCGCCCTCCTGCAGGGTGCCGTCCTTGTAGGGCGAGTCGGGGGGGCCTTCGAGGACCTCGCTGCGGTACTGGCCCGGCTGCAGCTGGCTCAGGTCGAGCTCGCCGGTGCGCAGCAGGCGCGCCCAGGCGTTCTGGTCCTTGAGGATCCGGATGAGGATCTTGTCGAACGCGTTGCCGCCGATCGGGTACCGGGGGTCGCGCTCCAGCACGATCTTGACCCCGGGCTCGAACTCCACGAACCGGTACGGCCCGCAGCCCAGGGCGCGGGGGTTGTACCAGTGGTCCTGGAAGCGCTGGCCGAGGATCGAGTCGTCGTAGCGGTTGCCGTCCTCGTCGAACGCGTAGAGGAACTCGGGCAGCGGAAACAGGTCGTGCATGATCATCAAGTGGGTGTACTTGGCCTCAGTCCACTTGATCTCGAAGGAATGGTCGTCGATCACCCGGTAGCTCTCCAGGCTCTCGAAGTAGCTGCGCCCCGGGGCCGCCCCCGACACCTGGGTGTTCATGAGCATGTCCATCATGAACTTGACGTCGTGGGCGGTGACCTTGTGGTCGCCCTGCAGCCCCGCGAACCGGGGGTCTGTGTTGTCGATGGCCGGGGCATGCCACCACACGTCCTGCCGAAGCTTGAACGTGAAGGTCTTCTTGTCGTCGCTGACCACCAGGGAGTAGGCGAAGTCTGCGGCCTTCTTTCCCGGGTCTTCGCGGTGGTACTTGATGAGGAACATCCCGACGTACTTCTGGATCTCCTGAACGTCGGCGCCGTTCTCCGCGAGGAAGTTGAACCCCTTCGGGTCCGAACCGAACTTGATGTTCAGGGTGCCGCCGGCCTTGGCCACGGAGGGCAACCACGCCCCGTCCCGGACCAGCATGTTGGCCGGGTCCCTGAAGGCCTCCGTCATGTATGCCGGCTCGTCGCCGAAGATCCCCCCGGCGGGGGCCTGGCTGGCGGCGCCGCCCCGGGCGCCCCCCCCGTTTTCGAGGGTCTTCTCGATGGCCGTGACGCGGTCGAGCAGCGCGATCTGGTTCCGCTCGGTGCGGTCGCTCTGCCAGACGTTGACCACGACGACGCCGATCAGGGCGACGAGCAGGAGGACGCTGGCGATGCTCTTGAGGAGTCCTTGGGTCATGGCGCCTCGAAGATGGACGATGTCCGCGACCGACCCAGCCGCCAGTGGGCGGACCGCTTTACGCGAGGGGCGGCCGGAGATCCCGATGGTCGGGAGTGCCGCAACCTACGAAAAACACCCGCCGGAGTCAATTCGCGGAGCTTCGCTGTCGGCTACTCGGTGGCGGGTCCGTCGATCTCGTCCGTGGGCAGGGGCTCGGCCTCATCCGGGGCGTCGGTGGGCGCCTCGGGCTCCTGATCGGCGCGCCGCACGCGCTTGCTCTTCGTGAGCGTCTCGTTGTCCGGGTCCAGGCTCACCCTCTGCACGCCCCCAGGCGGCTTGGGCAGCTGCACCGTGATCGTGCGGGCGTCGGTCGCGATCACGTGCACGACCTCCTTCTTGCCCTTCCTTCCGGCGTGCAGCACCACCGGGACCTGCAGCTTGAGCGCCGGCGTCGCCTGGGTCTGCTCCAGCACGATCTCGACGAACTGATCGCTCTCCTTCCAGACCACCTCCAGCTTCGGCAGCCCCGTGCCCCAGATCCACTGGTCGAAGAACCACGTGGCGTCGGGTCCGAGCACCGTCTCGGCCACGATCTGCAGGTCCGAGGTGGAGAAGTTCCGGTTCGCGGCCGCCGCCGACGCGGTGCTGACGAACTCGATGAACGCGTCGTCCCCGACGATGCGACGGAGCATGTGCATCACGTGGGGGCCCTTGTTGTAGACCTGCCCCTGGTACCCCGCGGCGCGCACCCCCAGGCTCATGGGGCCGTACTTGTCGGTCTTGCGGGCGATGTACTGCCACCACTCCAGCCGGCCCTTGTGGTCCTCTTCGCCGTAGTACTGCGACATGTACAGGAAGCTGGCGTACTCGGCCATCGTCTCGCTGATCCACTGGTCGCGGTAGGTCTTCCAGCCCATGACGTGGCCCCACCACTGGTGGCCGAGCTCGTGGGACAGGATCATCGGGCTCGTGTTGGGGATGAAGTCCCGTCGCCGCTGCTTCTGGGCGGACTTGACGACGGCGCCCTCGCTCTTGCTCAGCTCCACCAGCCCCGCCGGCGCCTGCCAGAACCCCTGGTTGTCCACCGCTTGCGCGAGGTCGAGCTCCGCGAAGGGGTAGGGGCCGAAGACCGACTCGTAAAAGCGCAGCACACGGTCCGCTTCGAGCAGCGCGGCGTCCATCTGGTCGGCGTCTTCGGACAGGAAGAAGGCCCGGATCGCGACCCCGTGGGGGCCCTTTCGCTCCGCGGATCGCCACCGGCCCATGTTGATGGCCGGGAAGCTCACCGGGACCTCCTCCTTCCACTCCTCGCAGCGCTTGCCGTCCTGGGTCCAGGTGCGGATCGTGGTGCCCGTGCCGGCCGCCCGGAGCAGGCTCGGCACGCAGATGTTCACCCCCCAGGTGACCCGATCATGGGAGCCCGGCTGGGGCCACCACGGGTAGTTGGCGAGCAGGCCGAAGGAGTCCTCGGTCATCCGGGGCATGGCGTCGCCGGCGTACTTGACGGTGAGCACCTCGGCCTGCCCCGGCGCCACGGGGCTGCGCAGGCGGACGATGAGGCTGCCCCCGCGGTGCAGGAAGTCCAGGGGGCGCCCCTTGTAGTCGGTGACCTCGGAGACCTCGAAGCCCAGACGCAGCACGCCGTACCCGCCGGTGTTGAACTTGAGGTGACGAAGCAGCTGCAGCTCGACCGCCTCGATGGGGGTCTGGCGCGCGGTCAAGGTCACCGTCGCCTCCGCTGTCATGGTGGCGAAGGGCTCGATCCCGGTGGAGATGTCGAGCGTGAGCTTCGCGTCGAGCATGTCCATGTTGGGTGGGATGTAGGTCGTCTCGGGCTTGCCCTGCATGGGATGCGACGTGAGCCGGACGGAGTACCGGTGCTCGGCGTCCCCGCTGTGCGCCGCAGCCACCAGGACGGCTTCGTGGGTCGCGTAGGGGCCGCGCTGGTCGCGGCTGTAGCTGATGACGTTGAGCTGCTCCGCCTTTGGGGCGTACACAGGGCGGCCCGCGGGGGCGGTGGTGTGAATGGTCAGATCGAGATACGGGGTGTCGTCGGCCCAGGCCTCGCGCACGCCGGCCGCGAGCATGAGCGCCGATGCCGCGAGATCTGCGTGGTGGGTGTTCGGCGCCTTCCAGATCTCCTGGGCCTTGCGCAGGCGCTTGATCCAGGCGGACAGGGGCGGGGCCTCGGGGGCGGGTTCGGCAGCGGGCCCCGCAGAGGCCGACGCCAGCCCCAGGGTCGCCAGGACGGCCGGATCCGAGGTGAGCACGAACGCCTCGTCACAGGGGATGGCGTCCCAGGTGCGCAGCCCCGTCTGGCGCTCGAACTGGGCGGTCTCCTGCCCCAGGGGCGGGGAGTAGCTGGCCGCGCAGGTGCCCGAGAACCAGCCCCCGATCACCGGCCCCGCGGCGGTGCGGAGCGGGACGACCACCCCCTGCACCAGGTGCAGGTCCATGAAGGCATCGGCGATGTGCACCTCGCTCACGGCGGTGCTGAGCTCCGGCGCGAAGTCGTTGTCCACCAGCGCATCGAACCGCTGCTGCAGCGTGCCGGTGAGCCCGAAGGGGCCCGGGGCGGCCTCCGGGGGCACGTCCTCGCCGGCGAGGGACAGGCTCGGTGCGAGCAGCAGGGCGAGGATCAGGCAGATGGTGCGCACGGCGGGCTCCTCCCGGTCAGTCGGTCATGTCGATGGCGAAGATCCCGAACTGCGGGACCCAATGGCTGTGGGCCTGGTAGTCCTGCCGCCAGTAGTCGGGCTGGTCCAGGTGGGTCAGGACGTGGTCGAGCCACAGGTCGCGGTACCGGTCGTCCCCCGTCGCCTCGAACAGCGCCCACAGACCCCAGGCCCGGCTGAAGTTCAGGCCCGCGGGGTGGGCGCTCGGGAAGTCCGTGAGAGGCTCGAGGAACGGTGTCTCGGGCAGCCAGGACTGCAGCCACGCGTCCCGCTCGGCGGGCGGCAGCACCTGCGTGAGCACCAGCGCGCGGTGCAGGCACGGAGGAAAGAACTGGTCGATCTCCTCCTCCTCCTGCTCCAGGGCGCAGCTCACCGGCAGGATCGCGTCCCGCACGAAGTCCTCGAGCCGCTCGGCGAGCGCGCTGTCACCCTGCTCCAGGGCGTGGGCGTGCAGGTTGGCGACCGCCCAGGAGGCGTTGGCGTAGTTGTCGGCGAGCACGTAGTCCGGGACGTCTTCGGGGGCCAGGGCATCCACCCACTCCGCGAGCCGCGCCGCCACCACCTCGGCCAGGGGCGCGAGCTCCGCGCGACCCGCCGCCTCCCGGGCGCTGGCGAGGCGCAGGAACCAGGCGTAGCCGTAGGGGATCTCGTTGAGGGGGCCGCTGTTCTCCAGGGTGGCGAGCTCGTCGGCGACCGCGGCGGGGCCCAGCACCGCGTCGGCCACCTGCAGGTACTGGGGGTCGTCCAGCAGGCGCGTGGCGGCGTGCAGCGCGTACACCCCGTGCACGGCCGAGTGCCAGTCGTAGCAGCCGTGAAAGGCGCCGAAGGAGGTGTCGGTCCGTTGCACGCAGTCCAACACGGGCTCCGCGAGATCTGCCACCGCCTCGTCCCGCCGGTCGAGCCAGTCCAGCCAGCGCAGGTCCGAGGCGGACGGCTCGGGCTCCGGCGCGGGGCAACCCGACAGGGCTACGCACAGGAACAACAGGACGGATCGGTGGGCCCCCATCGAGGTCCTACTGTACGCGGAAGGCGAGCACCTGCTCGATGGCCGGGACCCCCAGCGACACCATGAGCAGGCGGTCGAAGCCCAGGGCGTTGCCGGCGCAGTCGGGCAGGCCGTGCGCGAGGGCCGCCAGGAAGCGCTCGTCGGTGGGGCTGGGCTGCTTTCCGTTCGCCACCCGGCGCAGGTTCTCGGCCTCGATCCGGGCGCGCTGCTCGGGCTCCGAGGTCAGCTCGTGGTACCCGTTGCACAGCTCGACTCCGGCGGCGTACAGCTCGAAACGCGCGGCGGCGGGCGCGGCGTCCGGGTCTCGCCCCGGCCGGATCCGGGCCAGGGCGGCGCGGCTGGTCGGCCAGTCGGTGACGAAGGTCGGTCGCCCGATCCCCAGGGTCGGTTGCACCACCGCGCCCAGGACGAGGTCTTGCAGCTCTTCGGTGCTCGCGTCCCGGGGGGGGCGCACTCCGCTGGCGCGCAGCAAGCGGCCCAGGCGGCGGGGATCCACGTCCGACGGATCCATGTCCGTCACCCGGCCGAAGGCCTGGCGGAAGGTGATGCGCTCGAAGGGTTCGTCGGTGCCGGCCTGGGCGCCTCGGTGGCGCAGGACCCCGTCCCCCAGCGCGTGGGCCACGTCCCGGACCAGGGCCTCGGTCGTCTGCATGCAGCCGTCGTCGTCGGCGCCGGGCTCGTACCACTCCACGATGGTGAACTCCGGCTCGTGCAGGTCCCCGCGCTCACCGGCGCGGAACGCCGGCCCCACCTGGTGGATCGGACCGGATCCGGCGGCCAGCAGCCGCTTCATCGCGTACTCGGGGGACGTGGCCAGGAACCGGGCGTGTCCGTCCAGATCGACGGCGGGCGCGTCCAGGTGGGCATCGACCCCGGGGCAGGGCACGAGCGCCGGGGTCTGGACCTCCAGGGAGCCGCGGACGTCGAAGAAGGCGCGCACCCGGGCCAGCCCGAGCGCCCTGAGCCTCAGCGCCTGCCAGGTGGCGGTGGGGCGCCAGTCCATCGACACCGACTACTTCTTGACCCGCTCCAGGTAGTCCCCGGTGCGGGTGTCGACCTTGATCCAGTCGCCGGCCTCCACGAACAGGGGCACGTTCACGGTGGCCCCGGTGGACAGCGTCGCGGGCTTGGTGGTGCCCTGGGCGGTGTCGCCCCGCACGCCGGGATCACACTCGGTGACCTCCAGGTCGACCTTGTTGGGCGCCTCGGCGGAGATGGCCTTTCCGCCCCAGAACAGGATCTGGTAGTTCTCGTTCTCGACGAGCCAGTTGGACGTGTCGCCGATCGCGTCCGGGGTGAACTGGAACTGGTCGAAGGTCTCGCCATCCATGAAGTGGAAGTACTCGCCGTCCGAGTACAGGTACTGGCACGACTTCTCCTCGATGTCCGCCTTGAGGAGCTTCTCGTTCGACTTGATGGTCCGCTCGATGGTGTTGCCATTGAGGTAGTTGCGGATCCGCATGCGGGTGAAGGCCTGCCCCTTGCCCGGCTTCACGAAGTCCGAGTTGATGATGACGTAGGGGTTGCCGTCGAGTTCGAGCTTGACGCCCTTGCGGAGGTCGGTGTGGCTGAGCATGACCATCGTGGTGTGCCTTCGTGCTGGAGTGGGCGGAGCGCCGGGACTGTACTGGTTTGGCTCGGTGGATCAAGCCAGTCGCGGCGCGGAATCGGTCAGGGGCGGCGCCGGCGCCGCAGCGCGACCAGCCCGAGCGCCCAGCCCGGATGCAGCCCGGTCCGGCTGGCCGCGGAGCACCCGCACCCGTCCGCTGGCGGACCCACGGTGTCGTCGTCGTCGCCGAGCAGATCGTCGTCGTCTCCGGCGGGGGTCGAGTCGTCGTCGTCGCCCGAGTCGTCGTCGTCGGCCGTGTCGTCGTCGTCGCCCGAGTCGTCGTCGT
>CALAGR010000495.1 GCA_937891735.1 uncultured Pseudomonadota bacterium | reverse complement strand
ACGCCGCGCTGCAGCTCGCTCCGACCCGCCCCGATCCCCCCGGCACCGCCCTGTGCGATGGCCCGAAGTGGCGACGCTTCGTGCACTCCCTGGCGTCGGACGAGCAGATCACGGTGCTGCGCGGCATGCTCGCCCGGTCCGGCTTCCTGTCCGCGGACGGCGACACCATCCACGTGGGCTTCTTCTCCAGCGTGACCCTGGGCCACGCCGAGGCCGAGCTGGACGACAGCACCCTGCGGGCCGCCGCGCTCGCCTGGTTCGGCCGCACCGTGACCATCGCCTGCCACCTCGACTCCAACGGCGCGTCCGGTCGGAGCCTGTCCGAGGAGCTGGAGCGGCTCAAGGCCGAAAAGGCCGCCGCCCTTCGCGCCGACGCCCTGGCCCACCCCGCGGTGACGGCGACGCTGGACATCTTCCCGGGCGCCGCCGTCCTGGGCGAGCCCCGCATCCCCGACATCCAGGAGATCACCGATGTCTACTGACGAGACCGGCGGCCCCCCGCCCTTCGACATCCAGGGCATGTTCAGCCAGATCATGGACTCCGCGCAGCAGATGCAGGGGAAGATGAAGGACGTGCAGGCGGACCTGAAGGACATCGTCGTCCAGGGTCAGTCCGGCGGCGGGCTCGTGACCGTCACCGCCACCGGGGCGGGCCGGGTGACCAAGGTCCGCATCGACCCCGTGGCCGTGGACAAGCGGGACGTGGAGATGCTCGAGGACCTGCTCGTGGCCGCCGTGAACGACGCCCTCAAGCGCGCCCAGGGCGAGGCCGAAGCGCAGATGGGGAACGTCACCGGCGGGCTGAACCTGGGCGGCCTCGAGGGCCTCCTGGGCCAGCTGGGCAACAAGTAGCCGCAGTCCGTGAGCACGGCTGACGACCCCATCGCGCGGCTGGTGCACCACCTGTCGCGCCTGCCCGGCATCGGCGGGAAGACCGCGATCCGCCTCGCGAACCACCTCGTTCGGGATCAGGAGCTCGCGGCGGCGCTGTCGAGCGCGCTGCTGTCCGCGAACAGCGACCTCGTGCAGTGCTCGCTGTGCGGCAACGTGGGCGTCGCGGACCCGTGCCCGCTGTGCACCGACGTCCGTCGGAGCGACGCGATCCTGTGCGTCGTGGAGCGCACCCAGGATCTGAACGCGATCCTGCGCGCCGGCGGCCACAACGGACGCTTCCACATCCTCGGGGGAGCCCTGTCGCCCCTGGACGGCGTCGGCCCCGGCGAGCTGCGGGTGCGGGAGCTGCTCGCCCGGCTCGAGGACGGGCGCGTGCGCGAGGTCATCCTCGCCACCAACCCCACCGTCGAAGGGGACACCACGGCCATGTACCTCGCGCGTCTGCTCAAGCCGGCGGGACTGACCGTGAGCCGCATCGCCCGTGGGGTCAGCGTCGGCGCAGAGCTCGAGTACACCGACTCGAGCACCATCAGCCGCGCGCTCGAAGAGCGACGCACCCTGTAGAGAGGGAGACCCATGCGCGCATCCGGCCTGCACATCGTCACCTACCGGGACGATCCCTCCGACGCGGAGGTCAACAGCCACCGCCTCATGAGCCGCGGCGGCTACATCTTCAAGGTGGGCTCGGGCCTGTACGTGTACAGCCCGCTGCTGTGGCGCACGCTCCGCAAGATCCAGGACATCATCCGCGAGGAGCTCGAAGCGACGGGCGCGCTGGAGGTGCAGCTCCCGATCCTGCAGGAGCAGGCGCTCTGGGAGCAGTCGGGGCGCTGGGACAAGTACCTGGCGAGCGGCACGATGTTCACGAGCACGGATCGCCGCGGCTCCACCTACGGGCTGGCCCCCACCGCCGAGGAGGTCATCACGGCCTACATGCGGTCCTCGGTGAAGTCCTACAAGCAGCTGCCGGTGTGCCTGTATCAGATCCACACCAAGTTCCGGGACGAGGTCCGCCCGCGCTACGGCCTGATGCGCGTCAAGGAGTTCCTCATGAAGGACGCCTACTCCTTCGACGTGGACCAGGCGGGGCTGGATCGCAGCTACGAGGGCATGCGCAGGGCCTACCACCGGATCTTCGCCCGCATGGGCCTGGAGAGCTTTGGCGTGGACGCGGACCCGGGGGACATCGGCGGCAGCGGATCCATGGAGTTCATGCTGGCCGCCGAGACAGGTGAGGACAGCATCCTCATCGAGGAATCGAGCGGATACGCCGCAAACGTCGAGAAGGCCACCAGCCGCTGGGGCGCCAACGCCTCCCTGGCGCCGGCCGCGCTGCGCGTCGAGCACACCCCGGACGTGCGCAGCTGCGCCGACCTGCACGCCTTCTTCCCCGACGTGCCGCCCGCCCGCATGGTCAAGACCGTGCTGGTCAAAGCGGTGCACGCGGACCGGGAGGAGCTGTGGGCGTGCCTGATCCGCGGCGATCAGGAGGTCAACGAGATCAAGCTCGGCAACCACACCGGCGGGCTGAGCCTGGCGATGCTCAGCAACGACGAGATCGAGCGACACACCGGCGCGAAGCAGGGGTTCGCGGGGCCCATCGGTCTGTCCGACGCGTTCCAGATCGTCGCCGACGAGAGCACCCGCGGGCTGTGCAACTTCCTGTGCGGCGTCAACAAGACCGACACCCACGCGCTGGACGTGAACTGGGGCCGGGACGTGCCGGAGCCGGCCTTCGCGGACGTGCGCCTGGCCCGGGAGGGCGAGCCGGGGCCCATCGACGGGACCCCCCTGATCCTGCGCAAGGGCATCGAGGCGGGACACATCTTCAAGCTCGGCACGAAGTACTCGGCGGCCATGGGCGCCACGTTCATGGATCAGACGGGCCGCGAGCAGCCCCTCGTCATGGGCTGCTACGGCATCGGGGTGTCGCGCATCGCCGCGTCCGCCGTGGAGCAGTTCGCCGACGACAAGGGCGTGGTGTGGCCGCTGCCCATCGCGCCGTTCGAGGTGGTGGTGGCGTGCCTCGTGCCGAAGGACCCCGAGCTCGTGGCCGACGCGGAGTCGATGTACGACGCCCTGCGCGCGGCCGGAGTCGAGGTGATGTTGGACGACCGCGTGCTCAGCGCCGGCGCCCGCATGAAGGACCTGGAGCTGCTGGGCTTTCCCTTCGTCGTGCTGATCGGGCGGAGCTGGAAGAACGACGGGCTCGCCGAGGTGCGCACCCGACAGGGCAACGGGGTCGACATGGTCCCCCCCGGCGAGGTGCTCGACTTCGTTCGGGAGCGGGTGCTGGCGGCGCGGCCGGGGCGGATCAGGGAGCTGGCGGACTGAGCCAGACGGAGACCCGCGCTCCTGCCCGGCGCAGCTTGCGGCGCAGCGCGTCCAGGGTCGGGGACGCCGCCCAGGCCTCGGAGAACACGAGCGCGTCGGCCGGATCGACCCAGATCACCGCGGTCTGATCGAGCCGATCGAGCACCACCCGCGTGGGCTCACCGGGATCCAGGTGGGGGGCGATGGCGAAGACCGGCGCCTGTGGCCAGGCCCGCGAGCCCGTGAGCGCAGCGTCCGACACCGCCGACGCGTCGTCCACTGCCGGCCGGGGGTGGGGCGCAACGAGCGCCATCGAGCCCGTGGGAAGGGCCACATCCAGCAGGTCGCAGGCGAGCAGGGCGCGGGTGATGGGCACCGTGGCAGCGAGTCGGGCAGGAGCCTCGGAGGAACCGACCAGGACGACGTGCGCGGCCCGCGCCAGGACCTTGCGGCCGGGATGGGCCGGAGGATCGCCAGGATCCAGCACGGTCACGCCTTCGGCATCCACCACGAAGCCCACCGTCCGTCCGTCGAACCGGTGCTCGTCGTACAGCACCGTGCCCTGACCCAGGCGCTCGCCCACCTCGGCGACGGTGCAGCCCGACACCAGCTCCCGCCGGGCCGCCCGGAGGTCCGCGCTCCGCCGCGCGCGGGCCGTGTCCGCCCAGCGCAGGTGGATGGCCTGGAGCTGCTCGAGCAGCGGCGCTCGGAGCTCGGCCGGTTCGAGCGCGCCGGCGCGGGTGGAGACGCTGGCCAGCTCGTCGCGCAGGGGGCCCACCTCCTCCCGGAGCAACGCCAGGTCCGACTTCGCGGACGATCCGGGGACCCGCCCATCGAGCACGAGCCCCCGGGTGAGGCTCGCCGCCCGCTGAGCCACCGCGAAGGCCTCCGCGGGGCTGTGGTCGCTCAACAGGAGCTCGATCCAGGGCGCGTAGACGGCCTGCACCGGCCCCGGGACCCCCTGGGTCGCGGACAGCTCACCCAGGGACGCCAGACGGTCCACCTGATCCGCGGCGAAGGCCCACGCAGCGCTGGCCGCGTCGACGTCGCCCAGGGCCGTGTGCAGGCGGGCGCGACTCGCCAGGGCCCGCCAGCCATCGAGTCGCAGGCCCAGATCCTTCTCCACCGCGATCGCGTTGAGCACCGCGAGGTCCGCGGCCTCCGGATCGCCGTCGGTGATCGCCGCGTCCACGAACCGGCTGACGGCGTAGGCGACCCCGTCCGTGTCCCCGGCGCGGAAGAAGGCGGCGCCCGCCTCGGTGAGCGCCACCCTGGCCTCGGCGGCCTTGGAGGTGCGCAACGCCAGCTCCGCGCTGGCCAGCTGCCGCGCCGCCGCGTACTGCTGGGCGACCACCGGCGCCTCGGCGGTGGCCAGCGCCGCGCCGACCTCGTCGAGCAGCCGCGTGAGGATCGCCGTCGATCCACCCGCCTGGGCCGCGATCCCCGCCGCGGCGATCAGCTCGTGGGTCGCCAGGATGGGCTCTCCCGCGGCTCAGAACGCCGCCGCCGCCTGCTCGTGGGCCTTGACCGCCTCCGGTCCCGTCGACCTGAGCGCCGCCGCCGCCAGCAGCGTCGCCCTGCGCACCGTGCCGGGGG
>CALAGR010000494.1 GCA_937891735.1 uncultured Pseudomonadota bacterium | reverse complement strand
AGGGCAGGGGGCAGCGGCGCCGACCGGAGCGCCTGGGCCGCCTCGGCGCCGGCCGCGCAGGCCCGATCTCCATCTCCGCTCGCCAGGGCGATGGCGGCCCTGTGCAGCGCGTCGCCCACCGTCGGATCGGCGGCGACGGTCTTCAGCGCGGCGGTGGTGATGACGAAGGCGGGGGGTACCCGAAGGTGCTGTCGGTGCAGGGCTGCCAGGTGGGACGCCTTGCCCCCGGCCAGGGTCCGGCCGCGCCCCGCGTCCGCGGGGAGATCGTCCAGGGCGACGACGAGGTCGCCAGCGGGCTCCGCCGTCAGAACTGGCCCTCGCCGGAGAAGAAGAAGCCGTAGCCGAGCTGGTCGTTGTCGATGGGGTCGTCGCTGCCCGACCAGGTGTACTCGGTGCCCTGGAAGGCGCCGATGCCGGCCTCCGCGAGGGGCTCGTTCGGGCTGGATCCGAGGGGGCTCTGCACGCTGAACGTCGTGCGCCAGACCAGGAAGTCGATCCCCGTGCCCAGCTCGAACCCGACCTTGCGCACGTACTGCCCGGGCACGTCGATCCCGGTGCCCTGCTGCAGGCACTCCTCGGCGCCGGGCTGGGCCACCATGCTGACGGCCCAGATGTGGTCGCAGGCGGGACAGAGGTTGCCGTCGTCGATCGTCGTTTCGCCGCCCTGGGCGCGCCACTCGGCGAGGCAGTCGAAGTGGCCGTCGGCCTCCTCCTCGGGGCTCCAGTCGATGTTGAGCAGCTCCGTGCCGTCGAAGTTGTCCCAGACGATGCTGGCGGTGTCGTCGTCGTCCCCGCCGTTGTCGCTGGGGATCGGCACGTTGACGCCCCAGATCTCCAGGGTTCCCGGACATCCGGCGGACAGGAGCAGCGCGCAGGCGAGCGTGCAGAGGGGGGCGAGTCGGCGCATGCGATCTCCGCTCCGAGGCCGGTGCTGGCACCTCGGCGGTTGCAAGTCTGCCCAGCGGGCTTCGCTCCCGCAAGGCGCCGCGCGCGCCCGGAGCGCAGAGCCGGAACAGCAATCGGATTGAGAAGCCCCGCGGCGCTGTGTACCCTCCGACCCCCATCGCCCCGGTGCGATGTGATGGAGGTCCCATGAGCGGTGCCCGCACCCTGATCGACGAGCCCCTCAAGGTAGGGGAACTGACGGCCATTCCCCCGGAGATCGACGCCCGGCTGGTCGTGCTCGCGGGCCCCGAAGAAGGCGCCTCGTACGTCATCTGCGAGCCGGTCACCCTCATCGGTCGCGACGACGACTGCCACCTCGTCATCACCGATCCGAGGGCTTCGGCGCGCCACGCGATGGTCTACTTCGCGGGCGGCGAGTTCCGCGTGCGCGACCTGGAGAGCACCAACGGCAGCCTCCTCAACAGCAGCCCGCTGACGGAGTTCGCGTTCCAGGACGGCGACGACCTGCGGTGCGGCAAGACCGTCATCCGCCTGCTGGTCGACTTCAAGGGCTGAGCTTGGACGCCCCGGCGCCCCCCCTCATCCAGGCGCTGCGCGCGACGTGGACGGCGGCCCTGGCCCTGCCCGACGACGACCGCTGGTTCGACACCCTCACGCCCGAGCAGCGCCGCGCGGCCCACGATCTGGGCGTCGCCGTGCAGGACCGCGTGGTGCGCGCCCTGGCGCGGCTGGTGGACGGCATGGCCGAGGACGGCGTCGAGCTGGTCGATGACCGGGGCGTGCCGGTGGACTACGGGGCGGGCAGCGTTCCGTAGATGGCGGCGGACCCGCCGGGGGCGATCTCGACCGTGGTGTCGGTCTCGCCCAGGGTCTCGTGGATCAGGCGCACGTCCCAGCTGCCCGGCTGCAGGTCCGAGGCCTCGGCGGTGCCGTCCGCGTCGGTGATCAGGGCACGCTCCCCCGCCCCCTGCACCAGCAGCAGCCCCCGCAACCACGGGATCTGGTCGCTGCGCAGCCGGTACAGCCCCGCCTGCTCCAGCACGAAGCGCACGTCCGCCTCGCCGGGGGCCAGGGCGATGGTCTGCAGCGAGCGCTCCCGTCCGCCATCGAGTCGCCACAGGTGCACGGTGTGGAAGCGCTGATCCCCGTTGCTCAGCACCAGCGTGTCTCCCTTGGCGACGGCGAGCGAGCGGGGCACGAGACCGCAGTCGTCGATGCGCAGGAGCCGGTCGGAGGGTGCGGGCGGGGAGCTCGGCGGATCCGCGGTGAGCTGCGGACCGCGCTTCAGGGAGGCGATCACATCGGCCAGCCCCCGATCCGCGCCGATCCGGACGCTCCCTTCGGATCGGTCCCCGGGCGCGCAGCCGTAGGGGATCTGAGACGCCTCCAGGACCTGGTCGGCCGCGTCGGGTCCGGCGGTCACGCGCAGCAGGGTCACAGGCACATCGTCCTGGTCGCCCTGGTCCGGCTGGGCCTGCGGGGGCTCGGGCCGCGGCGCCCCACACGAGCAGCCCGTCCCGAGCAGCAGGAGCGCGGCGAGGGCGAGGGCATCACGAGGGCGCAGCAGGTGCATGGCGGTGATTCTCGGGCCCTCCTCCGGGCCGGGCAAGTCGGCGACGGAACAAGGGTGCGGCGGCGGCCCGGATTGCGCCCCCCTGCCGCGGGCGGGTAGCCTGACGGCCGCTCGATGAGGACTGGGCGGAACCCCTTCCCCGGCTCGATGCGCCCCACGGACAGCACTGAATGGCGGAGACCACGTTCGGCCGATATCAGCTGACTCGCCTCCTCGCGCGCGGGGGCATGGCGGAGGTGTATCTGGCGGTCCTGTCCGGGGCTGCGGGCTTCGAGAAGCGCATCGCGCTCAAGAAGATCCTGCCCATCTACACGGACTTGGAGGAGTTCACCCGGCTCTTCCAGGACGAGGCCCGGATCAGCGTCACGCTGAACCACAGCAACATCGTCCAGGTCTTCGACTTCGGCGTGCACCACGGCGAGCACTACCTCGCGATGGAGTACGTGGACGGCCCCGATCTCGAGAAGGTCCTGATGGGGACCCGCAAGCTCGGGCGGTTCCTGTCCATCGACTCCGTGGTCTACACCGCGATGCGCGTGGCCTCGGCCCTCGAATACGCCCACAGCAGGGTCGATGAGCGCGGCCGATCGCTGGACCTCGTGCATCGGGACGTGTCCCCGCCCAACGTGCTGCTCTCGGTGCAGGGGGAGGTGAAGCTCACCGACTTCGGCGTGGCCCGGTACCAGGACCGCCTGTCGAAGTCCCGCCCCGGGGTGGTGCGCGGCAAGTACGCGTACATGTCCCCGGAGCAGCTGACGGGCGATGTGCTGGACAGCCGGTCGGACCTGTTCTCGCTGGGGGTCGTGCTCTACGAGATGTTGACGAACGTGAACCCCTTCCTGGGGGACACGGACTACAAGACGATGGAGCGGGTGGTCGCCTGTCGGCCGCGGATCCCCACGGAGCATCGCCCCGACATCCCCCGGGACCTGCTTCGGATCGTCGAGCGCTGCCTGCGCCCCCACCCCGGCACCCGGTACCAGCACGCGGGGCAGATCCGGCGCGACCTGGCCGAGCTCATGTTCAACCGCGGGGTGATCGACGATCCGCAGCTGCTCAGCGACGAGCTCTGGGGCCTGTTCCCGCGCCAGCTGTCCCGACGGGGGGTGAGCGTGCCGCGGCCGCCGGAGGTCGGAGAGGGGGCGGTCTCGGTCGGCATGCCGCGCATGCGCGCTGGCCGTGGGGTGACCACCGCCGACGACTGGGGACGCGCCGACGAGGGCCCGCTGCAGCTCGGCCCGGCCGCGGACGCCGACTACGACGAGCTCGACGAGGACGATCTGACGATCCCCCACATCGTCTCCAACCCCGACGCGATCCCCACCCAGCCGCTGCACGGCGGCAGCCAGACGATGGACGCGCCGCCCCTGGCGCCGGCCAGCCGCGCTGCCCAGGCCGAGGAGGAGGACCCCTTCGCGGTGTCGCGGCCGGCCCGCAGGGCGCCCGAGTCCCGGGCCCGGATCGAGGTGGAGAGCCCGTCCTCCTTCGATCTCGACACGACCCTGGAGGAGGACGACGCCCAGCGAAGCGCGCCGCCTCCGCCTCCGCCGCCCAGCTGGAGGAGCAGCGCCCCCATCTCGACCCGGATCGGCCGGCCGGAGGAGATGACGGAGCGCGTCGATCCGGCGGCCCGCTTCTCGCAGCCGCTGGACCCGCCGTCGGCGTTCGCGCTCAAGGCGGTGATGTCCGGGGAGATGGACGTGCTGCCGGAGCCGTCGGAGCCGGAGCCGTCGGAGCCGGAGGAGCCGGAGCCGGTGGAGCAGCCCTCGGCGCCGGAGCAGCCCGCGGCGGTGGAGCCTGCGGCGTCGGCGCAGCCTGCGGTGCCCGAAGTCGTGGCCGAGCCGGTGCCCGTGTCCCGTCCGAGGCCGGGCAAGCAGGTCCGCACGCGGCCCCCTGGTGCCCTGGGCGCGCCCCCGCGACGACCGCGTCCTGCGGCCGACCCGGACGAGTTCCCCCTGTGGGGCTACGCGGCGGTGGCGATCCTGCTGGCCTTCGTGGCCTGGATGATCCTGAGCACCATCGTGCCGACGTTGAGTCCGGTGGCGAGCACCGATCCGAGCCCCGCGGCGCACCAGGACCGGCCCCGCGCGCGGGCGGCGGAGCGCATCGAGCCCCCTACGGAGGCGGTGACGCCCGAGGCGGTGACGCCCGAGGCGGTGACGCCCGAGGCGGTGA
>CALAGR010000493.1 GCA_937891735.1 uncultured Pseudomonadota bacterium | reverse complement strand
CGTCCGCGGTGCCGAACCCCCGGCGGGCCGCAGCGGCGCGCTCGCCGAACAGGGCGGCGGCGTCGGCGGCCGAGAGGGGCTCCAGCTCGAAGCACCGCTCCCACCCCAGGCGAAGGGGCTCTCGCGCGGTCACAAGGAAGCGCGCGTGGGGCGCCAGCTCCAGCCAGCAGCCGACGGCGTCGCTGGCGGTGTTCACGAGCTGCTCGTAGTTGTCGAGGATCAACAGCGTGTCGCCGAGCTCGGCGATGGCGTGGCCGACGGCCACCACGGGATCCTCGTTGTCCCCGGAGTCGGGATGGAGCTCCACCGTCGCGCAGACCGCGGCGAGCACGTCCTGCAGATCCTGGGCCTCGGTGAGGTCCACGAACCACACCCCCCCTGCGGGGGGCCTCTGGTCGAGCAGGCGGCGGCCGAAGTGGCGGGCCAGCCGCGTCTTGCCTGCCCCTCCCGGGCCGAGGATGGTGACCAGCCGGGCGCCGGAGGCGAGGTCGTCGCCGAGATCGACGAGGTCGTCCTCCCGCCCCACGAACGAGGTCCCGTCGGGGACGAGGTTGGTGATCGGGCGGGCCGACAGGTGCGAGATGCCCGGCTCGTCGCGGGTCTGCTGGCTCGCCGGCTCGGCGACGGCGGGGGGGGCGGCGGAGGTCGGGACCAGGGAGCTCAGCCCGACGTCGCCCTCCGGGAGGGGCTCGAACCGGTAGCCACCGCCGTACACCGTGAAGATGTGGGTGGGGCTGGACGCGTCGTCGCCGATCTTGCCCCGGAGTCGGGTGAGCATCTTGTCCACGACGCGGCTGCTGCCGGCGGCCCGGTACCCCCAGACCTGCTTGAGCAGCTCGTCCCGGCTGACCGTGCGTCCCGGATGGCCGGACAGGTAGGCCAGGAACTCGGTCTCCTTGGTGGTCATCCGGCGCAGGCCGTCCACCGCAGAGATGGTCTGGCGCCCCAGATCGACGACGCACCCCGTGAGGCGCAGGATCCGCGACGACCCCGCGTTCAGGGCGTCTCCGAGCACCTCGCTCAGGTACGCCAGGACCTCCTGGAGCACGACAGGGCGGGGCAGGGTCTTGTCCGGGGCGAGCTGGGCCACCGTGCCGGAGCGGGGTCGGCCGATCAGCAGAAGGGCGCCGTCCCAGTCCTGGGACCGGAACTGGTCCAGCAGGGGCTTGGCGGAGCTGCCTGCGACCTCGCCCGCGAGGATGAGGACCTCGGGGCCCCCGCCGCGCCACACCCCCGGAAGCTCCAACAGCGTTCCCACCGCCTCGACGTCGTAGCCTTCCGCGCGAAGGGAGGCTGAGATCGAGTGGCGGAGTTCCGGATTCGGTTCCGCGAGAAGGACGGTTCCGGATGACATTCTTGCGGTGCCCAGGGTAGCAGACAGGCCCCTGATCACGCGGGATCTGGGGCGCCGTCCAGGGCGGATCGGACGAGCTCCCGGACCTCGTCGAGGCGGAATGGCTTGGACAGGTGGCGGTCGCTCTGCGCTTCGAGGAAGCGTCGGTCCCGTTCGGTGAACGCCCCTCCCGTCATGAACACGATGCGTCCGGTCAGCTCGGGTCGGTGCTCGGTGAGCCACTCGAACAGGTCCGCGCCGGTGACGTCCGGCATCATCAGGTCGCACAGGATCAAGTCGACGTGCGTCCCCGAGCGCAGGTGCTCCTGGGCGCTGCGGCCGGAGGTGAGCGCCACCACGTCGGCGATGGGGCCGAGCCCCACGGTGAGCAGCCGACCGATCAGCTCCTCGTCGTCCACGACCAGGACGCTCGGCTTGCGCCGCGCGGGACCCCTGGGCGCGGGGATGCCCTCGGGGGGCAGCGAGCGGGTGATCGCGGCCTGCTCGTCGCTCCGGCGCAGATGCACGGTGAACGTGGTGCCCTCGCCGGGGGCCGAGCGCAGGGTGATCCGCCCGCCGTGCTGCTGCACGATCCCGTGGCACACCCACAGCCCGAGGCCGGTTCCCTCGCCGACCACCTTGGTGGTCACGAACGGCTCGAAGATCCGATCCCGGATGGCGGCCGGCACCCCCTCGCCGGTGTCGGACACGATGACGCGGACCTCGTCGTCATCGACCTCCGCGGAGAGGGTGATCGCGTTGTTGTCGGCGTCTCCGGGGGTGATCGCCTGGGCCGCGTTGACGAGCAGGTTCACGAACACCTGACTCAGGCGGGCCTCCTGGCCCCGGACCAGCGGCAGGTCGCCCAGGTGGTTGATGAGTCGGGCGCGGTGTCGGATCTGGTTGTGCGCGAGCTGCAGGGCCTTGTCCATGGAGCGGATCAGATCGGCGGACCCGAGGCTCTCGCCCTCGCCCCGGGCATACGCCATCAGGTCCCGGACCGTGGACGCGATGCGCCGCGCGCCGCTGGCGGAGTCCGCCGCGCTGGTGGCCAGTTCCTCGATCTCGAGCGCCACGTCGGAGTCGCCGCGGTCGAACGCGTCGCGGGCGAGGAGCGGCAGCCGGGCGGCCAGATCCTCCAGGTGGTGCAGCACGAAGGTGAGGGGGTTGTTGACCTCATGGGCGACGCCCGCGGCCAGGGTGCCCAGGGCCGCGAGCCGGTCTGCCTCAGCGAGCCGACTCTCGAGCTGTCGGCGCTCCGAGATGTCCCGCGCGAAGTAGGCGCGGGCGCCGCGTCCGGCCCAGTGGACCACGAGATCCACGATCTCCACGAGCACGACGACGCCGCTCTTCTTGAGCAGCCCCACCTCCACCGGGCTGCGCAGTTCCTCTTCGGCGGGGGCCTGCGTCTCGCCCACCAGCAGCACCTGCTGGTCCTGCGGACGCACGTGATCCAGGGGGTTGGACCCGAGGATCTCCTCGTTGGTGTAGCCCAGCCGCTCCAGCGCGGCCTCGTTGATGTACAGGATCCGGCCGCGGCTGTGCACGAGCACCAGATCCGGGGAGCGTTCGACCAGGGTGCGGAACGAGCTGTCGGCCTGCCGGGCGCTCTGCTGGGCGCGGTACCAGTCGGTGACGTCGTGGCTGACCCCCATGGTCCCGGCGAGGCGTCCGTCGCGGTCGAAGAAGGGGTACTTCTTGGTGAAGAAGGCCGTCTGGCCCGCGTCGATGTTGCGGATGGTCTGGTAGGTCACCGGCCGGCCGGTGGACACCACCCGCCGGTCCACCTCGGTGATCTCCTGGGCCTCGTCCGGCGTGAACAGCTCCACGTCGGTCATGCCGATCACCTCGGACACGGGACGGCCCAGCATCCGCGCGCCCGCGGGGTTGATCATCAAGTAGCGACCCTGCAGGTCCTTGATGAAGAACGCGTCGAGGGCGTGCTCCACCAGGGAGAGAACCCGGTGGTGCTGCTCGAGCTGGGAGTCGTCGGGCACGGATCAGGGCCTGCGGTGAGCGGGGGAGGGAGGCACGTTGATCAGGGAGCGGGGAGGCCGGATTCCGGGGGGCAGACCGAGCAGCCGATGATCTCCCAGCTGACGCCGGTGCCGGACAGGTCGATGGTCATGCCCAGCAGGCCCCAGCGGGGCCGGAAGTACTGGAGTCCCACCAGGGATCCGGCGCGGTCGAGCTCGGTCTCGAGGCAGTCCACGCCGTCAGCGGGCCCCGCCGTGTACAGGAAGGGGGCCTCCCCGTTGGCCGTGACGCCGACGTTCGTGGATCCCTCGTCGGCCAGGAACCAGGCCGCGTCGAACGAGGCCCCGGTCAGGGCGCTCAGGTCGGGGTTCATGGTGAGCAGCGTGCCGCCGTCACCCTCGACGAACTTCGTCTCGAAGCCGGTGTGGAACTCCGTCCCGAGCCACACCAGCGCCCCGGTGCCGGACAGGCCGAGCCAGTGCACCTCGTCGTCGCCGGTCAGGCGGTCCACGTCGAGCTCGAAGGCCGACAGCTCGGGGGACCAGGCCCCCAACTCGGTGGCCGCGAGGCGCCGGACGACGGTGACGAGCACGTCGTCCTGCACGGGGTTCGGGACCAGGGAGAGGGTCTCCAGGTACCGCCAACTCGTGCCGGGCCGCAGGGCGAAGAACTCCTCCTCGTCGGCGTACTCGGGGGCGACGGGATCGTCGGTGGTGTCGTCGTCGTCGCCGGTGTCGTCGTCGCCGGTGTCATCGTCGCCGGTGTCGTCGTCGCCCGCGGTGTCGTCGTCCCCGAACAGGTCGTCGTCGTCCGCGCTGGTGTCGTCGTCGCCGCCCCACTTCGGGCAGCCCAGGAGGGTGCAGGCGACGAGGAGGGGCAGCAGGTTCCGCATGGCCGACACTCTACCGTTTCGATGGATGGGGGTCGGTGGCGTGCAAGGGCTGACTCAGAGAACCGAAGAGAGCCAGTCTCCAGCGATCCGAAGCCCCCACACCCCGAAGAGCACGGCGGCAGCGATGGAGCCTCGGCGGATCAGCATGGCCCGGACGTCGTAGCTGGACCGGCCGCGGGGTCGGACGGTGGGCACGCCCATGACGGAGCGCTTCACGCCGGCCCGGTCCGCTTCCCGGTGCATGTGCTTCACGAACGGCTTGCGGGTCTCCTCGTAGACGGAGAAGCGCAGGGCGAGTCCATTGCCGCCGCCCTTCTCGGCGCGGACCACGGTGGCGTCGATGTAGAAGCCGTCGCCCGAGCCCGGGTGGAACAGGTAGACGCGAACCTCGCAGCCCTCCTCGACGGGCGCGGGCTCTCCGTACTCCGTCGTGCGGAGCAGGTACGACCCGCCCATCGAGATGTCGCGCACCTGGCACCGGATCCGCGACCCGTCCGGCAGATGGACGAGGGCGCGAGACTCGGTCTGGAGGCGGACGTGGGCGCGAAGTTCCTGGGCCGGCATGCCCTCCTGTAACGGAGGAACGGCGGGGGACTTGAGGCCCCCAGGAAGCGATCCGTTGGGCTCGGGTCCGGGGGTTCAGGCTTCGTAGAAGGCGGTCAGCACGCCCCGCAGCAGCTGGCGCATGAGATCGACTTCGGCCTCGGTGATCCCGAACCACGGGGTGAAGCGAAGCGCGTTCTTCCCTCCGTGGATGACCCCCAGGCCGGCGAGGCGACAGGCCTCCTCCACGCCGCCGAAGCCCACGACCCGATACCGCTCGGGATCGAGCTCGGCGCAGAACAGAAGGCCGGTGCCTCGAATCGTGGTGATCATGCCCGGCAGCTCGGCCTGGAGCTCACGCAGCATGTCCAGGAGCTGCTCGCCCCGAAGGACGATGTTGGCGCGCAGCTCGGGAGTCAGGCTGTCCAGGACGGCGCAGGCCACCTCGAGCCCCCGTGCGTTGGTGGTCATGGTGTTGCCGTACACGCCGGTCACGTACAGCGCCGCCGCGTCCGCCGTGGCGCCCACCACGCTCAAGGGGTACTGGCCGGCGTTCAGGGCCTTGCTCCAGGTCTCCAGGTCCGGGGCTTCGCAGTCCTGGAAGCCGGGGTAGTCCACGATGGAGAGCACCCCGTGCGCCCGCAGGCCGGCCTGGATGGAGTCCACGATCAGCAGGCTGCCCATGGCGGTGGTGAGCTCGCGGGCGGCGTCGTAGAAGTCCCGGGACATGGGCATGCCGGGGCGGCCCTCGCCCATCACCGGCTCGATGAACATCGACTCGATGAAGATCCCGTTGGCGTCCGCGTCCGCGAAGGCGGCGCGCAGGCCGGCCACGTCGTTGGGCTCGACGGTGATGAGGTTGTCCAGCCGCCGGAAGCTCGCCAGGTGCTGGTCGTACTTGCGCCTCGTGGAGTGGGACACCTGGGCGGGGCGGCCGGTGCGCCCATGAAACGACCCCGTGAGGGCCAGGAACTTGATCGTCTTCCCCGCGTGGCGCGCGCCGGGCTCGGTCTGGGTGCGGGCGTTGATGTCCGAGATCCGCGATGCCAGCGTGACCGCCTCGCTGCCGCTGTTCGCGCACAGGAACGAAGCGAAGGGACAGCCCGACGCCCGGGTGTGGCCCACCTCGGTCCGGAGGCGGCTGGCCAGCCGCTTCTGCGCGAAGCTCGGGGTCATCACGTTGGCCATCGGCCACGGCTCGGTCATCGAGGCCAGCACGGGCTCGGGGGCATGGCCCAGGCCGAGCATCCCGTAGCCCCCGCTGTCGTGGAGCACGGCGCCATGGGAGGTCACCACCCAGGGGCCCGCCGCCCCCAGGGGCACGTACGGGTTCACCGTGGCGGGCACGTAGAAGTTCACGTAGTCCGCTTGCAGGAACAACACGAGGTCCGCTTCGGCGCCGGCCAGCTGGGGCCACTCGCCCTGCAGATCCTGGTGCTGGCGGTGCGCTCGCTCGACGGCGAGCCTCAGGTTCGGGTCGCGGGCGGCGAACTGCTCGATCAAGCGGTCCGGGATGCCGACGGTCCGGGCCTGGCCTCCGAACGCGCGCATCTCGTCCAGTCGAGCGAGCGTGGGAGATCCGGAGGTGCTGGGGGACATGGGTGCGCTCGTGAGGTTCGGGCTGGTTTCCATCCGGGGTCTCCCGCGGATGCTTCCGCGCTGGGGATCAGTGTCGCATTTGGGGGTCTGTGGGCAACCCCGCTTTCACTGCTCGGGCTCAGGCCCGGCGGCGAGTCGGCGCAGCGCCGCCCCTGCCTCGTCCAGGCCGAGGGCGAGCATGAAGCTGCCGAACCGAGGGCCGCGGTTCTGGCCGATCAGGCCGCGGTACAGCGCCTGGAAGAGGATCTTGGGTTCGACACCCGCCTCGCGCGCCGCCGTGAAGGCCATCGACTGGACGGCCTCCGGATCCACCAGACCCTCGGCCGCCGCCGCGGTGAGCGCGTCTGCCAGCGCCCCGACGGCGGGCCGGAGCTCCGGTGGCGGCGCCTGCTTGTTGCGGTCTGCCGCCTCGAAGTCACGGTCGTAGGCGATCGCCCCCCGCACCAGGGCCTCGGTCAGGCTCCGGTGCTCGGCGTCCATCACGGCCCCGTCGTAGCGGCTCAGGTAGTCGAGCACGATCGCCGGATCGTCCTTGCCCATGCAGACCACGAGGTTGCGGACCAGGGAGTAGTTCACCTCCACGTTCCAGCGGGGGCGCGGGCCGTTCTGGTCGAAGTAGAACCACGACGGGTTCCACCGACGGCCCTCCTCGTCCTGGCCCTCCCACTCCGAGAGCTGGCCGAGGTACTGGTCCGTGAACTGCGGGATCGTGTCGTAGTGGAGGCGCTTGGCCTTGCGCGGGTTCTGGTACAGGAACGCCAGCAAGGACTCGATCGGCGCGTAGTCCATCCAGCGGTCGACGGAGATCCCCTTGCCCACCGACTTGCTGATCTTCTTGCCGTCCTCGTCGAGAAACATCTCGTAGAACAGCCCGATCGGGGGCTCGCCATCGAGGGCCCGCACGATCCGCGCGCTGAGCATCGCGCTCTCGATCAGGTCCTTGCCGTACATCTCGTAGTGGACGCCGAAGGTGAACCACCGCAGCGCCCAGTCCACCTTCCAGCCGACCTTGACGTTGCCGTCGAGCACCGAGAGCTCGCCCGCGGCGCCGCAGCCGTGCAGGCCGTCGTAGCGCGTCGAGTCGCACGCGTACGACAGCGAATCCCGCTCGGGGTGGTAGTCCGTGACCCGGGTCGTGAGGTTGCGCCCGCAGGTGGGGCAGACCGGCATGAACGGCGACCAGCCGGGACGCGAGTCCGGGCGCAGCGTGGGCAGGATGATGTCGAGCACCCGGTCCACGCGATGCAGCAGCCGCCGCAGCCCCTCGTTGAACGTCCCTGCGCGGTAGGTGTCGGTGCTGCTGCGGAAGGTGTACTCGAAGCCAAAGCGGTCCAGGAACTCGCGCAGCCGGCGGTTCATGTTGGCCGAGTAGCTGCTCTCGCTCCCGAACGGGTCCGGAATCGAGGACAGGGGCTTTCCGAGGTGGGGTCGCACGCTGTCGGGATCGGGCAGGTTCAGCGGGACCTTGCGCAGACCGTCCATGTCGTCGCTGAAGGCGATGAGCTGCGTGGGGCGGTCCGTCAGCTGGTGGAAGGCCCGCCGGATGAACGTCGTGCGGCCCACTTCGGCGAAGGTCCCGATGTGGGGCAGGCCGGAGGGGCCGTAGCCCGTCTCGAACAGCACGGGATCCTCGGGCTTGCGCAGCCCGCGCGCCTCGAGGGACTCCACGTGCTTCAGAAGGGCGGTCGCCTCGCGAAGAGGCCATGGCTGGTTGTTGCTCATTGGGCTCCGGGAGCGCGATCGGAGCTGGCCCGCGGCTCGCTCCGCTTCCGCCTGCGCAGGGCGGCGGAGGGGAGCGACGGAACCTAGCAGGCCGCGTAGGATGCGCGCCATGCCTCAGCCTCGCATCCTCGTCACCGGCGCAACCGGCTTTATTGGTCGTGCTCTCTGCGAACGTCTGGCGGACCGTCGGACATGGACCGCGCTGGGGCGGACTCCCCCAGCAGAGACGATGCCCGTGGGCTTCCAGCAGGTGGACCTCACCAAGCCCCTGCCCGCCGGGATCATCCCGAAGGACACCGACGTCCTGGTGCACCTCGCCGCGTACCGGGGAGCCAGCTCGGATGTGACGGGACACTTCCGGGGGACGGCCGCGGCCACCCTGAACCTGTGCGAGGCCGCACGTCGGGCGGGGGTGCGCCGGGTCGTCCTCGCATCGAGCACATCGGTGTACGAGCCGGCCCTTCCCGCGAGCCGGACGCTCCAGGAAGAGGACCGCCGCATCCACGCGCGCCCCCTGGCCGACGCGTTCGCCAAGAAGTGGGCCGAGGACGCCGCGCGACTCCAGGCGCTGCTCGCGGAGCCCCAGTCCATGTTGTGGATCCTGCGCCCCGGCCTCGTCGTCGGTCCGGGCATGCGCTCGGGCTCGTGGGTCCGGTCCACCATCCGGCGCATCCTGGCAGGTGAGCCCTACCCGCTGACCGGCGAGCGCGGGCACCACCTGGGCCTTGTCGCCCTCGATGACGCGATCGAGGGGTTCATCCACGCGATCGGCGCCGAGCCGCCCCCCTACACCGAGAAGCCGGGGCCCATCTGGAACCTGGTGTCCGAGGTGTGGTGGGAGCGGGACGTGATCACCGCCCTGGCCGAGGCGGTGGGCGTGGAGCCCCGGTTCGTGCCCCCCGCGACCACGGACCCCGTGGGATGGAGCGAGCAGCCCCTGTCCATCGCGGGGGATGGTGGCCGATGGATCCGGGAGAGCGGCGGGAAGCGAACCAGGCCGATTCGGCCCTTGCTCGAGGCCCTGGCTCGGGCGGAGCGTGGTGCCTGACGCCCTGGGGGTCGCCTGGATCGAGGGGCATGTCGTGCCCATCGGCGAGGCCCGCGTTCCTGTCACAGACCGCGGCTTCCTCTTCGCGGACTCCGTCTTCGACACGATCCGGACGTACCGGAGCCGCCCGTTCCTGCTCGGTGACCACCTGGACCGCCTGCGGAGCTCGGCCCTGGCGATCGACCTGGCGGTGCCCTGGTCCGACTCCGATCTTGCGGGTCGGATCCTGCAGACCGTGGAGCAGCGGGGCTTCCCGGGCGAGGCGGCGGTGCGGGTCATCGTCACCAGGGGCGATGGAGGTTTCGGGCTCGCCGTCCCCGAGCCCACCGTGCCTCGCCTGGTCGTGCTCTGTCGGCCGGCGCCGCTGGGGTCTCCGGCCCGGCGCGCCGCAGGCATCAACCTCGCCCGCCCCGCGGAGGGGCGCTCGAAGGCGGGCTCGGTTCCGTCCCACGTGAAGTCCGGCGCGTACCTCGCCAACGTGCTGGCCCTGCACGAGGGCCGCGCCACGGGAGGGTTCGAGGCGCTGCTCACCGGGGAAGACGGCAGCTGGAGCGAAGCGACCACCTCGAACCTGTTCGCGGTGTTCGGCTCCCGGGTCATCACCCCCGGCCCGGACGCAGGGATCCTGCCCGGCATCACCAGGGCCCTGGTCATGGCGTTGTGCCGGTCCCGGGGTCTGCGGGTGGAGATCCGCTCCCTCTGGGACACCGACCTGGAGGCGGCCGACGAGCTCTTCATCACGTCTTCGCTCAAGGAGGTGATGGCCGCGGTGACGCTGGACCACGCGTTGGTGGGGGCCGGTGTGCCGGGACCGGTCACCAGGGCCCTGCAGGCGGCCTTCGACCAAGCGGTGGAGGACATCGCAGCCAGGGACGCGACGCGGTTGGTGCAGGTCTTCCCTTGATCTTGCCCGCGGTGTCGCCCGGGGCCCGAAGCGCGATCTGGCTGCTGGGCTGCGCGGCCGCCGCGGGGCTCGCCCTGGCCACCACCGAGTCGACCATGGGAACCCCGGCGGGGATGGCGGGCATGCTCGCGCTCGCCGTCGTCGTCGTCGCCGCGGTGGCGGGCGGCGTGCTGTTCGACCGGCTGGGACGAGGCGCGCGGGGGCTGGGGCTGGCGGCGGTGCTGCTG
>CALAGR010000492.1 GCA_937891735.1 uncultured Pseudomonadota bacterium | reverse complement strand
CACGGGCCGGCGTTTCAGTGCATCACGGGCGTGCAGGGCACCTGGGAGAGCGGCATCGCCGTCCAGGCCCGGCGCGCCCCGCCTCCGGGGCAGTGGCTCGCGGGAGATGGCTCCGGGAGCTGGTCTGTGGATCCGTGGGTGGTGGATGGCATCTTCCAGGCGCTGATCCTGTGGTGCCGCGCCGTGGCCGGGGCGCCCTCGCTGCCCTCCAGGGTCGCCTCGTGGGAGGTCTTTGCGCCCACTCCGGCGACGGTCCGGCTGGTCGCGACGGTCCGGCGACGGCGGGGCTCGAACGTGCTCGCGGACATCGACGTGCTCTCCGAGGACGGCGCCCTGGTGGCCCGGATGCACGGATACACCTGCACCGCCGCTTCCTCGTTGGAGCGCGCGTTCGCACCCCCAACCGGGCCCGACGGCGTGGTCGCGCCTGCGTGAGCCCGTGAGCATCGTCGAACCCATCGCGATCGTCGGCATGGCCGGCCGGTTTGCCGGCGACGGCGATCTCGACGCGTTCGGGGACGACGTGTTCGCCGGACGCCGCAGGCTCACCGCGATCCCGCCCGAGCGCGGCGGACGCGTCGCTGACCGCCTGCGGGCGTCGGCGCATGGGGTGCCGGACCATCTGGTCTCGCTGCAGGCGGGCCTGCTCGCGCCCATCGATCTGAGCGACCTCGGTGACCGCCTCGGCAGCGCCGGGTTCGACCCCGTCCGGGTCGGTGGCCTCGACCCCCTGGTGGGCCTGGTCCTTCGGGTGGGCGTGGATGCGTGGGACGACGCCGCCCTGGATCTGGACCGGGCCCGCTGCGGCGCGATCCTCGCCAACATCGCGCTGCCCACCGACGGCGCATCCGCCTGGGCGCGCCACGTCCTGAAGCGGGCGGTGGCTGAACGTCTGGGCCGCCCCGCGCCGACGGGTGCAGCGCCGGACCCGCTGGACCGATGGGTGACGGCCCTTCCGGTGGGCATGCTGGCTCGCACCCTGGGGCTCGGCGGACCCGCCTGGTCCCTGGACGCGGCGTGCGCGAGCTCGCTGTACGCGGTGCATCTGGCCTGCGCGGAGCTTCGCGCCCACCGTCTGGACGCGGTGATCGCCGGTGGCGCATCCCGGCCGGACTGCCTGTACACCAGCATCGGCTTCTCCCAGCTGCGGGCGTTGTCGCCGACGGGGCTGTGTTCCCCGTTCTCGACGGCCGCCGATGGCCTGGTGGTGGGGGAGGGCGCCGGGGCCTTCGTGCTGATGCGGCTGGACGAGGCCAGGGCCCAGGGGCGGGCGGTCCGCGCGGTGATCCTGGGCGAGGGGCTGTCCAACGATCAGGGAGGCAGCCTGCTGGCGCCCGACAGCGAGGGGCAGGTCCGGGCGCTGCGCTCGGCGTACGCCGCGGCCGGCGTGTCGCCCGGCTCGGTGGATCTGTTGGAGTGCCACGGCACCGGAACCCCCCGGGGGGACGCGGTGGAGCTCAGCAGCCTGGACGCCGTGTGGCGGAGCGAGGGGGCCGGTCCCGTGATCGGCTCGGTGAAGAGCAACGTCGGGCACCTGTTGACCGCCGCGGGGGCTGCGGGGCTCGCCAAGGTGGTGCTCGCGCTCCAGGCCCGGACCCTGCCCCCGTCGGCGGGGCTCACGGCCGTGACCGCGGCCGCGTCGCTGACTCACGGTCCGTGCCGGGTGCTGGACGGGGCAGAGGCCTGGACCGCGCGGCCGGGCCGACCACGCCGGGCAGGGGTGTCCGCCTTCGGCTTCGGTGGGATCAACGCTCACGTCGTGATCGAGGAGTACTCGGCCGATCCCGCCCCTCCGCCGGCGCCGGTGGAGCTGAGGAGCGCCCCTGTACCGGTCGCGATCATCGGCCTCGCGGCCACGTTCGGGGGCCACGCGAGCCTCTCGACCCTGGGCCCCGCCCTGCTCCGGGGGGAGGCGGATCGACGACCGCGTCCTGCGACCCGGTGGGGAGGCATGCAGGAGGACGCGTGGCTGCAGGACGAGGCCCCGGAGCTGGCCGGCGCCCTTCCGGGAGCCTGGATCGAGCGCATCGAGGTCCCGATCGGCCGGTTCAAGATCCCGCCTCGGGAGATCCCCTCCGTGTTGCCCCAGCACCTGCTCGCCCTCACCGCCGTCGGGGACGCGGTCCAGGACGCGGGGATGGCCTGGGGCGGCGGAGGACCCCGGGCGGGCTGCGTGGTCGGCGCGGGGCTGGATCTGGAGACCACCGGCTTCTCCGCGGGCTGGCACGAGGCGGATCCGACGGCTCGGGCGCTCGTCGGCCCGGCCCTGGACGCGGAGCGCACCCAGGGGGCGCTGGGCGGGATGATCGCCAGTCGGGTCGCGCGGGAGCTTGGGCTGGGGGGGCCGTCCTTCCTCGTGTCGAGCGAGGACTGCTCCGGTCTGCGCGCGGTGGAGGTGGCTACCCGGCTCCTCCAGGACGGGCTCGTGGATCGCGTGGTCGTGGTGGGCGTGGAGCTCGCGGGCGACCTCCGGACGGTGCTCGCGTCGCACCGGGACCGCCCGTACGCCACCGATGGGGTGTGCCGCGCGTTCGACGACGCGGGATCGGGACCCGTCCCGGGGGAGGGGGCGGCGGCCGTCGTGCTCGAGCGGCTCGCGGACGCCCGGACTCACGGGCACGCGGTGCACGCCGTGATCCGTGGACTCGGCTCCGCTCACGCGGCGGACAGCGTATCGGAGGCGGTGCACGCGGCCGGCCGGAGGGCCTGGGACGAGGCTCGCGAGAGCCCCGTGAGCGCGGGCCTCATCGAAGCTCACGGCGGTGGGCGCCACGACCTCGACGAGATCGACGGCCTGCTCGCGTTGGTGTCGGGAGACGCTCCACGCACGGCGCTGGCCACGACCCGGGACGTCGTGGGCGACGCCGGCGGCGCGGCCTCGCTGCTGTCGGTGGTGCGCGGGGCCCTCGCCTTGCGGGACCGTGTGCTGCCACCGCTGCCTGGCTTTCAGAGCAGCGGCCCCCTCGCGGGCAGCGCGCTGCACGTGCCGATCACCGCGCGCCCGTGGCTTCGGGATGGGCGCGACGGCCCCCGGCGGGTCGCCGTGAGCGGGCTGTCGGTGGACGGCTCGGCGATGCACGCGGTGCTGGAGGAGGCCCCGTCCGACCTGGCCCACGCCCCCCGGGGGCTGGCGGAGGATCGAGGGGCGGGTCTGTTCCTGTTCGAGAGCGACGGTCCCGCGGATCTGGCTGATGCGGCCGACGCGCTCGACGCCCTGGTGGCGGCCGAGCCGGGTCTGGGGATCGACGCGCTGGCCCGCCGCTGGCACGCCTCGGGGCGCGGCCGGACGGGTCGCACCCACGGGCATGCACCGGGACGGCGCGTGTTTGTGGCCGGCTCCCACGCCGAGCTCACGGCCCGCCTGGCCGAGGCGCGGCGCACCGGGACCCTCGTGCCTCGGGCCGGCGTCGCGGGGGAGCTGGGGTGGGTGTTCCCAGGCTCCGGCAACCACTACGTGGGCATGGGCCAGGATCTGCTGTTGGCGTTCCCCGGGATCGCCGAAGAGCTCGACGCGGAGACCACCGGGCTCGCCAGTGAGCTGCAGGCCGCTGCGTTCGGTCCCTGGCGCACGGACTGGACCGCGGGCTGGGCGGATCGGGCCTTGCAGGCCGTGGAGGCGGTGCCCGAGGGCATGATCTTCGGGCAGGTGGCCCACGGGATCACGGTGGCGCGGATCCTGCGCTTCCTCGGGGTGCACCCCGACGCGATCCTGGGCTACTCCCTGGGGGAGTCGGCGGGGCTGTTCTCCGCCGGGGCCTGGACCGAGCGCGCACGCATGCACCAGCGGGTGCTGGACAGCCCCCTGTTCCGCGAGGACCTGGCCGGGGAACGCCGGGTGGCCGCAGCCGCCTGGGGCGGGGCCACGGACTGGTGGGTGGCGGTGTTGGAGGCGTCCGCGGAGCGGGTCCGAGAGGCGACGGATGCGCGTGAGGACACGACTGCGCTCCTTATCGTCAACGCGCCGACCGAGTGCGTGGTGGGCGGCCGGCGGGGCGACGTGGAGGCGCTGGCGGCTGAACTCGGGGTTGAGGCGCGGCCGCTGTTCGGGGTTCCCACGGTGCACTGTGGACTGGTCGAGCCGGTGGCCCGTGAGTACCGGGATCTGCACCTGCTCACGACGACTCCGCCCGACGCGGTGACGTTCTATTCCGGAGCCTGGGGGGGCGCGTACGTCCTGGACGAGCAGACCGCGGCGGACTCGATCCTCTCCAACGCCCTGCGCGGCCTCGACTGGCCCGCGACGGTGCAGTCGGCCTGGGCCGACGGCGTCAGGGTGTTCGTGGAGTGCGGCCCGCAAGGATCCTGCACGCGGATGATCGACGCGATCCTGGCCGACCGGCCGCATGTGGCCGTGAGTGCTTGCCGCAAGGGCCGCACCGGGTTCGTGAACCTGCTCGAGGCCCTGGGCACGCTCCTGGAGGCCGGCGTGAGCGTGGACCTGGACCGACTGCTCCCGCCCCCCGGGGCGGTGACGGACCGATGGGCCGACCGTCCGAAGGTGGTGGTGCTGCCGGGCAGTGAACGGCCGGGTCCCGCGCGCCTCGCTCTGGGGGGTGAGTCCGTGCGTGAGCCTCGGGTGCGGCCCCGCTCCGGGCCTGTGGATAACAATGTGCGTGAGTCGGCCCGTGAGTCGGCCCGTGAGGGCAGCGCACCGACGCTGTTTGCCGACATCTCATCCAGTCCGCTGGCGTCGGCGCGAGCCACGGCGGAGGCCCACGCGGCGTGGCTGCACATCGCCCAGGCGCAGCTCGCATCGGCCCGCCAGATCGCGAGCCAGCAGCAGGCTCTCCTGGCGCGGGCCCTCGGCGTGGGGCTGGTCACTCCCGCGCTCTCCCCGGGGTCTGCCTCCCCGACGCCGCGTGAGCCAGCCTCACCCACGGCGCCGGCGCGGCCTCCGCGCCCACCGGCGGGCCCCCGGAACGAGGCGTCGCACCTCTCGACGAGCCAGCCGCTCTTCGACCGGGACCTGTGCCTGGAGTTCGCGGTGGGCTCCATCGTGCCGACCTGCGGGCCCGCGTTCGCCGCCGCCGACAGCCACCCCACCCGGGTGAGGCTGCCGGATGAGCCCTTGATGCTCGTGGATCGGATCCTGCTGGTGGAGGGGGAGCCCGGCTCGATGGGTCCGGGGCGGGTGGTGACGGAGCACGACGTGCGACCCGGCGCCTGGTACCTCGACGGCGGTCGGATGCCGGTGTGCATCTCCGTGGAGGCGGGGCAGGCGGACCTGTTCTTGTCGGCGTGGCTGGGCATCGACCTGCAGACGAAGGGGGAGCGGGTCTATCGGCTCCTGGACGCCGAGGTCGTCTTCTCACGGGATCTGCCGGCCCCCGGGGAGACCGTCCGCTACGACATCCGGATCGAGCGCTTCATCCGCCAGGGCAACACCTGGATGTTCTTCTTCCGGTTCGAGGGGTGGATCGGCGACGAGCACCTGATCACGATGAAGGACGGGTGCGCCGGCTTCTTCAGTCGCGCCCAGCTGGAGCAGGGCAAGGGCCTCGTCGAGCGTCGGGGGGCCCTTCCGGAGCGTCGCCGGACCGACTCCAAGGGTCATCCCACGGCGGGCTACGAGCCCCTCGTGCCGGGAGACGATCTGCGGGGGCCGCGCACACTCACGGCGTCGCAGGTGCAGGCGCTGCGGCAGGGGGACCTGGAGGCTGCGTTCGGGCCGCGGTTCGCGGGACGACGGATCCACGACGCGCTGCTGCTGCCGGGCGGTCCCATGAGCCTGATCCACCGCATCGACGAGCTCGACCTCTCCGGAGGGCGTTACGGGCTGGGCGTCGTGCAGTCGTCCTGGGACGTGGATCCAGCCGGCTGGTACCTCGTCTGCCACTTCGTGGACGACCGCGTCATGCCTGGCACCCTGATGTACGAGGGCTGCCTGCACACCCTGCGGGTGCTGATGCTCCGGCTTGGCTGGGGGGTCGTGGGCGACCTCGACCCGGGGTCGGATCTGCACCACGCGCCGATCCCAGGGATCGGGTCACGCCTGCGGTGTCGCGGCCAGGTGATCGAGAGCACAAGGACCCTGAGCTACCGCATCGACATCAAGGAGATCGGGTACGACCCGGAGCCCTACGTGCTCGCCGACGCCTTCATGGTCGCGGACGGGCGGGACATCGTGGAGTTCGAGAACGTGTCCTATCGGCTGCACGGCGTCACCCAGCAGATGCTGCAGCGCGCCTGGCAGAGAGGGCCCGCGGACGAGAGCCCCTTCGGCCCCCCACGTCCCGGCAAGCCGGAGCGGTACGGAGCGGCCAGCGTGCTCGCCTACGCCACGGGCAACCCCAGCGAGGCGTTCGGGGCGAAGTACGCGCCGTTCGATCACGACCGGGTGCTCGCGCGCTTGCCGGGCCCGCCCCTGTGCTTCGTGGACCGGATCACGGAGATCGAGCCCGCCCCGTGGGTGATGGCCCCCGGCGGCTGGATCGAGGCGGAGTACGACGTGCCCCCCCGGGCCTGGTACTTCGCGGCCAACAAGCAGCGCTCCATGCCGTTCTGCGTGATCCTGGAGGCGGCCCTGCAGCCCTGCGGCTGGCTCGCGGCCTACCTGGGCTCCGCCCTGCGCAGCGAGGGGCAGCTCCACTTCCGCAACCTGGACGGGACCGCCACGCTGCACGGCGAGATCGGCCCCGACACGGGCACTCTGACGACCCGGGTGCGCATGACGGGCTGCTCCGAGGCGGGCGGGATGATTCTGCAGCAGTTCGACTTCCAGCTCTGGGGACGGGGGCGGATCCTGTACGAGGGGACCACCGGGTTCGGCTTCTTCCCGACGGCCAGCCTCGCCCAGCAGGTGGGGATCCGCGGCGCCGGTGATCGTGCATGGCAGCCGTCCGGGCCCCTCCCTGGAGCGCTGGAGCTTCCGCGTGAGTCACCGCTCACGCCAGGTGAGGCCGAAGGCAGCCCCCCTCCCGCGCTGGCCACCGGGCTCGCCCATCCCGCCCGCGCCCTCTGCATGCTCGACCGGATCGAGGCGTGGCTCCCCGACGGGGGCTCCCACGGCCTGGGGTGGATCCGGGGCACGAAGGACGTGGACCCCGCGGACTGGTTCTTCGCGGCCCACTTCTTCCAGGATCCGGTGATCCCCGGCTCCCTGGGGCTCGAGGGCTTCCTGCAGCTCCTGCGCCGGGTGGCGACGGCGCGGTGGGGGAACCGCCCGGGCACGTGGCGCCTGCAGCCCATCGCCGTGGGGACCGAGCACACCTGGTGCTACCGCGGTCAGGTGGTCCCCACCAACGCCACCGAGACGGTCGAGGCCAGCATCACCGCCAGGGACGACGACCCCGTGTCGCCGTCCCTGACCGCCGACGGCTTCCTTCGGGTGGATGGCCGCATCATCTACGAGATGACCGGCTTCGTTCTGCGCCTGGTCCCCGGCGACCACCCCATCGAGGAGGCGTGAGGCCGTGAGGTGGGAACGTGTCTGCATCGAAGCCATCGGAGTGGCGCTGCCCGAGCAGCGGGTGAGCACCCGGGCCCTGGAAGCGCGGCTGGCGCCGGTGTACGCGCGCTGGGGCCTGGGCATCGGCCAGCTCGAGGCGCTGACCGGGATCCGCGAGCGCCGCTGGTGGGACCCGGATCCGTCGCTGTCGGGCTGCGCGGCCGCCGCGGCGCGGGACGCCCTGTCCCAGGCGGGCGTGGGAGCAGAGGAACTGGGCGCGCTCTTCTACACCGGCGTGAACCGGGAGAACCTGGAGCCGGCCACGGCCTGCCCCACCGCCGAAGCCCTCGGTCTGCCGGGCGCCGCGCTGATCCTGGATGTGTCCAACGCGTGCCTGGGCGTCCTGAACGGGATGGCCCTGGTCGCCAACATGATCGAGCTGGGGCAAATCCGGGCGGGACTCGTGGTCGCGGCGGAGTCAGCCCGGGAGATCGCGGACGACACCATCGCGCGGATCCTGGCCGATCCCAGCCCCGACACGTTCCGCCTCACGGCCGCCTCCCTGACCGGAGGATCGGGCGCCGTCGCGGTGTTGCTCGTGGACTCCCGCGACTCCCTGACGGGCCGTCGGCTGGTCGGAGGGGCGGCCATCGCGGCCCCCCAGCACCACCGGATCGCCCGCTGGGGCCCCGCGACGGGACTCCTGGGGCAGACGCCGTGGGTCATGGAGACGGACGCAGCGGCGGTCCTGACCCACGGGGTGGCGCTAGGCGGCCGGACCTGGGAGGCCTTCCTGGCCACCGTCGGCTGGTCCGCGACCGACGTGGACAAGGTGATCTGTCACCAGGTGGGCAAGGGGCACCGGGACGCGGTGCTGTCCGCTCTGGGCATCGACCCTGGCAAGGACTTCTGTACCTACGAGACCCTTGGGAACATGGGGCCTGTCGCCCTGCCCGTCACCGCCGGCATCGCCGACCAGCAGGGCTTCCTGCAGGCCGGGGACCGTGTGGGGCTGCTGGGCATCGGCACGGGCCTCAACTGCATGATGTTGGGCGTTCTGTGGTGAGCACGATGACCTTTGATCCGAGCCCGTACCGCGCTGAGTATCCCTGGCAGGGAGCCTGGCTCGACCGCCCTGGGGGGCGCATGCACTACCTCGACGAGGGCTCCGGCGCCCCCATCCTGATGGTGCACGGCAACCCCACCTGGAGCTACTACTGGCGCCGCCTGGTGACGGCGCTGGCGCCCGGGCACCGCTGCGTGGTCCCGGACCACATCGGCATGGGGCTGTCCGACAAGCCGTCGGACTCCGACTACCGCTACACGCTCGACAGCAGGGTGGACGATCTCGAGGCCCTCATCGATCAGCTGGGCATCACCGAGGGGCTCACGATCATCGCCCACGATTGGGGCGGGATGATCGGCCTCGCCCTCACGGAGCGTCGTCGCGACCTCGTGAGCAAGCTGGTGCTGATGAACACCTCGGGGTTCTCGCTGCCGAAGGGGAGCGCGCTGCCGTGGCAGCTCTTCCTGGTGCGCCGCCTGCCCTTCGCGCTTCCCGTCCGGGGCCTGAACGCCTTCTCGGTGGGCGCCGCGTGGACCTCCACCCGGACGCGGCTCCCCAAGCGGGTGCGCGCCGCCTACGTCGGGCCTTACGACAGCTGGACCAACCGGGTCGCGGTGCACCGCTTCGTGCAGGACATCCCGCTGGGACCTCAGGATCCGGCCTGGGCCACCGTGCAGCGCGTGAGCGCGGCGCTGCCCGAGCTCACGGCGGATCGGAAGACCATGATCGTGTGGGGGCGCAAGGACTTCGTGTTCAACGACAGCTTCCTCGCCGAGTGGCGACGGAGGGTGCCGGGGGCCGAGTACCTCGTCTTCGACGACGCCGGCCACTACGTGCTGGAGGACGAGCACGCCGTCATCGTGCCGGCCGTGCAGACCTTCCTCGGGGCAGGGGAGTGATCAGCTTCAACATCGCCGACCGCCTGTCCGAGTGGGCCGGCCGCACCCCGGACAAGAAGGCCGTGGTGGCGGTGCAGGGCCGGTCGGGGGGCAAGCCCGTCTATGCCCACTACACCTTCGCGCAGCTCGACGAGCGGGCCGGTCGCTACGCCGCGGGGCTGCACCGGGTGGGCATCCGCAAGGGCGTGCGCACCGTGCTCATGGTCACTCCGGGGCTCGACTTCTTCGCTCTGGTGTTCGCCCTGTTTCGGGTCGGCGCGACCCTCGTGCTCATCGATCCGGGCATCGACAAGAAGGCGCTGGCGAGCTGCTTGAAGGAGGTGGAGCCGGAGGCCTTCGTGGGCATGCCCCTGGCCCATGTGGCGCGGCTCGTGTTCCGCGCCGCCCTGCGCACCGTGCGGATCAACGTCACCGTGGGACGCCGCTGGTTCTGGGGTGGCCACCGTCTGCAGGATCTGCTCGACGCGGAGCCGCGCCCCTGCGAGCGCACCGCGTCGGACGACCTGGCGGCGATCCTGTTCACGTCCGGCTCCACCGGGGTGCCCAAGGGGGCCGTGTACACCCACGGGATCTTCGACAGCCAGGTCGGAATGCTCCAGGAGATCTACGGGTTCGGCCCGGACGAGGCGGACCTGTCCACGTTCCCCATGTTCGCGCTGTTCCTCGCGGCCCTCGGCGTGACGTCGGTGATCCCGGACATGGACTCCCGCAAGCCCGCCCAGGCGGATCCCAACAAGCTCATCGAAGCGATCACGGATCACGGCTGCACGAACATGTTCGGCTCCCCGGCCCTGCTGGACACGCTGTCGCGGCACGGCGAGGCGCATCACACCCGCCTGCCGTCGCTGCGTCGGGTGCTGTCCGCGGGCGCCCCGGTGCGGCACGACATCCTGCTGCGCACCAAGGCGATGCTGAGCGAGGGCGTGCAGGTGTACACGCCCTACGGCGCGACCGAGGCTCTGCCGGTGGCGAACATCGGCAGCGATGAGGTTCTGTCAGACACTCACGCGCTCACGGCGAGCGGCCAGGGGGTCTGCGTGGGGCGGCCCGTGGCGGGCATGCTGGTGCGCATCATCCGGATCACCGACGAGCCCATCGAGACCTGGACCGACGGCCTGCTGGCTCCGGTGGGCGAGGTCGGTGAGATCACGGTGCGTGGACCGGTGGTGACGCCCGCCTACTACCGGCGGCCCGAACAGACCGCGCTCGCCAAGATCGACGAGGCGGGCCAGGTGGTGCACCGCATGGGGGACGTCGGACGGTTCGACGCCGACGGCCGGCTGTGGATGTGCGGCCGCAAGACCCATCGTCTGAGCACCTCGCAGGGGCCGCTGTTCACCATCCCCATCGAGATGGTGTTCAACCAGGATCCCGACGTGTGGCGCACCGCCCTGGTGGGTCTGGGCGAACCGGGCACGCAGACGCCGGTCCTGCTCGTACAGGTGCAGCCCGGCGCCCAGGTGGATGGGCCCGCCCTGATCGCCCGCCTGTTGGCCCTGGCCGCCCGGCACGAGGCGACGGCCCGGATCCAACGGATCGAGCTGTACCCGGGCAGCTTCCCCGTGGACATCCGCCACAACGCCAAGATCAACCGCGAGACACTGACTCGGTGGGCCAACGACCGCCTCGCGGGAGGGCAGGCCTGATGCGGGCCCTGGTCACCGGTGGAGGTGGCTTCGTCGGCGGAGCCCTCGTCAGCGCCCTGCTGGCCCGCGGAGACGCCGTCCGCTCCATCGCTCGGGGCGACTACCCGGAGCTGCGGGCGCGGGGGGTGCAGACGGTGCGCGGCGATCTGCAGGATCCCGAGGCGCTGCGGGCCGCCACCGAAGGGGTGGATGTGGTGTTCCACGTCGCGGCCCGGGTGGGCTACCACGGCGATCCCGCGCTGTACGACGCGAGCAACATCGACGGCACCCGCAACGTCGTGGACGCCTGCCGCGCGGCGGGGGTGTCCCGGCTCGTCTTTACCAGCACCCCAAGCGTGGTGCACAGCAGGCTGGGCAGCGAGGGGATCGACGAGTCCGCGCCGTACCCCCAGACGTGGATCGCGGATTATCCGCGCAGCAAGGCCGCCGCCGAGCAGATCGTGCTGTCCGCCAACAGTCCGGAGCTGCGCACGGTCTCGCTTCGTCCCCGCGGGGTGTGGGGGCCGGGCGACACCCAGCTGTTTCCGCGGCTGGTCCAGTGGTGCAGGGAGGGCCGCCTCAAGCGCATCGGCGACGGCGACCCGCTGCAGGACTTCAGCTACATCGACAACGTGGTGCAGGCGCACCTGCTGGCCGACCAGGCCCTGGCCACCTCCCACGACGCTGTGGGGGGCCGCGCCTACTTCATCACCAACGGCGAGCCCATCGGCGTCTGGACGATGATGAGCCGGACCCTGGACTGCGCAGGCCTGGCGCTGCCGGACGGCCGGGCGCCGCTGGGAGCGGCCCGGGTCGCGAGCGTGGTGATCGAGACCCTGTGGCGCTGGCTCGGCCTGAGGAGCGAGCCGCGGCTGACCCGCTTCAAGCTGGACGTGCTCACGAAGCCGTGCTGGTTCGACATCACGGCCGCGCGCCGGGATCTCGGGTACGAGCCCGCCGTCAGCACCGACCAGGGACTGGCCGCGCTGAAGGCGTGGTACGAAGCGACGGGGTCGGACGCGAGCTGAACGCCGCGCCCAGGTCCCTTACGCGGGGCGACGTCCGTAGACGACGGTGCTCATGCCGCGGCTCTGGGGGACGATGGTCACGTCCACGAGGCCCTGCTCGCGCATGTTCCTCGCCGTGTCCTTGATCCACGTGGAGTTCCGCACGACGTCCGGGAGCTGCTCCCACATCGTGTCCCAACCCTCGCCGTTGATGCGGGCCTTCATCCGGTCGAAGTGGTCGTCAAAGATGTTCTGGACCCACTTCTCTTCCGGGTAGGAGAAGTCCTGCATGATGAACAAGCCGCCGGGGGCGAGCATGGTCACCATGTTGGGCACCAGGATGTCCAGGTTGACGTACTTGGGGATGTAGCAGGACGTGATCGTGTCGAACTGCTCCTCGAGGAGGACGTCTTCGGCGTTGGACTCGATCCAGCGGGTGCGGTCGGCGAAGCCGTGCTCGGCAGCGCGCTCCCGGCAGATGTCCAGGTACTCGCCCCGGAGCTCGACGCCGGTGACGTGGCAGCCGTAGCGGCGGGCCATCTCGAGGGCCAGGATCCCAGTGCCGCAGGCCAGGTCGAGGATCCGCTTGGGCTCCTTGACGAAGGACAGCAGCTCTTCCTTCCACTGCCGGTCGCGGCCCCAGGTCGCCAGGTGCACGTGCTGGTCGTACGTGTCGCCGGTGCCGTGGAAGAAGCTCTCGACGAGGGCTACGCGGTTGGCCCGGCCCTTCCCTGTAGTCGTCTCGGTCATCATCGATAGCCTCATGTGGCCGACCCGGGGGCAGGTCGGTGAGCGGCGCGCTTATACCAGATGCCCCGGCGATGGGTAGTGGATCGTTGGGATCGAGGCTGCAGCCCGATCCCAGACTCAGGTGGGCTTGCGGCCCAGCAGCAGGACCTCGGGGGCAGCGAGGAGCCGGGCGGACTTCAGCGAAGTGAACCCAGCGGCGCGCATCCAGTCGCGCATGGTGTGATCGGGCCAGGCCCGGGCGCCGGAGATCACGAAGAAGAACAGCTCGTTGTATCCAGCCGAGGCGTCGATGTCGCCCCCCGGCTTGCCCGGGTGCGCAGCATCCAACACGGCGAGCCACCCCCCGGGCCGCAGCGCGCGCATCGCAGACGCCATCAGCCCTGCCCCCTCCTGCTCGGTGGCGTTGTGCAGCACCCGGAACAGCAGGATCAGATCGTGGTCTCGACCCCATTCATCCGTCCTGAAGTCGCCCTCCCGGTGCACGACGCGGTCGCCTCCGGGCACCTGGGCGAGGATCTCGCGCCCCACCGCGCAGGCTGGGGCCATGTCCAGGACCTCGCCTCGGAGCCCCGGCACCCGGTCACACAGCGCCGCCGCCCAGCGGCCGTGACCGCCTCCCACGTCCAGGACGCGCTCGATGGGCCGCCCGTTGCGCTTCAGGGCCCCCGCGCGCCCGAGGCGATGCCCCACCTCGGGGGCTCCGAGCTTCGTGAAGGTCGCCAGCGCGCGCATGTAGGCCTGCCAGAACGCGGGGCTGTGCTCCCGGTCGTGCAGCCGCACGATGTCCCCGGATCGCACGTCCTGCTCCAGGTTCGCGGTCAGGTCGAGGCAGTAGCCCAGGAAGTCCACCGCGTCCACGAGCTCCATGCGGGCATCCCGGCGGAGCCAGCGCCGGGCGGGGGCCGCCAGGGCGTACTTGAAGTCCTTGCGGCGCAGCAGATCGAAGCCCACCAGGGCGTTGGCGAGCACCTCGATCCCCACGGGGTGGCAGCCGGTGGCCGCCGCGAGCTGGGCCCCATCGACCCAGGCGCCCGGCTCGATCGCCTCGAACACCCCCAGCCGCACCCCCGCCACGATGGCCCGGGCGTACCCCATGCCGAAGGAGACCTGCACCAGGGGAGCCGGCACGAGGCCGAACAGCACCGCGATGCGCTCAAGGACGTTGTCGCCAGCGACGTCGAGCCGCATGTCAGCCTCCAGGCACCAGCTTGTAGATCCGGCCGCTCTGCACGCCGACGTAGAGCTCCCCGGCGTCGTCCCGGCCGAAGGTGGTGGGCGCGATCCCGAAGCCTCCCAGGGCGATCACCGGCCACTGGGCGCCGTCGCTGCGCAGGGCCCAGAGGCGACCGCTGGTGTAGTCCCCGAACACGAAGGCGCCGGCGAGGTCTTCGAGCTTGCTGCCGGTGTAGAACTTGCCGCCGATCACAGCGCGGCCCTCGGCGCGTTTGTACTCGTGGATCGGGTCCTGCAACAGCGGGTCGGCGCACGTCCCCGAGCGTCCCGGGCGGGGCCCGCCGTAGCACGACGAGCCTTCCTTGAGGCTCCAGCCGTAGTTGCCTCCAGCGACGACGAGATCGATCTCCTCCTGTCGGTCCTGGCCCAGATCGGCCAGGAGCAGCTCGCCCTGGGGCCCGAAGTCGAAGCGCCAGGGGTTGCGGAAGCCGAACGCGAAGACCTCGGGGAGGTGCCCGCCGGAGACGAACGGGTTGTCCGGCGGCACCGCGTAGGCGAGCCCGGGGTCGCGGCGGTCGATGTCGATGCGAATGACGGTGCCGAACAGGCTGGTCGGATCCTGGGCCTCGTTCTCCGGGTCTCCCTGCCATCCGCCGTCGCCGAACCCCACGTACAGGTAGCCGTCGGGGCCGAAGGCCAGCTGGCCACCGTTGTGCCCTCCCTGGGGCTGATCGAAGGCCAGGACCTCCTCGCCCTGGGCGGTCATGGAGCTGATCTCGTCGCCCCAGATCCGCCACCGCGTCACCACCGTGCGCCCCCCGAAGCCCACGGCGGCCTGGTGGTGGGTGTACAGCTCGGGCACGGCCGGGAAGTCCGGGTGCAGATCGAAGCCCAGCAGGCCCTGCTCGATGTCGATGCCCACGTTCGGGATCTTGAGCAGGAAGCCCGACTCCCCGGTGCGCAGGTCGATCCACTTCAGGGTGCCGCGCTTCTCCGCCACGAGCAGCACCCGGCTCGGCTTGCCGGAGTCCGTGGGCAGGAAGCGGATCTCCGTGGGCACGCCGGTGCGGACGGGCACGCCGTCCACCTTGACGGGACGAAGGCGCACGGACACCTGCTCCCGGTCCTTGTCGTGCCCGACCAGGATCGGCCGAAGCGGCCGATACGCGCAGCCCGAGCCCAGCAGCGCCAGGAGCGCGGCGAGGATGCAGGTCCTCAGCGGCTGCTCCACCACGCGAAGAACTCGGAGAACTCGATGGTGCCGTTGCGGTCCAGGTCCAGGGCCTCGAGGGCGGCGTCGAGCTCGTCGGCTCCCTCGTCGCCACCGAGGGTCGTGAGCAGCTTCGCCAGCTCGCGCGTGTCCATCGTCCCGTTTTCGTTGTAGTCGAAGTGCTTGAAGATCTCTCGGATCTCGGTGATCTCCGCTTCGGTGGGCTCGTCTGCCATGGCGTCCTCCGGGGGCCGGCGAGGGCGGCCGCGGAGCGACCTTAGCCCTCCTGCCCGGCGCACGCCCGCAGCGTGATCAGGTCAAGATTCCCTTGCGTATCTGGCGCCCCTCTGGCAAATGGCGGCAGCCATGACTACACAACGCCTTCGAATCCTCCTCTTCCTCGCCGCGTTCGCCCTGATCGCGTCCGGCTGCACCCAGACCGTGGCGCCCAACGGCGTGCGCGTGGACGACGACGACGACTCCACCGCGTCCGACGACGACGACACGACAGGGGACGACG
>CALAGR010000491.1 GCA_937891735.1 uncultured Pseudomonadota bacterium | reverse complement strand
CGAGTCCCACGGCCGCAACGACGAGCTGGCGGCGGCCTGCGAGGAGGCCCTGCAGGGGTCCACCGACCCCCGGCTTCGCGCGTCCCTGTGCACGATCCTGGGCCGCATCGCGCTGCGGGTGAAGGGCGACGCAGCGTCGGCCACGGCGTGGTTCCACAAGGCCCTGGAGTCGGACTCCAGCTGTGTCGGGGCCCGCGAGGGGCTGCGGCAGGTGGTCGCCACCTCCAAGGACTGGCAGGGGCTGCTCGCGCAGCTTCAGGAGTCCAACGACGCCGCGACGTCCACGCGGGTCAAGCTCGCCCTGCACCTGAAGATGGCGGAGATCGCCCTGGACCGCCGAGAGGATGCCGCGGCCGCCCGGGCCTACCTCGAGGGGGCCATCGAGCTCGCGCCCAACTACCTGCCCGCCGTGGACTCGCTGGCCCGCGTCCTGGGCGTCTTGAAGGACGCCGCGGGACGGGCCGAGCGCCTCGAGCAGGCCGCCAACCTCGTGGACAGCGACGAAGCGCGGTCCACGTACCTGCTCCGTGCGTCCCGGTCGTGGATCGAGGCCGGGGACCAGGATCGCGCCGTGGATGCCCTGCGCCGCGCCGCGGACCATGGCCCCGGCTCGCTGCTCGCCCGCGAGTGGCTGGTGGAGTCCCACGTCGCAGCGGAGCGGTGGAACGAGGCCGCCGAGACCCTCAAGCAGGCCGCGGCCGAGACGGAAGACGCCGCCTTGCGCGTCTCCCTGCTCTACCGCAGCGCCCGGATCGCCCTGGCCCACGCCGGAGACGAAGACGCCGCCGAGGCCGCGTATCGCTCCTTGCGGGATCTGGTGCCCGACTTCCTGCCCGCGACGATGGATCTGCGGGACCTGTACCTCAAGCGCGGGGACTGGGACTCCTTCGGGTTGCTCCAGCAGCAGGAGGCCGAGTCGGCGAAGGACCCCGCCGAGTCCGCGTGGTGGAACATCTCCGCGGGTGAGGCCTACGACCGTGCGGGCCGCGTGCAGGACGCGCTGGCGCGCTACGGCGCAGCGTTGGAGGCCGTGCCCGGGCACCCCGTCGCCCATGCCTCCCTGCGGGCCGTGTACCGCTCGACGGGCGACTGGCAGGCCCTCGCGGACGACCTCGGCGCGCAGCTCCGGGGGGCCACCGACGCCGCTCGGCGCGATGCCCTGCGGCTCCAGCTCATCGCGGCCCTGGAGCAGGTCGGGGACTCGGCGGGCGTGTCCACCGAGGTGTCCGAGCTGCTCAAGAGCGAGCGCCGCGAGTCGGTGCCGCTGCCGGCCATGGGCGTGCTGTGCGAGGGCCTTCAGGCGTGGGACCAGGCCGTGGCGGTGTACGCCGCGGTGGGCGACATGAAGACCGCGGAGCCCGCGCTCCGGGCCGCGTGCCTGTTCCAGCAGGGGCTTCTGCTCGAGGAGGGCTTCGAGGACCTGGACGGCGCCGCCGCGCTGTACGACCGGGCCGACGAGCTGGTGGGCCATCACCCCATGGCGCTCGAGAACCTCGAGACCATCTTCGGCAACCGCGGCGAACGCAGCGGCCTGGCCTCGGTGTACGGCCGTCAGGCGGAGCGGGCCGGCTCCCAGCCGGTGCGCACCTTCTACGCGCTGCTGGCGGGCGACGACTACGAGCGCCTCGGCGACACGGCGAAGGCCATCGCGGCCTACCGCGTGTCCTTCTCGGATCCGGTCGGGCGGGAGCGCGCCTACGAGGCGCTTCGGCGCATCACGCTGCAGTCCGGCGACTCCGCCACGCTGCAGGCCGTGACCGCGGAGCTCGCGGGGGACGGCAGCGAGACGGATCGGCTCGCACGCTGGATGGAGCTCGGTGACGGGCTCCTGTCCATGGGCCTGGAGGTCCCGGCCCTGGACGCGTTCTCCGAGGTCGTCATGCGCGACTCGGCGTACCTGGGCGCCTGGTACCAGCTGGAGCGGCTGCATCGCGACCGCGAGGACTGGAACGGCGTGCTCGAGGCCCTGGAGGCCATCGCGGGCGTCGCCACCTCCGAGTCGGTCAAGAAGTCGGTGACCGACCGGATCGAGCTGCTGCTCGAAGGCAAGGGCGTCACGAACGACTCCGCGTGGGACTTCTACGAGAAGACCTACTCCGACGATCCGACCAACGTCGTGGCGCTCCGCGGGCTGGCCGGGATCTCCCTGTCGCGCGGCAACACCGACGATGCCCGGCTGTACTACGGCGAGCTGGCGGACCGGGCCAAGGACCCCGCGTTGCTGGCCGAGGCGGAGACCCAGCTCGGCGACATCGCGCGGGCCGCCGGGGACTCCGCGGCCGCGGTGGAGCGCTACGAGAAGGCGCTCGGCCATGTGTCGGATCACCGGCCGACCCTGGCGTCCCTCCGCAAGGTGCACGAGGATGCCGAAAACTGGCAGGCCCTGGTGGGCGTCGTCGCCCGCGAGGCCAGCGCGATCCCCGAGAGCCGGGTGAAGCTGCACGCCGAGATCGCGCGTCTGTGGCAGGACAAGCTCCATGAGCCCCGCATCGCGATCCCCTCGTGGCTCAAGGTGCTACAGGAGGATCCCCGGAACGCCGAGGCGCTGGAGCGCCTGCTCGGGCTGTTCGAGAGGTCCGGGGACTGGCGTGGCTATCTGGACGTGGCGGACCGCTCACTGGGGGTGCTGTCCGGTCTGGCGGCCCGGGACCGTCAGGCGGAGCTCGGCGTCATCGCGTTCGAGAAGGCGGGGCTGCCGGACCGAGCGGTCTCCTACCTTCGCGCTGCGATCACCGGCGACCAGCCGTCCACCGAGGCTCTGGCCACCCTGCGTCAGATCTACCGCGGCCGAGGCGACTGGGAGCAGGTGATCATCCTGTCCGAGCAGCAGGCCGATCTCGTCACCGACGAGGCGGAGCGGGTGGCGCTGTTCACCGACGCAGCGCGGATCAAGCTCGATCAGCTCCTGGACCGCGACGGCGCGGCCCAGCTGTACGAGCGCGCGATCACCCTGGACCCGGCCAGCCCCGGGGCCCTGGCCTTCTTCGTCGACTACTACTACGACGCCGAGGACTGGGAGAAGGCCGCGCCGGTCTTCGAGCAGCACCAGCCGGTCATCGAGCAGATCGACATGGAGGACGAGGACGAGCGCATGGAGGCCACGGCCTTCTATTACAAGTACGGCACGTTGCTGGTGAAGCTGGGCGATCCCGAGCTGACGGCCATCGACAAGTTCGGCAAGGCGCTCGAGATGACCCCGACCCACCTGCCTTCCCTGGAGGCGGCGGCGCCGCGGTACTTCGACGCGGAGCTGTGGGAGAAGGCGCGGGATGCCTGTCGGGCGATCCTGCGGCTGCGCGGGGGCACCGGCGAGGCCAACACCCTCACCACGCTGTACCTGCGGCTGGGGACGGCCGAGATCGAGCTCGGAGACACCAAGAACAGCCTCAAGCGGTTCAAGAAGGTGCTCGACGTCAGCCCGAACCACATCGACGCCCTGCTGGGGATCGCACGGGTTCACCGCACCACGGAGGAGTGGAACTCGCTGCTGTCCACGTACAACAGCATCATCAAGTACGCCCGGGATCCGGACCAGGTCATCCAGGCCTACCTGACCAAGGGTGACGTGCTGGAGCGCAAGCTGTCGTTCACCGACAAGGCCGTGCTGCACTACGAGAAGGTCTTGATGTACGACAAGAACAACGTGGCCGCCATGACGCGCCTGGGGCACATCGCCTTCAAGCGGGGCGACATGGAGCGGGCGCTGGAGTTCGGCGGCAAGGCCGTCGGCGCGGCCCGGGCGGACGAGGACCGGCAGCTCGGGGTCTTGCTCGAGGCCCTGGCCGGCTCGGCGGAGCCCATCCCGGTCAAGGCCATGCTCGAGGGCGTGCGCAAGAAGACCGGAGACAGCATCATGCTGACCGCGTTCGCGGCCTCCATCGGCTCCGCGGACGCGACCCGCGCCCAGGCTGCCACCGCCTTCGCCGAGGCCTTCGGCGCCATCTAGGGGCGTGCCCGTCGACCGCCTCTTCCGGCTCCGGGGGATCCTGCTCGGAGCCGTCGGCGCGGTCGTGGCGCTCGGCGCCCAGGCGGACGAGCGCAGCCTGCTCGCGGGGCTGCCCGTGCTCGGCCTCGGCCTAGGCCTGCGCGCCTGGGCCTTCGCGCACCTCGGGCCGGCGGGGCGCACGCGGGACCCGGCTCCTCCACGCTCCCGGGCCACCTCGGGCCCGTACCGCTGGCTCTCCCACCCGGTCTACGTCGGCAACCTGTTCGTCGCGGCGGGTCTGATCGTCTCCGCCTCGGCTCCCTGGGGCCTGAGCGTGGCCGCCGCCGCGGTCGTGCTGATCGTGTACGCGGCGTTGGCGACCCGGGAGTCGCAGCAGCTGCACGACGTGCCCGAGCGCGCGGGGGTGGTCCTGTGGGGCCGGGCGCTCCTGCGCAGTGAACGGAGCACGTGGCTGTCCGTGGGGCTCCTGCTGGCCGTGATCGGGGTCGCCTCAGTCTGAGTCGAAGTCGTTTCGCCAGCTCGTCTGGGCCTGCACGCAGCCGAGCCAGTGGTCGAGCTGCGCCGTCCGATCCGCTTCGCTCCATCCGAGCAAGTCGCCCATGCGCAGGGCGATCTCGGGCGCCACGGCGCGACCCTGGTCGGTGGCCCGGATCTGGATCTGGGTGCGACGCCGCATCACGTCTTCGAGGGTGATCGCGAGCTCCTGCTCCACGGCGTGATCGACCTCGGCCCACAGGTACGGCAGGTCGGCCACGATGCGCTCGCCCAGCGCGCTGTCCGCGCGGACCCGGGCCGCGACGTCCACCCAACGTCCGCCGTAGGTGAGTCGGAGGTGGGTGGCGGTGTCGGCTCCGAACCGCTCGACGGCGTCCCGATCCGCGGCCGGTCCGCCGGGGCCGGTGGTGACGAGCACGCCGTCTTCCCAGCGTACCCCGTGCCCGCCCGGCAGGAGGACCGAGGCGGTCGGGCACCGGCCGACGTGCATGCCGTCCTTGCGCAGGCGCTTCGCCACCAGCTCGACGACCTCGGCGGCCATCAACCGGTAGGTGGTGAGCTTGCCGCCAGCGATGGTGATGAGCCCGTCGTCGTCCTCGGCGAGGTGGTGCTCCCGGGACACGGCCATGGGATCGGCTACATCGCCGGTCGGCGAGATCAGGGGCCGCAGGCCTCCCCAGCTGCCGACGACATCCTCGGGGCCCAGCTTCGCGTCGGGGAAGGCGCCGTTGAGGGCCTCCAGCAGGGAGCGGACCTCGTCCGCCGTGGCCTGCACGCTGTCGTAGTCGCCGTCGTAGTCGGTGTCGGTGGTGCCCACCAGGACGCGCTCCCCCGAGGGGATGGCGAAGACGAAGTGCTCCTCCTCCCGGGGGATCGCCATCGTCGCCGCGAGGGGCAGACGCGACGCCGGCAGCACGATGTGCACGCCCTTGGTGGGACGGAGCAGGCGCGCACGCTGGCGCCGCAGCCCCAAGGTGCGGTCGGCCCAGGGACCGGTGGCGTTGACCACCACCCGGGCCGAGATCCGATGCTGGACCCCCGTGAACCGGTCGCGGACCACGGCGCCGTCGATGCGCGCGCGATGCAGCCCGAACTCGACGACCTCGGTGTACGGCAGGACCCAGGCGCCGGCGTCGTGAGCGGCCCGGGCGGTGGCGAGCGTGAGGCGCGCGTCATCCGTCGCGCAGTCCCAGTACAGGACCCCGCCGTCCAGCCCATCGGTGGCCAGGGCGGGGAACATCTCCCGAGCGCGAGCCGCGCGCAGGGTGCGATGCCGCCGGGGCACCCGATACAGCGCCAGCGCCTCGTAGATCTTCAGACCCAGCGCGATCTGCCACAGGGGCCGTGGTCGCTTGCGGTACACGGGAAAGAAGAAGGGAAGTGGACGGACGAGGTGCGGGGCCAGCTCCGCGAGCCGCGCCCGCTCGCTGACGGACTCGAACACCAGGGCGAACTGGCGGTGCTCGAGGTAGCGCAGGCCGCCATGAACCAGCTTGCTGCTCGCGGAGCTGGTGCCCGACGCGAGGTCTCCCTTGTCCACCAGCGCGACCCGCAGCCCCCGCATCGCCGCGTCCCGCGCGATGCCCGCTCCGGTGATCCCCGCACCCACGACCAGCAGGTCGAAGTCGTGGCCGTCGAGCTCCGTGAGTCGCGTGTCTCGCGTCTCGCGGCTGAAGGGGGGGACGGATGGAGCCGCTAGGGAGTGCGTGACCACGACGCTATGGGGCCAGCTATGGGAGAAAACGTCAAGCCTGGCGTGGACCTGCGGCCGAACTCCCGGTGCGGTCCAGCTCCTAGGCTCCGAACGGCTTGCCGCCAAGGCCCGACAGCAGCGCCGCTCCCAGCGCCAGGGCGCCCACGCCGAGCACGCCGAGCACGGCCAGCGCGGTCGCCGGCCCCCCGAGCATCCACAGACCTCCGAGCATGCTGAACAGGAGCGCGCCGACGATGAAGGACGCGGCGCGGCCGCGCATGGAGTCCGGCAGCGGCATCCGATCACCCAGGGCCTCGCACACGCCGGTGATACCTGCGAGCCAGACCGTGGTGGCGGCGAGCAGGATCAAGGGCCAGCCCAGCAGGCCGATGATCGTCAGGCCGAGCAGGATCAGCAGCAGGAACAGCCCGGCGGTCACGAGGCTCCCGACCAGCAGCGAGGCTCCCGGCGCGGCCTCCACCGTGCGCCGCAGGTTGCGCGAGCGCTCCGGCCACGTGGACAGGAAGAGCAGGCCCAGGACCATCAGGCACGACGAGCTGGCAGCCCAGGCCACGATCCGACCCACGCGCAGCGCTGTCGAGCCGTCGCCGAAGCCCGACGTGCGCGCCGGGCCGTTGACGTTGATTCGACCTGCCAGAGCGTCGGGACCCGGCAGGGCGCCGCTGACCCCGACGGTCGAGCCCGTGACGGCGGCGGTGGTGGCCTGATCGAGCCTGCCCACCAGGTGGACCGCGTCGCCGTCGATGCGCGCCGCAGGACCCAGATGCAGGGTGCCGCCGATGACGACGACGTCGCCCCGGACCGTGCCGTCCACGAACGCGCTGGCGCCGATGACCACGACATCGCCGTCCAGATCCTCGCCCTGCAACACGGACACGTCCTGGCCGATGGCCACGCGGTCCGCGTCCCCCGCGAGCGCCGGAGAGATGAGGGCGGTGGCCGTGACCACGCACACCAGGAGCACCAGGAGCCGGCGGATCATCACACACCCTCCGAACGGACCAGGACGGTCCGCAGGCCGTAGACCACCGCGCCCAGGGCCGCGGCGCACAGCAGCATCAGCGTGGGGACCAGGACCGCCGCCGCGTCGGCGGACGGCACGACGTGGGCCACGAACACCACGATCTCCTTGAGTCCGAGGACCCAGGACTTCAGCAGCGCCAGGGGCCCGCGGGCCACGAGCAGCCCGACCAGCAGGGCCGAAAGGACCATGTCCAGCGCCACGAACACCCCCACGCCGCGCTTCAGCCCACCGAACACCTGCAGCCAGCCGCCCTCGGCCGCGGGCAGCGCCGCGCTCCAGGAGGCCACCGCCGTCGCCGCCAGCTCTGGAGGCGCTTCGTAGGCGTGCCGGTCGATGGCCGAGAAGAGCGAGGCGTAGCCACCGACGAGGTCCGCAAATGCAGGGTCGTCCTCCAGCAGGCGCTCCGCCTCGGCCTGCTCGGTCTCGTCGAGCACGCCATCTAGATAGCGCTGCGCGAGGGCCTCGCGGGGATCGACCGGCGCGTCGGGGTCGTCGAGGGGGAGGGGGGACGGGATCTCTGGTCGGCTCATGGGGTGATCCCCCTGTCCAGGAGTGCGGTCTGCATCTTGCGGCGGGCCCGGAAGAGGCGGTTCATGACCGTGCCCTCGGGCAGGTCCAGGTGCACGGCGATCTCGCCGTAGGTCATGTGCTCGTAGTGGTACAGGACGATGATCTCCCGGTAGATGGCGCCGATCCCGGCCAGCGCCTCCTCCATGGCCTCGTTGAGGCGTCGCTGATGGGCCAGCGCGTCGGGAGCCCGCTTGTAGATGTTGTCGCCCGCGTCCAGGGCCGGAGCCGCGTCGCGCTGCTCGTCCAACTCGAGGTTCGGGCGCCTCTTGCGGTGTCGATCGATGCACAGATTGCGCGCGATCCGGTACATCCACGGGCTGAAGGGCCGAGTGGCGTCGAAGCTGTCGATGCGCGCGAGTGCCTTCACCATCGCCTCCTGAGAGACCTCGGCCGCGTCCTGCCGGTTTCTCAGAAGCCGGAGGGCGAGGCCGAACAGCCCGTGCTGGTGCCGCTCCATCAAGATCTGGGCGGCCTGTCGGTCACCCCCTTGAACGGCGATCGCCAGCTGCTGGTCGCTCATTGCTTCCACGGCCTACGCAACTCCAGGCGACCCATTTCAGGAATCGCTCACGTTTCCTGGTCGCCCCCGCGGGGGGTACGGTTCAGAAGGCGGTTGATTGAACTTCCCAGGCAGAATACTTTGTTCGTAGAAGGGGTCCGTGGATGCCGACGACGGAGCCGGACGGCAAGTCCCGCAACGACAAGCTGAAGTCCTACGACAGCAAGGACTACAGCGAGGTGATCGACTTCCCGGTCGAGCTGGTCGACCGGGATGGAGTGGTGCGTCGGTATTCGTACGAAGAGTCGCTCGCGGTGTACCACCGCCGGATCCAGAGTTCGCCGTGGCGCTACACCGACGAAGACCTGGTCCGGGCCGAGATCGGCCACTGCGGCGCCCGCATCGAGCAGATCAAGCGAAGCTACGCCCAGCGCGCAAAGACCGGGTCCGCCAGCACCACCGTGAACCCGCGCGCCTCGCTGGGCTCGGGCTACGACCTCATTCGGCAGTTCTACCGGCTCGCTTTGCGGGAGCGCTCACTCGCCGTGGATGGCGAGCTGCCCATCCGGCTGTCCCTGCTCGACGATCAGCCCGCGTGTCGCACCTACCACGTGGGGTTCGCCGGGGGGCGCAGCGAGCACCTGCTGTACGTGTATCCCTTCGACCGACAGGGCGACGGCGACCCCAAGGAGTCCTTCGGTGCGGCGCGGGACCGGTTCCGGGGGCAGGCGCCCACCGCCGGCGTAGAGGGGATGCTCCTCGCCGAAGAGACGACCGAGGCGGGGTTCCTGCTGACCGGCAGCTCGGAGATGCCCGCGGGTCTGCGTGACCTCGCGCGGGAGCTCCGCCCGCAGCCCGCGCCTTCATCGGACGGCGGGGTCGCCGAGCCGAGCAGCGTGGTGGACTGGGTGTTCGAGGAATCGGCCAAGCCCTGGTGGGCGCAGTCCACCGATGGCGACGACGACGAGGTCGTTCGCTCGGACTTCGACCTGGGGGTGCTCGCGCTGCGCGAGGAACGGCACGAGGAGTCCCTGGAGCACTTCCGACTGGCCGTGGAGCGCAACCCCTGGCATCGCGAGGCGTACCTGGCGTTGCTCGCCGTGCTCGATGGCGCGGGGCTGCACGAAGAGGCCGAGATGTACGGCGCGATGGCGAGCCACCACCTCGAGGAGGACGGCCTCGTTCGCTACCGGCAGGGCATCAACCTGGTGCGCCAGGGGCGGCTCAAGGAGGCGGTGTCGTCCTTCGATCAGGCCTGCGCGTTGGACGGCTCGCTGTACCAGCCCTCGTACTTCGCGGCGCACGTGCTCGTGGCCCGGGGGCGGGATCTGGACGGCGCCATCGCCCGCATGAAGGTCGCGGCGGGCGCGGCTCCCGAGGGGCTCGGCCTGGATCGCCTGCTGCGCGGGCTCACGAACACCCGTCGCCTGCGTCAGGCCATGCACTGGGGCGGCCTCGCCCTGTCCCTGACCGGGGTGCTCCTGGTGTCCCAGGACCAGGCCTGGGCCTGGCCGGCGGTGCCGCTGGGACTCGTGGCGTTCCTGCTCGCCCGTCCGCTCACCTCGGCGCTGGCGCGGGTCCTGGTGCGGCGCCAGGTGGCTCCGGTGGGGCAGGTCGGTCCCGAGGAGGAGTGACCGCCGGGACGTAGCGCCCCTCCGGCTCCACCAGGAGCGCGAGGTCGATGAGGTCCTGCTGGGATGCGCTGCTCGCTACCGCCACGGTGTCCCCCCTGTGCAGCCAGGTGACCAGGGTCAGATCCTCGATGTCGAAGGCCATCATCTCGGGCTCGCCGGCGCGCACCGTGCGCGCGTAGGGGGGCAGGGCGGGCTGGCCCTCAATCAGGTGCACCGAGAACCAGCGCTGCCTCCAGCGCAGACCCTGACTCGACATGACGACGTCGTCCTGACGGACCTGGACCTCGGCTTCGAGGATCGGGGGCTCCCCCCGACGCGGGGGGGCGGCGGTGTGGGGCGGGATCAGCGAGTCGTGCACCGACACCACCACGCGGAAGGGCAGGGCGGGCGCCTGGGGGTCCACGAACGCGATCATGAGCACCGCCAGGATCCCGAGCACCACGGCCACCAGGCCGATCAGCCGGAACACGCCTGGAAACTCCCGATTCACGGCGCCTCCGGCAGGGCGTGCAGGAAACCCAGCAGGTCGTTGGCTGCGCTGTCGATCTCCCGCAGGCCCCCCTCGCCGTCGGCGCGCGCGTAGTCCCGGGACGGACCTCGAAGGAGGGTCAGGCCGAATCCGCTGCCGTCCTTGTGGTGTCCGCTGATCCGCGCCGTCTCGACCAGGCCGGAGGGGGCTTCGTCCTGGGGGATCCAGCCGAGGCCCACGAGTCCATCCACGGTCTGCAGGAAGCGGTGCACGCGCTCGCGCTCGATGGGCGTCCGCGCGCCCTGGGCTTCGGGGCCCACCCACCCCGACTCGCCCTCCTCGAAGGTCCAGGCGGAGCCCCGCGCCGACCACTGAAAGCCCGTGACGAGCCACGGGTTGAGGTCCACCAGCTCCGCGCTGCGCCAGTGCTCGGGCGCGGCGCGCAGGCCCGAGACGGTCTCGGTGGGGATGGTCACGACGAGATCGTCGTCCCGCGGCTCCGGGAGCGGGCCGCTCACGCGGACCTTCAGGGTCAGGGGTGGAGTGGGGCCCAGCGGCTGCATGAGCTGCAGCACCACCTCCCCCGCGGCCGTGTCGAGGACCAGGGACGGCCCGGCGGGGGCGGCGTCGGCGGGATCCCAGGCCCGGCCCGGCATGGTGGTCAGCATATCCAGCAGCACGCTCACCGCGTTCGTGTCGGCCCGGCCGACGGGCTCCAGGCCGAGGACCCAGGTGGCGTCTCGCCGCTCCAGGGTCAGCGCCGGGTCGCTCAGCTCGCTGTGAATTCCCAGGATCTGGTCTGGTTCCAGGGGGAGCACGCGGCGGTCGCGGTAGTCCATGGGATCGCGAGTCAGGGCGAGCAGGGGTGCGGACGAGATGACGTGCACCATAGAGGACCCGTCCACGCGCGCGTAGCGCCCGTGAGCCACCGTGAGCGCGTCCCCGATGCGCAGGGTGCGCGCCTCGCCGGACGCGAGCCGCAGCACGACCTCGAGGGCCTCCGTCCCCAGTCCGTAGTCGCTGGCCTCGGTGGCGTCGGGGAGGGTGCGGTCGGACTCCAGCGCGGCCAGGGCGTTCGCCGCCGCGTCGGCGAGATCCTGGTTGCCGCGCCGGGGCCGATCATCGTCGGGCAGCCGGGCCAGCCAGGGGCCCTCGGACCGCTGCAGGAGGATCGCGCGGTCTCCCTTGTCGCGGATCGAGACCTCGCGCACGGCGTCGGCGTCGAAGTCCGTCCACAGGGGCGTGGCCAGCGGATTTGGAGCCACCTCCGGCGCCGTGGGACGGCGTTCGAGGAACCACAACCACCCGAGCAGGAGCAGGAGCACGACCGCGGCGATCGGGAGCGCGTGACGCTGCACGGGGCCACCATCGGCGGCTGTCGATCAGGTGTCAAGCGCTCGTCTTGACACGTCGAGGCCGGTGTCTAGGGTGACGCCGCCCCCTTGTCGTGCAGGGGCCCGTCTCGAGGAGAGCAAGTGAGTCAGCCGAACGAAGTCGATGTGGATCCCATCCCCGTCCCCGAGATCATCGACGCGTGCCTCGACCCCCTGTCCGGGGATGAAGCGGTGGCGGCGCCGGACCAGGCGGAGGAGGCAGAGGAGCCGAAGGTCGAGCGTCCACCGGTCCGCACCCTGGTGGACGTGCTCCGGGATCAGATCATCGAGAAGGAAGCGCAGCTGCACGAGTACATCCAGGCCTACAAGTCCGCGAAGGCGGACATGGGTGACCGGATCGCGCGGCTGGAGCGTGATCGCCAGAAGGTCATCGACCGGGATCGCAAGAAGATCGCTGGAGAGCTCCTGGACGTCCTGGACAACCTGGACCGCTCGATCGCCGCGTTCGCCGATCCCGAGAGCGTCTCGGGCCTGCGCATGGTGCATCGGCAGTTTCTCAAGGTCCTGACCGAGTTCGGAGTCGAGCCGCTGTCCGCCCTGGGGACCGGGTTCGACGCCAACCTGCACGAGGCGATCGGGATGATCCCGGCCTCGGGCGACCAGGCGGATCAGGAGATCGTGCACGTGGATCGGGCGGGCTACCGGTTCAAGGGAGAGCTGCTGCGCCCGGCGCGCGTCATCGTCGCGACCCGTTCGTGAAGGCGACGCAGGCCCGCGGCGGGATCACCCTCGTCGCCGCCTTCCTGATCCTGTCGGGGTGCGCGGCGCTCCGGGGCGGCGCCCGGGGGGACGGTGTCGCGTCCGAGCCGGCCGCCCTGGTGGCGCAGGATCCGACACGCACCCCGTCTCCGTCCATCGACACCACGCCCCAGACGGTCGCGGGAGGCGTCGTGGCGTCGGCCCACCCCCTCGCCAGCGAGGCCGGGGCCCAGATGCTCCGGGCGGGCGGCACGGCCTTCGATGCGGCGGTCGCCACGGCCCTGGTGCTGGGGGTCGTCAACCCTCACAGCAGCGGCATCGGGGGGGGCGGGTTCGCCCTGTACCGCCAGGTCGGCGCGGAGCCCGCGAGCCTCGACTTCCGCGAGATGGCGCCTTCGTTCTTCGACGCACAGACCTTCGAGGACGGCGCGCGCGACAGCTCTCGCGGCCCCTGGAGCACGGGAGTGCCCGGCGAGGTGGCGGGCCTCGCGGAGCTGCACGGGGTCGGCGGCGTGCTGCCCTGGGCCGACGTCGTGGAGCCGGCGCGGGCCCTCGCCGCGAACGGCTTCCCCGTGGGGGCCTACCTGGGGCGGGTCCTGACGATGGGGGGGACCCAGGTCCTCGCCGATCCAGGGCTTCGGGCCGACTTCGCGCCTGAGGGCGTGGTCCTGCAGACCGGTCAGACGTGCGTGCGGCCGGCGCTGGCGCGCACGCTCGAGTACATCCAGCACCACGGTCCGCGGGGCTTCTACGAGGGGCCCATCGCGCTGAGCCTGTCCGGCTTCCTCGCCGCCCAGGGCCTGCCCTGGACCCCGGCGGAGCTCGGCGCGTACACCACCCGGCCCCGAGCGCCCTTGTCCACCACCTACCGCGGGTACGGCGTGCACGTCATGGGGCCGCCCAGCTCCGGTGGCATCGCGCTCATCCAGGTGCTGGGGATCCTGGAGCGTCGGGATCACGCGACGCTGGCCTACGGCTCCGGCCCCTGGACCCGCGTGCTCGCCCAGGCGTTGAGTCACGCGTTCGCGGATCGAGCGACCTACGGCGGCGATCCCGACTTCGTGCAGATCCCCGTGCAGGAGCTGACCTCGGAGTCGACCATCGACGCGTTGACCGCTTCGCTGCCCGCGCGGGGCCCGGTGCCCCTGTACCAGGCGGGGCTGTCGGGGATCCGGGGGGACAGCAAGAAGGTGGTCCCCGACGACGGCGGAACCAGCCACCTGTCGGTCCTGGACGGCCTCGGAAACGCGGTGGCGCTGACCACCACGGTGAACCTGTGGTTCGGCAGCGGGCAGGCCGATCCCGGCACCGGCGTGGTGTTCAACGACGAGATGGACGACTTCGCGGCCCGCCCCGGGGAGCCCAACGCCTTCGGGCTCGTGCAGTCCGAGAACAACGCGCCGGGCGCCGGCCGGCGGCCCCTGTCGTCCATGTCCCCGACCCTGGTGACGGACCCGCAGGGGCGCGTGATCCTGGCCGTGGGCGCCGCGGGAGGGCCGCGCATCATCACCAGCACGCTGCAGGTGATCCTCGCGGTCATCGACCGGGGCGAAGACGCGAAGCATGCCCTGGCCCGGGAGCGGATCCACCACCAGTGGCTGCCGCCGGCGGTCTTCGTCGAGGACGGCTTTCCGAGCGAGGGTCGGCAGGCCCTGCTCGACGAGGGCTTCGCCGTGGACGCGCTGACCCACTTCGCGGTGGCCCAGGCGGCCGCGCTGGATCCCGCCACGGGCGTCTTCTCGGGGGCGGGCGACCCCCGCGCCGACGGAGAGGCTGTGATCGTTCCGCCGACGCCGTGACGGCTCCCCACCTTCACGTGGTCCTCGTGGAGCCGCTGATCCCGCAGAACACGGGCAGCGTGGGGCGCCTGTGTGTCGGCACGGCCTGCCGGCTGCATCTGGTGCAGCCCCTGGGCTTCGACATCTCCGAGAAGGCGGTCCGCCGGGCTGGTCTGGACTACTGGAAGGACGTGGATCTCGCCGTGCACCCCGACCTCGAGGCCTGCCTCGCGGCCACCGGGGCGCCCCCGAGCCGGGTGTTCTATCTGAGCGCGGCGGCGCAGCGGGTCTACACCGAGGTCCGTTGGCAGCGCGGCGACGTGCTGGTGTTCGGCAGGGAGACCACGGGTCTCGGCCCCGACGTGCTCGACCCGGTGGGGGCCCAGGCCATCGGGGTGCCCCGGTTTGGTCCCGTGCGCTCGTTCAACCTCGCGATGACGGTGGGGGTCGTGCTCTTCGAGGCGCTGCGGGGCGTTCGGCCCGACGCGTTGCCCGGGCCGCCCCCGCACCCAGGGGCGGCCGAACCGAAGTAGAGTGCTCGTCCAGCCGGCTGACGTCGGCCGATCTCGGAGCAGACCATGTCGCGCAAGCGCTCGCTGTCGGGCATCAAGCCCACAGGGATGCCTCACCTGGGCAACTACCTCGGCATGATCCAACCGGCAGTGGATCTGCAGGAGGATCACGACGCGTTCTACTTCGTCGCGGACCTGCACTCCCTGACCTCCACGAGCGGGCCCGCGCAGGTGCGTGAGCACACCTACGACGTGACCGCGATCTTTCTGGCCTTCGGCCTGGACCCCACCCGGGCGGTGTTCTGGCGCCAGAGCGACGTGCCCGAGGTCTGCGAGCTGGCCTGGGTGCTGTCCTGCCTGACGCCCATGGGGTTGCTGGAGCGCGCCCACGGGTGGAAGGCGGCCAAGGACCGGGGGAACAGCGGCGCCGAGAACCACGGGCTGTTCGCGTACCCGGTGCTCATGGCGGCGGACATCCTGCTGTACGACAGCGACGTGGTGCCGGTGGGCAAGGACCAGGTGCAGCACGTCGAGATGACCCGCGACATGGCGGACAAGTTCAACCGGGTCTTCGAGCCGACCTTCAAGCTGCCCGCGGCGCGGGTCAAGAAGGACGTCGGCACGATCATCGGCACCGACGGCCGCAAGATGTCCAAGAGCTACAACAACACGATCCCGGTGTTCCTTCCGCCGAAGCAGCTGCGCAAGGCCGTCATGAAGATCGAGACCGACAGCAAGGGTCTGGAGGACATCAAGGATCCGGACACCTGCAACGTCATGACGCTGTACCGGCTGTTCGCGGGGCCCGACGAGATCGCGTCGATGGAGGCAGCGTACCGTGCGGGCGGGTATGGCTACGGCCACGCCAAGCAGGCGCTGTTCGAGGCGATGGATGCGAGCCTGGGGCCGCACCGGGAGCGCTACAACGCGCTCCGGGCCGACGAGTCGATGCTGGAGGACATCCTGCAGGAGGGCGGGCGCCGGGCCCGCGCGGTGGCCATCCCGATCATGGATACGGTGCGCGAACGAACGGGGATCGGGGCCCCACGTCGCGCCCGCTAGAGGAGGACGAGCAGTGAGCGAGGGAAAGAAGCCCTGGATCCTGATCCTGGCCGGCGGCTCCGGCACCCGGTTCTGGCCCGCGTCGCGTCGCGACCGGCCCAAGCACGTGCTGCCCGGATTGGGCGGCGGGGGGCTCAGCCTGTTGCAGGCCACCATCGAGCGGGTGCTGCCCCTGACCCGGCCCGAGCGGGTGTTCGTGCTCACGAGCGCCGATCAGCTGGACATCGTGCGGCCGCACCTCGGTGAGCTCCCGCCCGATCAGCTGCTCGCCGAGCCCGAGCCGAAGAACACCGGGCCCGCGGTGGCCCTGGGGATCCTGTGGCTCACCCAGCGCGGTGCAGGGCCGCACGATCCCGTGCTGGTGCTCCCCGCCGACGCGTGGGTCGACGACCCGAAGGCCTTCCGGGACTCCCTGATCCGCGCCGCGGCGGCCTGCGAACAGCACAAGGCCATCGTCACGCTGGGGGTCAGGCCCACGCGCCCGGAGACCGGGTACGGCTACATCCAGCTCGGCGACGGCGTGGTCGCCGTACAGGGCGGGGGGGAGCAGCCCGTGCACGAGGTCGCGCGCTTCGTGGAGAAGCCCGATCTCGCCGGCGCCGAGCACATGGTCGCGGACCCGCGCAACCTGTGGAACGCGGGGATCTTCGCGTTCCGCTGCGGATACCTGTGGTGGCTGCTGGGGGACCTGAGCGACGAGTGGGACCTGGCCCTGATGATGCTGAACGCGTGCCTCGTGGACGGCGACGCGGAGGGTTTGGCGTTCGAGTACGCCAAGTTCGAGTCCGTGTCGCTCGATCACGGGGTGATCGAGCAGGCGCCCACCCTGCTGTGCGTCGAAGCGACGTGGGGCTGGAGCGATCTGGGCTCCTGGGATGCCGTGGCCCAGGTGCTGGACCCCACCGAAGGAGGAAACGCCCGAGCGGACCGGGTGATCGCCCAGGACGCCAGCGGCAACGTGGTCTTCGCGCCAGGGCGAACCGTGGCGCTGCTCGGCGTGGACGACCTCGTGGTGGTGGCCACCGATGACGTGATCCTCGTCGCGCCCCGCGCAAGGGCCCAGGAGGTCCGCGCGCTCGCCGCTGCGGCGGCCGATGGCGATCCGGACGGGGAGGCGCCGGAGTGAGGCGAAACGAGCCGCTTCCGGTCGCGCTGCCGGTCCTGGCGTGGGGGCTCTTCGGGGGGCTCGCGGCCTCGATGTTCTGCGCGTGCTGGGTCGTGTCGGTGCCTGCGGGCTGGGGCGCGGTGCGGTTCGTGGCTCGCAGCCGCAAGGGACGCCTGAGCAGCTCGGGGGCCGTGGGCATCGGACTCGCCACGGGACTGGTGCTCGGGCTGGTGACCGCCAGCTTCGGAACCCTGATGTTCCTGAAGTCCCTGGACGCCAACGCCCTGGAGGAGAGCGCCCGCATGACCTCGGCCCTGCTGGGCCAGGACACGGACGTCAGCACCGAGGCGGCCGCGCTGGGGCACGCCTTCCTCGCGTTCTGGGTGAACCTGGCGTTCGGGCTGATCGGAGGCCTGCTCGGGGCCGCCAGCCTGCCTCGGGACGGCGAGGAGCCGCCCGCGCCCCCGCAGTATCGATTCGAGCCGCGGCAGCCGGTGACGCCCCCCAGCGCCCCCGAGCCCGAAGAGGTCGCGGAGCCGACGGATCCCTTCGCCCAAGTGCCCCGAAGCGAGGTCCCCGCCGAGGCGTTCCAGTCCGCCTGGGCGAGCAGGGCCGAGGGGGGCACGCCGCGTCGGGCGGCCCAGCAGCCGCCGCCGCCGAACACGGACGAGCACCTGCGCTCCGTGGGGGATCCCGCCGATGGCGAGGATCAACAGACGATCATGGTGGGGGCCGCGGGGCCCGATGACGCCGCGACGATCGCGGTGCGGCCGGCTCGCCCAGGGGACGCCGAGGACTAGGCCCTCAGCGCTCGCCCCACTTGTCGATCTTGCCGTCGGCGTTGAGGTCCCAGCCGGACCGCTGCATGACGCCACCCTGGTAGTACTCCCAGTAGTCCATCTTGCGATCGCCGGTGGTGTCCATCTCGACGCGGCTGAGCTTGCCGCCGTCGTAGTAGCGGACGAGGTCGGCGAAGCCGTCGAACCGGGTGTCCCACTCGGCGCGGATCCGCTCGCCGCCGTCGTAGTAGTCCTTCCAGTCCACGCGGCCGTCGAAGTCCGCGTCGATCTCCTCGCGAGTCATCTCGCCGCCTTCCCAGATCTGGATGACGTCGATCTTCCCGTCGAAGTTGAGGTCGATCTCCTTGCGCACGAGCAGGTTGGACTCCTCGCCCTCGCCGACCCGGTAGTAGTTGAAGACGTCGGCGTTCCGATCACCGTTCACGTCCAGGTTGACCTTGCGAAAACCGCCCTCCTCGAACTCCTCGACGGGGTCGATGATCTCGTCGTCCTGCTTCTTGTTCTTCTTGTTCTTCTGCTTCTTCGCCTGAGCCAGGGCCGGCGATACGACGAAGACGGCACCGACCAGCAGGAGCAGCAGCAGGGCGAATGAGCGGGTGGCGAGCTTCATGGGAGATCCTCTGGGCGCACGTGCCCGGGCGAATCCTAGGTCCCGGCCCCGGACCGGTCAACGTGTCCGTCGTCGGCGACCTCGCTCCGGCCCCCTCCCGGAACGCGGTGCGCGCCCTATGCTCACGCGATGTGGACCCATGTCGTCGTCGTCCTGACGCTCCTGATCGTCTCCCCCGCGGCGGCTGCGTCGAGCGGAACGGAGGGCAGCTCAGCCCCCGCGAACCTGCCCTCCGCCCGTCCCGGCCCCGGCGAGCTGTCGGGCCCTGCGGCCAAACGGCTGGGCAAGGCGTTCGACAAAGCGCTGTCCGCTCTGGACGAGCAGCGGTGGCTGGAGGCCGCCGAAGGGTTCGAACGCGTGCTGCAGGAGGTGGACTGGCCGGAGGCTGCGTTCAACGCGGCCCTGGCTCGGTACCAGGCCCTCGATCTCGGGCGGGCCGCGGAGCACGCCGCCGCCGCGGCCGGGGGCATGCCGCGGGATGGGCAGGCGCGCTGGCTCCACGCGGTCCTGCTCGGCGCCGTGGGGCGGCATGCGGACGCCGAGGCGGAGGCGGCGGCGGCGGTCACCGCAGCGCGGGAGATCAACCAGGATCGCCTGCTGACCCGCAGCCTGCTTCAGCTGTCCAGCGCCGCGCGCCTGTCGGGGCGCTACCAGGCGGCCTCCGCGGCTGCCCTGGAGGCCCGGGATGTGGCCGAAGCCCTGCCGGATCCGGCGCTCACGGCGGCGGCGTGGGTCGCCGTCGGTCAGGCCGCGCTGGGTCAAGGGGACGCCGCGCGGGCTGCAGAGGCCTTCTCCGCGGCCGGGGGGCGGGCCGACTCGGGGATGGAGCAGGAGCTGGCCCTGGCTTCAGCGGAGGACGCGTGGCGACGGGGAGCTGCCGCCCAGGCGAGCGAGGCGCTGGCGTCGGCCCTGGCGGGCATCGACTCCGAACCCCAGATCCCGTTGCTGACCCGGGCCGCCATGCAGGCGCGGGCGGCGCCGCTGCTGTGGGTCACTGGCGCGCGGGTCGAGGCAGCGCGTCGGCTCGACGTCGCCGAGGGGGTGCTGCGGCCCGCCGGAGCCCTCGCTGCGGTGGCGGACATCGAGGTGGTGCGCGCGTCCTGGGCGGTGGCGGTGGGGGAGTTCGAGGAAGCCCGCCGCCTCCTGGGAGCGGCGACCACGACGATGGAGTCCCTGCAGGTCCCGGTGGCGCTGGCCTCGGCCCGCCTCGCCCAGGCCCAGCTGCTGGCCGAGGGGGGGGACGTGCGGGAGGCCATCGCCCTCGCCGAGCAGGCCAAGGCGGTGTTCGAGGCCACCGAGTACGCCGAGGGCCGACCTGGCGCTTGGCTGGTCCTGGCCGAGCTGCTCGGGCGCGGGGGGGCGCTGGCGGATGCGCACACGGCGGGTCTGCGGGCCATCGAGCTGGCGGTGGAGCGAGGCGACCCGCGTCAGGAGGCGGCGGGAGCCGCGGAGGTCGCCGTGATCCTGGCCCGCCTGGGGGCGCTCCCCGAAGCGAACC
>CALAGR010000490.1 GCA_937891735.1 uncultured Pseudomonadota bacterium | reverse complement strand
GGCGACCTGCTGGCTCGGGCGCGGACGGTGCTCGAAGCCGCGGACTGCGTGCTGCTGGCGGCGCCGGGCGAAGCGGAGCTGCTTCGCCGGTGGTGTGGGGCCGAGCTGGTCCGCACGGCGGTGGTGCCGCCGGCGGTGCCCGAGATCGCCCCAGCGCCGGTGGCCCCACCCTTCCCCCGGGACTTCGTGCTGTCCGTGGGGCGCATCGAGCCCCTGAAGAACCCGCTGCTGAGCCTCGCCGCGGCGCTCCGGGCGAAGCTGCCCATCGCCTTCGCCGGGGCGCTGCCTCCGCGGGGCCGCCACTTGCTGCACAGCCGCCGCTTCAAGCGCGAGGTGGACGCGGCCGGGCGAGGGCACGCGCGGTGGCTCGGTGCGCTCCCCGCGGATCAGGTCCGAGGGCTGATGCAGCAAGCCCGCGTGCACGTGCTCGCCTCATGGACCGAGGTGCTGGGGCGGTCCACGGCCGAAGCGGCGCTGCACGGGGCGGCGGTGGTGCTGACCGACGTCGGACACGCGCCCGAGCTGCTGGGGCGGGACGATCCGCGGGTGTTTCTCGTGGAACCCGGCGACGAGGACGGTCTCGTCCGGGCCCTGAGGGCGGCCTGGGCGGTGGGGCGCGCACCCGACGGGGCCCTCGCCCAGCGGGTCGCGGAGCGGCTGTCGTGGACGGCGGTGGCGCCGGCCCTGTTGGACGCGTGGGGGATCCCGCGGTGACCCGCGCCCGCGTGGCCTTCGTGTGCGCGGTGGTGGTGACGTATGCCACCTCGGGCGTCGCGCGTCAGGCCGCCAACCAGCTTCGGGAGCTGGGCTGGCTCTCGGCGGTCGTGGCGTCGTTCTGCGTGGGCATCGTCGCCGTCGGCGCGCGCCTGCTGGCCCGGGGATCCGGTGGTGGCAGCCGCGTTCCGTTCCCGGTGCTGGTGGCCACGGCGGTGGCCGCGGCGCTGCTGCTCAGCCGCTGGGAGCTCGCCGAGGAGCGGGTGCATCTGCCCCTGTATGCGCTGCTGGGCGCCCTGGCGTGGGGGGCGGTGGGCGAACGCCGCGGGCGCAGCGCCATGGCCATCGGGGTGGTGGTGCTGGTGGGGATCGGCGACGAGGTGCTGCAGGGGCTGCACCCGGAGCGGCAGTTCGACTGGATGGACGCGGTGGCCAACGCCGTGGGCGGCGCCCTGGTCCCCCTGCTCGCGCTGGGGGGACGCGCGGCCTGGAGCGCTCCGGCGCTGCTCGCCCTCACCGCGGCGCTGTTCGTGCCGCTCCAGCACATGATCGGAGCGTCGGTGTCTGGCAGCGGGGAGCAGAGCGTGCCGGCGCACCCGCCTACGGTGTCGGTCCCGGCGACGGCGCAGACCCCGGACCCGGCGGCGCCCTACGCGGGCTTCGACGTGCTGCTGATCACCATCGACGCGCTGCGCGCCGATCACGTGCCGCCCTACGGCCACGCCCCGGTGGCCACGCCGCGGTTGGATGCGCTGGCGGCGGAGTCGGTGGCGGTGCGCACGATGTGGTCTCCGAGCACCTGGACGAGCCCCGCGATGGTGTCGATCTTCACCGCGCTGCACCCCGCGGTGCATGGGGTGGACGGCCGCGGGCTGGAGGCCGCGCCGGGGCCCGTGTATCCGCTGGAGACGCTGGTCGGGGCGGGCTGGCGGACCTGGGGCTTCGTCGGCGACGACACCGAGAACTACAGGCATCTCGGCCTGCCGTCCCGCAAGGGGGACCTGGACGACGCGCTCGCCGGCGGGGATCCCGTCTTCGCCTGGACGCACCTGCGCCAGGTGCACGCGCCCTACGACGCCACTCCCGCGCGGCTGGCGGAGCTGGGGCTGGACGTCGCGCTGCCCGACGCGCCGATCCTCGATCGCGCCCGCACCCACTACCTGGTCGAGCGGGCGAAGTACCCCGGTCGGCACGGCTGGCTCAAGCCCGCGATCCGCGCCCTGTACGCGGCCGAGGTGGCCGACGCGGACGCGGCGCTGGGGGCGGTGCTCGACGTGCTCGACAGGAGCGGACGAGCCGCGCGGACCATCGTGGTGCTCACCGCCGACCACGGGGAGGAGCTGCTGGAGGGCGACGGGATCGGCCACGCGTCCACCACCCTGGACAGCGTGCCGCGACCGGAGCTGGTGCAGGTCCCGCTGCTGGTGCGGTTCCCGGACGGACGCGGCGCAGGAGCGCGACGGGACGGCGATCTGCGGCACGAGGACCTGCTGCCGAGCCTGCTTCCGCTGCTCGGCGTCACCCATCAGCCCCTGTCACTGGACCCCGCGCTGCACGGCCAGGATCGCAGCGCGCTGCTCCTGGGGCTCCCCGTGGACCCAGACGTGCCCCGCTGGTTTGTGGGCTCGCCCTGCGGCTGGCAGGCCCCCCCGAGCGACGCGCCGAGCGCGTGGCGGCGGTGATCGAAGGCGAGGCCTGGACCTGGTGCCGGTTCGCGGTCAGCGACCCGCGAGGGGACCGCGGCTGCCCAGGAGCGCTGGGGCAGAGGCTGCAGGACGCGGCGACCCTGGCGGAGCGGCTGCAGAGCCCGGTGGCCTCGCCGGAGTAGGCAGCCCTGGCGGCATCACTGGAACTCCCTTCGGGGGCGCCCTATCGTGCGGTCATGAGTACCCACGACCTCTTGGAAGCAGCCCTCGCCCTTCCGCGCTCGCAGCGCGCCGAGCTGACGGAGAAGCTGGCCGCGAGCCTGGGCCCGCCATCTGAGGTGACGCCCGAGGAGTGGCAGAGGGCGTGGACTGCGGAGCTCGGCCGGCGTATCGCAGAGCTCGACTCCGGCGAGGTCGAGCTCATCGATGACGACGAGGTCTGGGCTGATATCGAGACGGCACTTGGCCAGGCAGCCCGCTAGATGGAGCCCGAGAGCGCGGGCTGAGTTCCTCGACCACGTCGTCTACTACGAGTCGGAGCGACCCTTGCTTGGCCAACGGTTCGCCGCCGCCGTTCGGACCACCCTTCGGCAGGTGCGCGAATTTCCGGCGCTCGGTCGAGCCGACGACCCGCTCCTGCCGGCTCGCTGCCGGGTCGCGCGTGTCCGCGGCTTCCCATTCAGATTCGTCTACAGGGTCGAGGTCGACGTGATCGTCGTGGTCTCGCTCCTACACGAACGACAGTTGCCAGCCTTCTGAGAACAGCGTGCCGACCGACGGCGGCGACTGAGGAGCAGCAAGGGGAGGAGGCCGGCGAAGAGCACCGAGGACGGCGAACCGGAAGCGGTCGCCCCCGCCGAGCAGGACAGCGCACACCCGGGGGCAGCGGCCCGTACCGGGTTCACGCCGTCGCAGTCCGGCAGGCCGTCGGCGTTGGCGTCACCGAACCCCTCGACGATGTCCCCGTCGCAGTCCTGGTCGACGCCGTCACACAGCTCCACCGCCTCGGGGTGCAGCTGGGGGTCGGCGTCGTCGCAGTCGGACTCGCAGGGGGCGAAGCCGTCCTCGTCGGCGTCCTGCTCCTCGTCGGGGAGGACGCCGTCGCAGTCGTTGTCCAGCCGGTCGCAGATCTCGTCGGCGTCGGGATGTACAGCTGCATTGGTGTCGTTGCAGTCACCGGCGCAGGCGAGGTCGCCGTCCCCGTCCTGGTCCTGCTCTCCGGCGGGGAGGCCGGTCTGCTCGCAGTCGTTGCGCTCCCCGTCGCAGAGCTCGGGGGCCCCGGGGTAGGTGTCGTCCGCCGCGTCGTCGCAGTCCCCGCCGCCGAGCACGGCGGGACCGGGCTCTCCCAGCAGGGGCGCGCAGGGGATGTGCCCATCGCCGTCGCCGTCGGCTTCCGAGGGATCGAGGACCCCGTCGCAGTCGGTGTCCAGACCGTCGCAGTGATCGATGACCCCGGCACGGACGGTCGCGCGGGTCTCGTCGCAGTCGCCGTCGCAGGGGCCGAGCCCGTCGCCATCCACGTCCAGGGCATCGTCGATGGTGCCGTTGCAGTCCCGGTCTACGCCGTCGCAGACCTCGATCGCGCCGGGGTAGGCAGCGGGGTCCGCGTCGTCGCAGTCGCCTCCGGCCAGGATCCCCGCGTCCACGCCGACCCAGGGGAAACAGACCACGAAGGAGTCCAGATCGGCGTCGAGCTCGTCGGCCGGGGTGGTGGCGGTGTCGCAGTCGTTGCGGAGACCGTCGCAGAGCTCGGGCGCGCCGGGGAAGCGGTCGGGATCGAGGTCGTCGCAGTCCCCGCCGCCGAGCAGGGTCGGGTCGGGCTCGCCCTGCAGCGGGATGCAGGGCACGAAGAGATCGGCGTCGTCGTCGGCGTCCCAGGCCTCCAGGGCGCCGTCGCAGTCGGTGTCGAGGCCGTCGCACAGATCGAAGGCGCCTGGGTAGACGGTGGCGCGCGTGTCGTCGCAGTCGCAGACCTCGACTCCGTCGCCGTCGTCGTCCGGACCGTCGTCGATCAGGAGGTTGCAGTCGTTGTCGGCGCCGTCGCAGACCTCGGGAGCGAAGGGGTAGGACGTGGGGTCGGCGTCGTCACAGTCGGCGCAGGACAAGGAGCCGTCGTTGTCGACGTCCGCCTCCTGGGCGGCATCGAACGAGGGGGCCCCGTCGCAGTCGTTGTCCAGCCCGTCGCAGAGCTCGGGGGCGAGGGGGTAGGAGGAGGGAGCGGAGTCGTCGCAGTCGGCGCAGGAGAGCGACCCGTCGCTGTCGGCGTCCACCTCCCCGGCGATGTCCGCGTCGGGGCTGCCGTCGCAGTCGTTGTCCAGCCCGTCGCAGAGCTCGGGCGCGCCCGGGTAGACGCTCGAGTCCGTGTCGTCGCAGTCCGGAGATGTGTCGCAGAGCGAGAACCCGTCGTTGTCGTCGTCCTCGCCGCCGGTCTCGGCGACGCCGTCGCAGTCGTTGTCGAACCCGTCGCAGACCTCGGCGTTGCCGGGGTAGTTGAGGGGATCCGCGTCGTCGCAGTCGGCGCAGGTGAGGGAGCCGTCCCCGTCGCCGTCCCCCTCATCGGCGGGCACGACGTTGTCGCAGTCGTTGTCGAGGCCGTCGCACAGCTCGGGGGCGAGGTCGAAGGTGGTGGGGTCCGCGTCGTCGCAGTCCCCCTCGCAGGGCGTCATGGAGTCGGCGTCGAGGTCCTGCTCGTCGGCGGGGAGCAGCCCGTCGCAGTCGTTGTCCACGAGGTCGCAGAGCTCGGGCGCGCCGGGCCAGGTGTCGGGATCCGAATCGTCGCAGTCGGCAGGGCAGTCGGCGCCGTCCTGGTCGAGGTCGAGCTCGTCGAACGTGTCACAGTCCTGGTCGGTGCCGTCGCAGGAGATCTCCAGGGCGCCGGGAAAGATGCTCGCGTCGAAGTCGTCGCAGTCGGGGGCGGTGATCGCCGGGCAGGCGGCGTCGGAGTCGTCCTCGAAGCCGTCCAGGTCGTCGTCCGGCGCATCCCCGCCGGAGCAGTCCGAGTCGATGCCGTCGCCGCAGACCTCGGGAGCGCCCGGGTAGACGGTGGGATCGGCGTCGTCGCAGTCGAAGGTGCCGGCGACGCCGTCGGCGTCGAGGTCGAACTGGGCGAGGAGGTAGGCGGCGCCGGGGCCTCCAGAGGCGCCCACGTCGGACGGCGAGCCGTCGAGATCGAGCACCTGGGGGCTGCCGGCGTCCGTCAGGCACGAGCCGGGCGGGGCGAGCCAGGCCGCGGGGTCGGAGTAGTCGCAGACCAGGGCGATGCCCGCGTCGCAGGGGAAGTTGCTGGAGTCGGTGGGCTGATCGGCGAAGACCGGCGCGCCGGAGTCGTCGTCGTAGCCGTTGTAGGAGACCACCGAGGTCGGGTTGCCGACCGGGAGGAGGAGGGCCGGACCGTCCGCGGGGCGGAAGTAGGAGTTGGTGACGACGGCGGTCGTCAGACCCGAGAGGTCGGCGCTCGCGCCGAGGACCGTGGTGTTGCTGAGCACGGCGGTCGAGGCCCCGCCGGTGACGACGATCCCGGCGTCCCCGTTGGATTGGTCCGCGAAGCGGAGGATCGAGTTGGAGATCAAGAGGGTGCCGTCGCCGACGTCGACGGAGAAGCGGGGCGAAGAGAAGCTCCCCTGGCAGTGGGCGAGGATGGAGGACGATATGGTCGCGGCGCCCTGGCCCACGCCGCTACTCACGACCTTGCCAGCCAGGACCGAGCGGATGACAGAGAGATCGACCGGGCCAGTGAACGATGCAAACATCGCGTAGTCACTCCCCGTGTATGGCTGCCCGGACTTCGCGCTCACCAGGCTGTCTTCGATGGTGATGGCGCCGCCCAGCCGATACCCGTAGACCGCAGTCCCCGCAGAACAGAGAAACGAGCTGTCAGTGAGCATGGCGTCGCCGGACGGCTCGTCTAGATACAGCGCACCGCTCCCTCCTTCGAGGGCGGAGTTGTTGACGGTGAGCGTGGCGACACCGGCGGGGTCGTTGAACCAGACCGCGCGATCCGTCGCGTAGACCTCCACCGAGTCGATCAACCAGTCCCCGAGGAGGTCCCTGCTGCCGCCTGGCACCTTGAAATAGACGGCTTTACCAGGCGGCTGCGAGAGGCCGATCTGCAGATCCTGGAGGGTCAACCCATCAAGCACCTGGGCCTGCCCATCGATGGCTCGTCCGGACGGGTTGCCCTCCATTCGCAGCGAGCTGAGGGTGTTGTTCGAGCCGACGCTGACCATCGACCCCGAGAAGAAGCCCGTGTTGCCCTGCAGCAGCGGCCGCGTCGCCAGCGGCAGGGGCTCGACCGTCACCCCGTCGGGCAGGACCGTCGAAACCGTCGCGTCGTGAGTCGTCTGGGCGAGCTGGATCACGTCCCCCACGTCCGCCTCGGACGCCGCGGTGAACAGCCCCCCGAACCACTGGCCGCTGGTCGCGTTGAACGCCTTGCAGGCCGACGGATCCGGCCCCGCGGTGGACGACGGCGCGAGGGCGCCGAGGCTCGCTTCGATCGTGCCTCCGTACGCCCCGAGATCGACGCGACGGCACTGGGTGTCTGACTCCGCGCTCCAGCGCGGCGAGATCTGGCTGCCCGCGTCGATGAGCGGGCTCATCCCGGCATCGACGAGTGTGAGTGTCTGAGATGCGGCGTCCCAGCGACCCTGGGAGGACTGGGGGTGCAGATCGCAGGCCTCGATGTCGGAGGCACAGGGCCAGGCCGCGAACAGCGGATCGACGCCAAGCTGGGACGGGGAGACCGCCCCGAGGGACGCGGCGCCCACAAGGTCGACGGTGTTCCCGTAGAGCAACGCCGGACCGGGGGTCGGCCCTGACGCCACAGAGATCCCGAACCCCCAGCCGGTGACCGCCAGGTCCGACGCCTCCGTGCTCCCCGCCGTGATCTTCAGCCCGTACCCCAGGGCCGCCGAGCCCGACGCCGTGGCCAGCGTCGTCCCCGCGAGCGTCATGGCTCCCGCCGAGCGCACCCCAATCGAGTCAAAGGCATCGCCGATCACCAACAGGTTCACCGCGTCGAGGGCGCCTCCCGACGCGACGTCGACCCCGATGTCCGCGGCTCGGATGTCGATGCGCGCCGCCGCCAGGTTCGAGCCGCTGGCGGCCAGGATCCCGGTACCCACCTCCCTCACCTCGATCTCCTGGATCGCCGCGGGCAGCGTCGCCCGGATCCCCGTGTCCCCGCCCGTGACCCGCAAGTTCCGGAGCTGGCTGCCCAGCCCGAGATCGAGGGCCGGATCCTGGGCGGACGCGCTGCAAAGCCCATCGAGCACGACCTCGTCGGGGGTCGCCCCCGTGCCCCGCACGACGACGCCGTCCGGCACCGCGACGCAGCCGGTCCAGATACCGGGTGCCACGGTGACGACATCTCCCGCCTGCGCGGCCGCCAAGGCCCCGGCGAGGGTGGCGAAGGGGCAGCCCGTTCCGCACACGTCGAGCTGATCGCCCATGGTGGCGGTCTTGAACGCCACAGCGGTCCCGGCCGCGACCACCGGCTGCATGCACGAGTACCCGGTCCACGCTCCCGAGGCCGCGGTGCCCCCGCTGAAGTCCTGGATCCCGATGACCGCGGCGGCGCCGAAGTCCCAGGAGGCTCCTGCGTACACGACGTCGGCGAACTGGAGCTCGATGCGGCCCCAGGAATAGAGGTGGAGCTGGAAGCTGGCTCCGTCGTAGGTCGAGCCCGCGAGGTCCACGTCCTCCCAGGACACGATGAAGCGATCCCGCGGGGCGTCGAAGTACGTCCACGCCGCGCCGTAGTTCCCCGCATCCAGCGGGGCCCAGAACACGGCGAAGTCGGGATCGCAGTTGTAGGGGCCGTTGTTGACGTCCGGCAGGCAACTGGTCGGAACCTCACGCACGAACGTGCAGCCGCCCCCGCCGAACACCGCAGCGCCGTCGATCCCGATCTTCAAGGAGGTGTAGGTGTTCCCGTAGTAGTCGAAGGACCAGGGGAGCGGGGTCGATGGGGTGCTCATCGTGTCGACCGCGCTGCCCAGCCCCGTCGACAGGGGTACGAAGTCATAGGCCGTGGGCTCCCAGGAGTACCCGAAGGAGTCCGGAACGCCCTGCGCCGTCTGTCCCGCCGCAGGGGCCGCGATGGCCAGTTGCAGGAGGCAGGCGAAGGCGAGCAGTGGGAGCGTTCCGGATCGCGCGACGCCGACACCCCCAGGCGACGCGGCCGTGATTCGTCTGATCACCAACCCAGTCTACGGAAGGCGCGGCGAGGGAGCGCCGAAGGACCAGCTACCCACCTGCTTCCGGGTCCCATCCGAACGCCGCGATCATGGTCTGCCGGTCGTAGCTCCGGGCCGCGAGACGCAGCCTGAGCAGGCCCTCGTCGTCATCCGGGTGCAGCGCGCGCAGCTCGGCCAGGGCCAGCTTCTGGAGCGTCCAGTTCAGGTCCCGGACCCGAGCGAACTTCCGCGCCGGGGACATGCGCCGGTATCCCTCGACCAGCACGCGCTCGACCGGCAGGGGGGTGTCCTCGAAGAGTTGGCGCTCGCCCACGGAGGCATCGTACGCCGACCCGTGGTTGATCGAGTTCGAGTTCGGCGACGCCGCCCCGGCGGGCCCACGACCTCCCCTGCGGACTGTCTATGCTCCCCCCGATGCCCCTTCAGCTGCCCATCCGCCTGCCCGTGCTGCCCCTCGCCGGGCCCCTTCAGCGCGTGCTGGGGCGGGGGCACGGCGCCGTCGTGGACCAGCTGCTCACTGAGGCCCGCGCGGCCGGGCTCGAACCCCTCACCGTGCTCGATGTCCCCCGCTCCCCCATGGCGGACGCGCCGACCCTCGCCCTGGTGCACCAGCCGGCGGCGCCAGAGGTTCGCGTCGCCTTCTACCGCGCCGTGAACGCCCCCATCCTGGCCCTCACCCCCCGGGAGTGGGACGTGTGGAGCGCCGGGGTGGTCGGCCGCCCCGCCGTCGCCGGAGCCCGCGCACCGCTGTGGGGGGAGCCCCTTCCCGCCGCCGAGGAGGATGACACCGAAGCCCGCCGTCGCCGGCTGCGCGGCGCCTCGGAGCTGTGGTGGTGGCGCCTGCCCGGGGCCCTGGCTCGGGACGGGGAGCGCGCCGCGGACCACGCCTTGGCGATTCGGGACGTGTGCGAGCGGGAGACGCTGCCCTCGCGCTTCCCCGCCGTGCCTCCGCCCGGCGCCGGGGCGGACGCAGTGTGCGCCGCGACCCTGGGGGTGGTGCACGCCACGTTCGCCGGCGAGATCGCGACCGACGCCGGCGAACAGCTCGATCCCGACGCGGTCAGCGCGCAGCCACCCCGCACCCGGGACGCCGCCGTCGCGGTCCTGCGGCCCCTCCTCGCGGACCTGCCCGCCCACTTCGGCCACGAGCTGGTGGCCCTGTACCTCGCGCCCGGGCCCTGGGGCACGCGCCACCAGCAGCAGCTCGTGGCGGTGGTGGCCGACGACGCACCGCTGCACCGCGCGGCGGCCCTGCGCCGTCGGCTG
>CALAGR010000489.1 GCA_937891735.1 uncultured Pseudomonadota bacterium | reverse complement strand
GAGGTCCGAAGAAGGTCCCCCATGGCCCCGGTCGAGGGGATGGCCTGCCATGCCATGAAGCCAATCCCGACCGATCCGACCATCGTCGCCACGAGGCGTCGAAGGCCGCGCCCCGACGGCTGCGCGCGAGCCAAGGAGACGGCGAACCCGACCGCGGCCATCCGGGCCAGGATCTGGACCGCTCCGATCATGCGGATTGGCCGGTCTCCCAAGGACGGAGTGAGCTCGCAGAGCCCAAGACCGAGCTCGCTCAAGGCGATCACACCCACCGTCAGCAACAGCAGCCGCCGGGAGGGCACGGACCCGGGAGCGGATGGGCCTCGAGCGCCAGCAGCGGCCGCCAGAAACGCCACAGCCGCCAGAAGGGCGAGGTTGGAGTTCACGAAGCCGAGCAGCCACCTGTCGGCGACCCCGCTCTCACCCAGCCAGCCGGCCCGGTAGGAACCGATGACCACGACGCTGATGGCCAGATCGAGCACGGTGAGGGCCAGCGCCGCTCGTCGCGTTGGGCTCCCGGGGTTCATACAGTGCCTCCGCAGAGGGCCAGACTGAGGCCCCAGGCCCCGAGCCGCAAGCCGATCGGGGATCCGGTTCCCCGCACCCCGGGGCCGCTGCGCGCGGTCAGGGTACCGACGCCTCTGCGCTGGCGAGCTCGTGCACCGGGAAGGTCGTTCCATCCCCGTCGTACACCCAGTCGGCGAAGTCCTGATTCACCCGGCGTGCCTGCCAGCCGACCCGGACCTGCAGCGGACCCGGGACCGGTCCTCCGTCGGCGCCGACGGGCAGGGCGATCTCGTATGTGTCCTCCACAGAACCGCCGCGCGCAATCTGCCGCTTCTCGCGGATTTCGGTGATCTCCCAGATCCGATGGTGGCGCAGCGGCAGCCCGTCGATCCCGATCTCGACCGCCCCCAGCCGGTGCGGGTCCTCCCCGAGCCGCAGGCGGTCATCGAGCTCACCCACAGACCAGAGCAAGGCTCCGTTGGAGTCCCGTACCTGAACGGTCTGCCAGACCTCCTGCAGATCGAAGGGTCCGATCGGGAACGCGTGACCCGCGCGGTGGTTTCGCGTGACGGCGCGGACCTGGAGCCCGCCGTCCGCGGTCCTGCCGACCTCCAGCTCGAGCTGGAGGGCATGTCCCTCCCGAAGGACCGTCCGGGCCTCGTTCGCAATTTCGTGGCTGGAAGACGTGCCTTCCAGGCCTCGTAGATCGAGTCGCCCAGAGAGAAACGCCGCTGTGTTTTTCTTCACGAGGTCCAGAGCGTCGGGGTCCGCGTCCGGGTGGCGGACGTACTGCATGAGGTCGAGGTTCACGCCGCTCCAGTGGTGGTCGTACAGTCCCTGCTCGAACGCCCTCTTGACGGTGAGAGTCGGCATGTGGCAGTCCGGGCAGCCCAGCCGGGTCTCGCTCTCCTCGGCGAACACCGCGGGGTCGATCGCTGATTGGAGTTCCACCGTGCTCGCCGCCCCGATGTCCGGGCTGAGGGCCACCCGGTGACAGGCCGCGCAGGTGGGGTTTGGATCGGCCACCCGATAGTTCGTCGAGAGCTCGTCGCGATGGCGGCGCGGATCCAGTCGGATGTTCGCGTGGCGGCGCTCCTTCGACCCGGGATAGCCGCGGGGCTCGCGGTAGGTGATGATCCCGTTGGCTGGCGGCAGGGGGACACGATCAGCGATGTGGCAAACGACGCATGAGACCCCCTCTCCCGGGGGAGGCTTGCCCGTCGCGTAGGCCTCTTCGACCGTCCCTGCGAGGACACGAACCGGGTCGTGACACCCTGCGCACAGCGATGCGCCCTTCGTTCCGAGCTCCGAGACGACGAGAGCCACGGCCTTGAGATAAAGGTCGTTGTCCGCCGCGAACCGATGCGCTGAGCCGGCCCATTGCCGCGTGAGCAGCTCGTGGCAGCCCGAATCGCCGCAGGCCATGCTGCCGGTGAGGACGTCCTCTGAGATCGTCGGGGTGTCCGCCGATCCCCACCCTGCAGCCGTGGACGGGATCGACACCCGCAGGCCCGAGCGAGGCTGGCTGTCACCCCAGAGCAGTGCAAGCGGATCATGCTCGGACAGGAAGTCGTCGATGTCATACGGGCTGTCCTCTCCGACCTGCTCGGCATCGCCGCCCTGTTCCGGGTCGTATCCGAACCCCATCGGGGAATGAACGTCCGCGAGCAGGAGTGGATGGGGGTAGGCACGGCCCCACCCGATCACGAGCGCCAGCCCCACCGGGACAAGGACGGCGGCGATCCAACGGGAGCGGGCGATGGCCGCCCGGACAGTCCGAAGATGTAGCAGGAGCAATACGGCTGTTGCGCCCCCCACCAGGCTGTGCGCCGCCATGGCCCCCCATCGCTCGTCGCCGCGCAGCTGCCATCCGAACACGCCGGTGGCCAGCACGAAGATGGTCGCCACCATCAGCGCTGAGCCGCTCCAGCTCGTTGTGGGGGCAGGTCTGTCCAGCTCCCGCCGAACCAGACGCGACGAGCCCGCGACCGCGACCAGGAGTGCGGCAGTCGCCCACAGCGACCAGCCGATTGGACCAAAGGCGGGGTAGTCCGGTCGCCCAGGCAGCAGCCAACCGACGAGCGCCAGGACCGCGGCAGGGAGCATCAACACGGGGCCGACGCGGGTGCCGGTCCGACGGACGTGAACCGCGAGGACCGGGACCGACACGGGGACCAGCGCGAGGCCGACGGCCAGGTGCAACCACATCGCGCCGAAGTAGCCGGGCCACCACACGGTGCCGACGAGACACCAGCAACCGAGCGCGGCAACAAGAGCGAGAGCAGCGAAGAACCAGCGGGCGCCTCGGTCCATCCCTATGGTCGCCGGTTGGTGGAGCCGGCAAGGCCGGCACACCAGGAAGGGCCCGCCCATGGCGGAGTCAGAGGGGCCTCCCGGTTCGGCCGGTCAGCTCTTCGAGGTTGAGGCGGTACAGCGCGCACTGACTCCAGAAGTAGGCGAGTCCGCGCTCCGCGTCGACCGCGATGTCCTTGACATGCCCGCCGACCGGAATCGTCGAGAGCACGTCCCCCGTCGCAGCATCGGCCACCGTCAGGACTCCCTCGTACGTGCTGGAGGCCAGAACCAGCCCGCGCCGCGAGTCCACCGCCACGGCCCGCGCGCCGAAGCCCACCGGGATCGATCCGATCCGTTCGAGCGAGGCGCCATCGACGATCTGGACCCTTCCTCCGTAGTACGAGGTCACGAACACCCGATCGGTGGCGGGATCGTAGGCGACGACGTAGTTGCCTCCGCCGAGGTAGGTGCGCCGGCGGATCGTCAGGTCGCTGGCCCGGAGCTCGGTGAGAAAGGGTGAACGCCACAGGGAGACGGCGAACATCCGGTCCGCGCTCGGATCCGGGTCGATGGCCAGGCTCTCGACGTCGCCCAGGCGCTGACCCTCCGGCGCCGACTCGAGCTCGCCCGTCGTCGGGTCCCAGCGATGCAGACCGTAGGGCCGCTCGCAACCCAGATACAAGCGGCGGTGCTCGGGGCTCCACTCGATGCAGCTCGTCCAGCACATGCCGGGAAACGGAGTGCGATGGATGACCCGGCGGGAGCCGGCGTCCAGCTCGACAAGCACGCTGCGGACGGGGATCGGGGTCGCCTCTCCGTCAAAGTCGTCCGGGTTTCGCGCCGAGTGCATCGCGAAGAACCGGTCGCCGCCGGCCCACGCGAGATCCTCCGGGGTGTCCGGCAGGTGCAGACCCCTGGGATCCGAGGGTCCCGAGCCATCGACCCAGTCGGGCTGCTCGTCCGGTGGCTGCAGGTCGAGGACCGCGAGGCTGTGTTCGGGGCGCACGCTGAGCACGGCGCGGCTTGCCCCGCCGCTGAGTTCGACACGGAACACCTCCGGCAACGCCACGAGGGCCTGCAGGGACGGCGGCTGGCCTGCATCCGGACAGCGCAAGACGCGGGCGGCGTAGGCATGACTGAAGAGCATCGCCGCGGCGAGGCAGGCAGGCAGGAGCGCCGGTGGCCAGCGCCGCAGGTCGAACGGGCCGGACCCATCCGGCCGGCCTGATCCGAACGCCGCCACCACGCCGAGCCCCGACGCGAGCACGAGGGGGATGGTCCACCGGGGGCCAACGTCTCCCAGCAGCGAGCTGATCGCCAGAGCGGCGCCAGACCCGACGAGCAGGCTCCCGATGAGGGATCGGAGGGACCGCCCCCGGCGCGCAACGACGGCCCAGGCCACCACTCCGATCACCACGATGGTGCTGGCATATGCGGGAAGGAGCGCCCCCCCTCTGCCGGCGCGCAGGAGCCGCCCCAAGGCGAGGAGCGGCGGGTACCCCTCCGGGACTGACGACACGAGCGCAAAGGGGTAGTAGATGCACGCCACCCCGACACCCCCCAGGAGAGCCAGGGAGAGCGCGCGCGCGGGCCTGCTCGGGCCGTCAGGGGTCCCCTCTGGTCCGGCGAGCCCTCCGCTCCGAGCCGCGACCACCAGCGCGAGGACGAGTCCACCCGCGAGCGCCCGCTCCATCAACGCGGCCACCGCGATGGTCAGGATCTGGGCGGCGGCCACGAGCCCACACGTCACCCACCAGAGCACCCCATCGGATCCCCGAGCCCGCCAGTTCATGGCCACGAGAAGCAGCCAGGTGCCCACGAGGGCCGCCCCGACCGCGGGGTCGGCCTCCGCAAGCCAGGCCAGCGGCGCCGTCACGGCACGGAAGCCGACATGGGCCAACCAGGCCACGCCGGGCAGGCTCAGCCGGAGGTACAAGGCAGCGAAGACCCAGCCGGCCGCGATGCAGGTCGCGAGCCCGACCCGTGTCCTGATCGTCCAGCGAGGCGCCCCCCTTGTAGCCGCGGTCGTCCCCATCGGCGGCCAGGGTATCACCAGCCGCTCAGCGCCCCCGTCACGCGCTACTCGCGCCAGGGGACGTCGGACTCGACCGTCGCGAGCCGATGCACCGGGAAGCGCTTGCCGTCCGGCCCGTAGACCTCCCGAGCGAAGTCGGGGTTGACCCGGCGCAGGTTCCAGCCGACCTCGATGTGCACCGGCCCGAGCGTGTCGTCGGGCAGGACCAACTGGTAGCTGTCGGAGACGCTCCCATCGGGACCGATCTGGCGGACATCGGTCAGCCCGGCGACGTCCCACACCCGGTGCTGCTGGAGGTGGCGGCCGTCTCGTTGCCACTCGACCCCGCCGAGTCGGGAGGCGCGGGGATCGACGCGGTCCTCTGCGTCCAGGCCTCCTCGATGGAAGAGCACACGCCCCTGCGTATCGCGGACCGTCACCTCCTGCCAGATCTCCTGGAGATCGAACGGGCCGATCGGGAAGGGGTGGGCGCTCCGATCGTGGTGGGTCACCACCCGCAGCCGCAGGCCCGTGTCCTTGGG
>CALAGR010000488.1 GCA_937891735.1 uncultured Pseudomonadota bacterium | reverse complement strand
AGCAGGTGGTCGCGTCGGGCCAGGCAGGCCCGGCGCTGCTGGGCCTGGAGGTGGCCTGCGGACTCGAGTCGAGCGCCGCCGCCGCCCGGATCGTGCGGATCGCGCTGCGCCGCACCGAGCCGGCGGTGCTGGTGCGGGCGATCCAGGTGGCCGCGGAGCTGGACGATCCCGAGGTGCACGGGGCCATGCTCGACCTGTTCAAGCGGGGCCCGGCCGAGCTGCGGCCCCTCGCGCTGCGCCACCTGGGACTGCACCGCGTGCCCGCCGCCGCCGCGGTGATGGAGGAGCGCGTCACCTCGGCCCACTTCCACCAGCTGCCGATCAACGAGCAGCTGCTGATCTGCCAGACGCTGGGGGCCACCGGCGGCCAGCGGGCCCTCGACCTCGGCCGACGGGCCCTGCGGGGGCACTGGCGCGGCGCCGATCCCCAGCGGGTGGCGCCCTGGATCCTGTGCCTCGCTGCGGCGGGGGCCCCAGAGGCCCTCGAGATGCTCCAGTGGCTCGAAGCGAACGCCGGGAGCTGGCTCGGCCCGCTGGTGGCGGAGGTCCGCACCGGCCTGCAGGCCACGCCCGGATCCGGCCGGAGCCGCCCATGACATTCGGCGACGACAGGCTCGATCTCAGCACGCCGCGTGGCCGCGCCGAGGGTGTGCGCGGGGCGATCCTGCGGCTCGCCGGGGTGTTGCGGCTGTGCCGTCAGCACAGCACGGAGAACCAGGCGCTGCGCCTCGCCGTGGAGGACCTCCGGCTTCGCCTGGACCCGGTCCTGGCCGCCCTGGGCCACCTCGTGGTCGAGGCAGACGGCGACGTGTTGCGCGCGAACGGGGCGGTGGTCGCGGACCTGGGTCGGGAGAACACGCCCCAGGAGCTGCGCCTCATCCGGGACGACCTGCTGTTCCACGGCGCCGGCTCGATCGAGCTGCTGCCGCCGCAGTCCCCCGAGGAGCTGTTGAAGTTCCTCGCCCTCTGGCGACGCCGGAACCTGGGCCTGAAGGGCGAGCGCCTGCAGCTCAAGCTCGCCCAGCTCGGAGTCCAGGGGATCGTGGTGCACGCGCCCCGGGACCACGCCGAAGAGTCCCCCGAGGCGCACTCCACGGGGGGCCTGAGTCCGCGCGACGTGCTCGACGCGTACGCGTCCCTGCTGGCGGTGAGCGAGCTGGTGGGGGACCCGGACCAGCCCATCGATGGGGCGGTGCTCGGCAAGGTCCTCGCGGCGGTGGATCGCCTGGCGTCCTTCACTGACTCCGCGCCGGATCTCGTGTTGTTCACTTCCACCCACCGGGACGTGGCCAACTACGCCGTCGTGCACACGGCGAACACCGCAACCCTGACGATGCTGATGGGGCGGCGGCTGGGGCTGAGCCACGAGGCGGTGGCCGAGCTGGGGCGCGCGGCGCTGCTGTGCGACGTCGGCATGCGGTCCCTGCCCCGGGAGCTCCGGCTCGACCCCAACGAGCTGAGCGAGTCGATGACCCAGCTCCTGCTGGACCACCCGCTGCGCTCGCTGCTCGCCGGACTCGACGAGGGACGGCTCGAGCCCGCGAACCGCGCCCAGCTCGTGGTGGCCTGGGAGCACCACGCGGGACTCGACGGGCAGGGCTATCCCGCGGCCGCGCACTCGGGCCAGCCGCACCTGTTCGCGCGGATCGTGTCGATCTGCGATGCGTACGACGCGCTCGTTCATGATCGGGGCGACCGGAGCGGTCTCGCGCGGCCCCTGGCGCTGGAGGCGTTGTTCCAGGAGGTGGACCGGCGGTTCGACCGCCAGCTCCTGTACGCCTTCTTCGGGATGATGGGGCGCTACCCGCCGGGCTCGGTGGTCCGGCTGCGGGAGGGAGCGATCGCGGTGGTCGGCACCCCGTCCTCCGACCCCCGGTTGTTCGACCGACCGGAGCTGTTCGTGGTGCGGGACCGGACCGGTGAGACCCTGGCTCGACCGACCCGCCTGGATCTGGGCGCGCAGCGGGGAGAGCGGGCGACCCGCATCATCGACACGCTCGATGATCGGCTGTTCGAGGAGAGCCTGCTCCAGCTCGTGTTCTGACCCGGGTCAGGGGGCCAGGGCGACCCGAGCCTCTTCGCCCACGAAGACATGACGGGGCAGATCCGCGGGGAGCTTGAAGACCGCGTTGGTCCAGGCGACGGTGCCCCCAGAGCGCCCCGTGAGGGTGACCTGGTCCTCTGCCACCGACTGCCAGCGGGCGGACACGACCGTCGGAGGTCCGCCCCTCTCGCCGGGGATCTCGACCCACGCGACCTGGTCCGGAGTCAGCGTCCGGGCGCGCTCGACGGGGATCACCACCGTCACCACGAAGGACCGCGGGTCCACGATCTGAAACGCCGGCCGCACCGTGCGGGTGTTCCACTCTTCGCCGGCGGCCACCGCCACGTCGATGACGATGCCGCTCAGAGGGGCCTTGAGCGCGCTGTGGGCGATCGCCTTCTCGAGCTGGCGGATCCGCTGCTCCAGGTCGTCCACCAGGGCCACGGCCAGGGCGTCCTCGTTGGCCCTGCGCACCGCGTGGGTGGACGGGCGCTCCGTCCGGGCCTTGTGCAGCGCGACCGCGAGATCGGCGGCGCCCTCCTCCCCGTCGGTCTGCACCCGGCGACGCACCCGGTCCAGGTCACCCCGGCTCCTGACGAGCTCCGCCTCGGCCTCCTCCTGGATCCGCTTGCCTTCGTCGAGCACCCAGTCCGGTGGGGGGCCATCGGTCCCCCGGGCCACGGCCGCGGGCCGCGACGCGCGCGCGTCCTGGAAGCGCTTGCGGCTCTCAGCGAGGCGGAGCTGACGCGCCTCCGTCTCGAGCTGCCCCAGCGCCTGCCCTTCCCGGACCGAGTCTCCCACCGCGACGTCCACGGACTTGATGGTGCCCGGCACGATCCAGGACACCTCCGCCACCCGCTCCGGCTCCACGAGACCCAGGTACACGGTGGCGCCCGAGGGGGAGCCGGCCACGGGGCCCTGGGCCTCCAGGTCGGCGAGCCCGTCGTCCTGCGCCTCCGACTCGATGAGGAGGGCCGAGCTGCGCATCTGCACGCCCTCGTCCCCGCCGCAGCCCGCGAGCAGGAGGAACAGCGAGGCGGCGACGCGAATCCGACGCAGGCGCATCAGAACCGCAGCCCCAGCCGCGCCCCGGGGATCGGCATCACCACGAGGCTCGGCGAAGGAGCGAGCCGCACGCAGACACTGAGCCACAGGGTCTTGCGGAAGTCGTAGCGCGCCCCCAGGAGCCCGTACGGCACGACCCGCACGTTGGAGCGGCCGGTGCCGGGGGACGCGAGCGCCGCGTCGATCGCCGAGGCTCCGGGCCCCGCGAAGCCCACCACTCCGACACCCAGCAGCGGGGTCAGGCGCCAGGGCACCGGGGACAGCTGCAGCTCGGCCGACACCGCCGCCGCCGCCTGGATCCTGTCGTCCCGGGCCACCAGGAAGCTGCCGATGCCGAACACGCCGCTGCCGAGCCAGCCCGGACGCACCTCGGCGAACAACCCCACCGTGGCAGCGGGGCCGCCGAGCCCGAGGCCGATGCCGAAGTGCTCCCCGCGACGTGGATTCCGGCGCTCCTTCTTCGCCTCACGCGCCGCGCGGGCGGCAGCGCGCACGGCGTGTTCGTCGATCTGCACGACCGCGGCCTGCCGGGGGGGCTCCACCGGCTCGGAGAGCGGCACGGCGAGGGGGCCAGGCTCCGGGATCGGCTGTGGCTCGGGCTCGGTGACCGGCTCCGGGCCAGCCTCCGACGGGGCGACGGCGACGGCCCGCGCGGCCTCCAGATCCCCGTCCAGGACGAGGCACTCGATGAGGTAGGAGCGGGCCTGCTGGTGGTCGGGGTCGAGCCGGAGCGCGCCCTCGAAGGCCGCCCGCGCCTCGGGGAGCCGGAGCTCCTTGAAGTGCCCGTATCCGAGCAGGAAGAGTTCCTCCGCCTCGGCCCGGGTCGGCGTCGACTGCGCCCAGGCAGGAGCGGCAGACAGCACGGGCATGGCCAGCAGGAGTCCGAAGAGCAGGAGGATGCGCGCGAGCATGGCGACTACCTTAAGCCCCTGGGCGCGGTCTGCCCACGGGGTTCACGCAATGCGGACGCCGCGGGCGACCATCCAGTCCGCGGCGAGGTCCTGTCCGAACACCCGCCCCGCCAGCGCGTCCCGACGCCGCCGGGGGGGCATCGCCCAGGCTCCGGCGAGCGCGAGCCCGCCCGTCTCCAGCAGACGCCGAAGCTCTTCGATGCTCCGCACCGTTCCCCTGCCCTCTCCGCGCAGGCCGTCGGCCGCCCGAAGCGAGCGCACGATCCGATGCAGCGCGCGCCCGTTCGGCTCGACGAGCAGCCACGGAGCCTGGGACCGGAGCAGCGGCACCAGCTGTCGAAGCAGGGTGCGCAGCTGCTGGTCGGTGCGGCCCACGCAGGCCCCCACCAGCACCAGGCCGTCGAGCGGAGCCCGGTCCTCGACCAGGGCCGCGAGGTCTGCGGCGCCCTCGTCGCCGTCGCCCTCCCCCCAGCGCAGCGGCTCCTGCTTGTCCTGGCGATGCGCCCAGGGGCTGCGTCCCGGCGGCGGCCCAGCCACCGGCACGGTGCGCATCGGCGGACTCCACAGGCGCGCCCCCAGGGCCCGTCGAAGCGGATCCACGAACGGCGCCGCCTCCGCGCAGGCGGGGCCATCCAGCCACACCACGGTGCCCTCACCGGGCAGATCGGTGGGCGACAGGGGCCCTGCAGACCAGCGGCAGAGGGGAAGTCTCGGCAGGGGCATGCCGGAGTGTAGACCCGCTCCTCGGGGCCGCTCGATGACGGTGGGGGATCTCAATCCTGCTCCAGTGAGGTATGAGGCAACTCCCCCGGAGACCCGATGGCCCGAACCCTGCTCCTGATCGCCGCCCTCGCAGCCAGCGCGCCCTCCGTGGCCGGTGCCTATGGGGAGGCCGGAACCTCCCAGCAGTCCCTGCAGGAGCGCGCGCTGCACCTGCACACCGACCGGCTCCGGGTGGAGCCCGGCGCGCCCGACGCGGCGTTCGACGATCTTGCTGCGGTGCGTCCGCTCATCCTCGCTGATGAGCTCGCCGCGGCGTCGCGCTTCTACGCCGAGGACATCGCAGACAACGGGTGTTTCCCGGCGGACCACAGCTCCTGCGACGGCACGCCGTTCTCCGAGCGGGTGTCGTCGTTCTATCCGGGCGGCTCCTTCGGGGAGAACATCGCGCGGGGCCAGGCCACCGCCGAGGTGGCGGTGTTTCAGAGCTGGCTGTACAGCGACGGGCACCGGGCGAACATGCTCGACGGCGACTGGAACGAGATCGGCACCGGCCATCCGGGCGACGAGCCGGTGTGGGTCCAGGACTTCGGCTTCCGCCCCGGCGTGGACGAGCCGATCATCACCTCCGCCATCCACGCGCCCCTGTACCCCGCCGAGGACCAGGAGGTCGTCTTCTACGCCGCGGTGTTCGAGCCCGAGGGGGTCGCGCTGCAGGCCATGACCCTCGTGGTCGAGGATGAGTGCTACGTCATGGGCACGGATCGGGGCGCCGACGACAAGCAGACCTGGTCCATCGACGCGCCGAGCGGGCCGGCGGGCTGCGTGAGGTACTTCTTCGCGGCGCTGCGGCAGGACGGCGAGGAGGTCTCCTTCCCCACCACCGGGAGCCTGCAGGTGCCGGTGGGCGGCGCCGAGTGCACCGCGTGGATCGCCCAGCGCGCGGTCGCGTCCTGCGCGCCCCCGACGTTCGGCGGCTCGGGCGCAGGGTGCGGCGGGAGCGGGCAGGGGTACGGACCCGACGCCACGGTGAGCGGCAGCGTGGAGTACGGCAGCTGCGCGCTGAGCGCCCGGCCTCCGGGGAAGGGACCGGTGCTCGGCCTGCTGCTGGGCCTGGCGGCGCTGCGGCGTCGCCGTCGCGGCGTACGCCCCTGATCGGGCCCCCAGAACGAACAAAGGCCCCCCGGGGGAGGCCTTCGTCAAGCTGCTCCGGGCCGCCTCAGCCCGCGAAGGTGGTCTCGAACACCGACTCGATGGCCTCACGGCCGCCGTCGGTCAGGAAGCGCGTGCCGCTGCCTGCGAAGTTGGCGGCGATCAGGCGCGGGGTGCGGGACGGCACCCACTTCTCCTCGAGCGAGTTCCAGCGGAACCACTGCTCCTTGTCCTGATCGAAGACCCACAGCGGCTTGTTCCAGACCCGCGCGAGCTCGGCGCCCCAGCCCGTGCCGCCCTTGACCGTTCCGTCGTCCTTGATGAGGCCGACGACGATCACCTGCTGGGCGTTGTTGATCTGGTGCCAGATGCTCTGGAGCACCTTTCGGAAGGTCGGAGACGTGGTGTAGGTCCGGTTCATCCGGCGCGCGACATAGCTCAGGGACACGTCGCCCTGGCGCAGCTTGCGCTCCGTCAGATCCGTGATGCCCCGGTCCCGCGCCGGGCTGTGCCCGGGAAAGCTGAAGTTCACCTCGGCGATGCCGTACTTCTCGGCGAACTCGCCAAACGCGGCCTCGGCGCCCGGTGCCGCACCCGAGTACAGCGTGTACTGGTCGCGGTGCAGCGTGGGGGCGACGAACTCGCCGGTCTCGCGGTGGTCCACGAGGCGCATCGTGTCCGGGTGCAGGGCCAGCGGCGTGTCCTGCGCGCCCACGACGTCGTGGTCCTTGAGCAGGCGCAGATCGACGTGGTTCTTGCTCGGCTTGAGGAAGAGCGCGACGTCCACCAGGGTCCGCAGGCCGCTGACGGGAGAAGGCAGCTCCTTGGGGTCTTCGCCGGTCTCGTGGCGGTGCGTGCGCGCCGTCATCCAGAGCTCGGCGTCGTGCGCGCCGCACAGGGTCTTCAAGCTGGTGATGGTCGCCGACGTCGCCGCCTCCCAGTCGTACCCGTCGATGAGGACCACGTCGGGCCTGAACTGCACGTGCTCCTGCAGCATGTCCAGCACGTTGCCGAGCTTGTCCGAGGTGAAGCTCGCCCGACCGTAGGCCTGGATCATGCGGTTGCGCTCGAGCAGGACATGAGCCGCGACCCGGTCCTCCAGGTGCGTGTGCTGGCTCAGGTCGGCGAACAGCTCGTCGTACCAGGTCCTGACCTCCGCGATGTCCATGTCGATGGCGACATGCAGCACGCGGCGCTCACGAAGGACACCATCCAGCCCGACCTGCACGAGAAACGCGGTCTTGCCGACGCCGGCCCTCGCCAGGACGACGCCCAGCTTGCCGGTCCCCAGGCCACCGTGAATGGACTTCTCGAGCACACGCAGTGGGCTGTGTTCATTGACTTCCTTGCGGAACATCGTCAACTCCCTCCTTGCGCGCCTCAGCGCTTCTCGGACTTCTTGCGGGCCTCTTCCACGAGGTCCGCCTGGACGCCCGAGGGGACCTGAGCATACCGACTGAACTCCATCGTGAACCCGGCCTTGCCTTGGGTACCGGAGCGCAGGGTCGTTGCGTAGCCGAACATCTCGTTCAGGGGCACGTCCGCGGTCACCGTGGTGTAGCCGCCCTCTTCCTGGGAGCCGACGATCTGCCCGCGTCGCTGCATGATCGTGCCCACGATCTGGCCGTGGAACTCGACCGGGCCTTCGCACTCGACCTTCATGATCGGCTCGAGCAGGACCGGCTTCGCGCGGTGGAACGTCTCCCGCCAGGCGCCGCGGGCCGCGGCCTGGAACGCGTTGTCGGACGAGTCCACCGAGTGGGCGGCGCCGTCGTCGATGAGGATCTTGACATTGACGACCGGGAAGCCGAGCAGCAGCCCCTTGTCCAACATCGACTTGAAGCCCTTGTCGATGGAGGAGATGAACTCCTTGGGGATGACGCCACCCTTGGTGGTGTCCTCGAACTCGTAGTTGCTGTCCGGGTGCGGCCCGAGGGTGCCGGCGATCCGTCCGAACTGGCCGGAGCCGCCCGTCTGCTTGCGGTGCGTGTAGTTGAACTTCACCTCTTCGGTGAAGGTCTCCCGGTACGCGACCTGAGGCGGCGAGGTGGTGACCTCGGCCGCGTACTCGCGGCGCATGCGCTCGATGTACACCTCGAGGTGCAGCTCGCCCATGCCCGAGATGATGGTCTCGCCGCTCTCGCCATCCACGTAGACCTGGAACGTCGGGTCTTCCTTCGTGAACCGCTGGAGCGCCTTGCTCATGTTGATCTGCGCCTTGTTGTCCACCGGATTGACGGACACGGAGATCACCGGGCTCGGCACGTGCATCGACGTCATGGTCATCGTCGTGGTGCCGTCGGTGAACGTGTCGCCGCTGTGGCAGTCGATGCCGAACATCGCGACGATGTCGCCGGCGGCACCCTCCCGGATGTCCTCCATCTCGTCGCTGTGCATGCGCACCAGCCGGCCGACCTTGACCCGCTTGCCGTTGCGCTGGTTGTGGATGAAGTCGTCCCGCCGGAGCGTGCCCGAGTAGACCCGGACGTAGGTCAGCTGACCGTAGCGACCGTCCTCGAGCTTGAACGCCAGCGCCACCAGGGGCCCGTCCGGGTCGCTCAGGAGCGGCACCGTGACCTCGGACTCGGACGCCTCGTGGTCTTCCGTGCCCACGAACGCCTCGTTCGTGACCTCGGTGGGGTTGGGCAGGTAGGCGATGACGGCGTCCAGGAGCACCTGCACGCCGCGGTTCTTGTAGGCGGAGCCCATCAGGACCGGGGTCATCTGGTTGGAGATCGTGGCGTGGCGAATCGCCGCGACCAGGGTCTCCTCCCGCACGTCCTCTTCGAGCATCTGCTCCATGAGCTCATCGGAGAACATGGAGACCGCGTCGAGCATGATCTCCCGATGCTCTTCCGCCGACTCGAGCAGGTCCGCGGGGATCTCCTCGTTCCGGATCTCCTCGCCGGCGTCCCCGTGGAACGTGAGCGCACGCATGGTGACCAGGTCGACCACGCCCGCGTGCTCGTCCTCCAGACCGATGGGGATCTGCAGCATCACCGCGTTGTGGGCCAGCTTGTCGCGAAGCTGCTCGGTGACCCGGAAGGGGTTGGCCCCCGACCGATCACACTTGTTCACGAACGCGATGCGAGGCACCGAGTACCGACGCATCTGCCGGTCCACCGTGATCGACTGCGACTGGACGCCTGCCACCGAGCACAGCACCAGGACCGCCCCGTCGAGCACCCGCAGCGCTCGCTCCACCTCGACCGTGAAGTCCACGTGTCCGGGGGTGTCGATGATGTTGATCAGGTGATCCTTCCACTCACAGTGAGTGGCAGCGGACTGGATGGTGATCCCGCGCTCGCGCTCGAGTTCCATCGAGTCCATCTTCGCCCCCACTCCGTCCTTGCCTCGGACTTCATGGATGGCGTGGATGCGATTCGTATAAAAGAGGATGCGCTCGGTCAGCGTGGTCTTGCCCGAATCGATGTGGGCAGAGATCCCGATGTTCCGGCGCGTACTCAGATCGACAGACATGGCGTCGGTCTCCGGGCCGCCTGGCGGCTGAGAAGCGTTTCTCCGAGTCGCAACAAAGCCCCTGAGGACAATTTCCCTTCAGGGGCCTTCCGGCGACGGCGCCCTAAATACCGGGCCGTACACCACCGTGCAACCCCGCGGGTCCGTTTTCACCCGGATCGCGGCGCTCGGGAGGGCGCTGGGATCGAGTGACAACCTGCCCCAGGGGCGACCAGCGGGACTCACGGGAAGACGATGCTCACCCCCTGGGCGGACGCGGTGATCTCCCGCCCCGCCGCATCCCTCACCTCGACCAGCACATCCACCGGCCCCGCCAGGTCGGCCGGCGTGACGTCGTCGTGCCAGACCAGCCGCAGCCCGGTCACATCGAGCGCGTCCACGTCGGGGGTGCAGCGCGCCTCCACCTGGGGCCTGGCGTCCCCCCGCACCACGCCGTCCACCAGCCCACGCAGGTCGATGGTCCACAGGGCGCTGCTGTCGAGCTCGGTGGCGCGAAGCGCGATGTCCACGTGCACACCGCCCTGGGGCCCGTACACGAGGTCCAGGGTCGGCGGATCGGCCAGCGGGACGAAGTCCTCGACCCCGGTGCCGAGGGCGAGGGTCGGTGAGTCTCCGGGCTGGCACGCGCGGGGCAGACACCCGGCCTGGGTCAGGCCGCAGACGAGCACGATCAGCAGCGGATGGCGCTCGATGGCGGACCTCCTGGGCACGGGGTGGAGCATGCCACCAGCGGGCCCGGTCAGACCATGCGGTACAGGCGGGCCGGGCGGGTCGCCGTGGGGCGCCGGGTCGGCAGCTCGCTCAGGACGCCCTCGCCCACGAGCCTGCAGACGCGCTTGCGGAAGTTCGAGGGGTCCAGGCTCACCCGCAGGACAGCCTCGTGGACCTGCCGCAACTCGGACACCGTGAACTCCTCCCCCACCATTCGGAACCCAGCGTCGCTGTGCTCGATCTGGCGGGCCAGGGCGTCCAGGGCGTCACTGACGATCCCGCCATCCTCTGCGTCCAGCGGGATCCGGCGAAGGTCACGCCACGAGAAGCCAGCCACCGGCTGGCCGGAGGTGAGCCCCGGCGTGCTCGGCCGCACGAGGTACACGTACACGCCCGTGAGCCCGCGGGACGGCGAGCCCGTCACCCGCAGCTGGATGGGGTGCCCCGCCCCGCTGAGGATCTCCGAGCCGAAGCGCGCCACGGCCTCGTCCAGCTCCTGGTACGGGTCGGGCGGAAAGGCCGCCAGCATGCTCCCCGGTTGTCCCGGTGAGTGCAGCAGCTCCAACCGACCGCTCCGCACTCGGAATGGGAGAAGCTTGATCCCGATGGTCGTATCGACCTGGGACGGTTCCTGGAGGGTTGCGACGTTCATCAAACCGCTCTCCTGCCTCCCGACCGGCCACGCCCTTCCTCCGCAGGGGGCAGGGCCGTCGTGGCAGTCTGTAGCGGCAGGAAGCGGGAGTTCTTTAGGCGGTGGGTGCGAAGCAGCCGGCACGCGCCCCCGGGTCAGCGGCTCCCCTAACGGAACTGCTCGAACAGCAGACCCGGATCCTTGACGAACTCCAGGTCCCCCGTGGGCGGCCGGTAGCTGTCGCCCAGCTTCTCCCGGGGCACGAACAACACCCGCTCCGCCAGCGCGTCCGCGGGGCAGTAGAAGCACTTCCCGACGGCGTTGCCGTCGTCGTCCAGCTTCTGGGCGATGAGCTTCTTCTGGACCCAGTACACGCGGACCACCATGGCCGACACCTCGTAGTAGCCCGCGCTCTTGTTGATGCCGGGCAGGCTGGGCACCCGGGACGGGTCGTCGATCAGGTCCAGCGGAACGGTGCCCGAGTAGGCGTACATGATCGCCTCCATGTCCGCCTCTTCGCCGACGATCGCCTCGATGGTGGTGTACAGGTAGTCCTCGACCTGCTTCTTGTCGGCCAGGATGTGGGCGTTCTGCCCCGTGAAGTACTCGTTGAGCACGCCCTGGACCTTGGTCCGCTCGACCATGTTCAGGATCGGCACGGCGACCGCGACCAGGGCCAGCACCATGAGAACAGCGACGATCTTCGGCCCGTGTCCGTCCACACATCCTCCAAAACGCCCGCGGCGGGTGAGGCCGCCAGTGTAGCAAGTCCCGACCGGGCCGGCGGGGGCCCGCCAGAGCTGGACTGCGTGGTATAGAGCCGCGCGCGATGGCCGGAGGCCGCGCCGCGCCTGCCTGCGCACCACCCACGGGAGTCCCATGACCGCAGCCCCCTCCCCGGCCCGTCAGAGCCTCAAGGCCCAGCTCGTCGACCTCGACAACCGGTTCTGGATCGTCAACGTCATGGAGATGCTGGAGCGGTTCGCCTACTACGGCGTGCGCGCGGTGGTGGCGATCTACATGGTGTTGCCGGCCTCCCAGGGCGGCCCCGAGTTCAGCCACATCGACAAGGGCTTCATCTTCGCGTGGTGGGCCGGCGTGCAGTCGATCCTGCCGATGTTCACGGGCGGGTTCGCCGACCGGTACGGACACAAGCGCACCATCGCCTTCGCGATCATCTTGAAGTGCATCGGCTACTCGATGATGGCCTACCTGATGGACTTCAGCGGGTTCTTCTGGGGGTGCATGTTCCTGGCCGGGGGGACCGCGGTCTTCAAACCCGGCGTGCAGGGCACCCTGGCGGCGACCCTCAAGGCGTCCAGCGCCTCGGTGGGCTGGGGGATCTTCTATCAGCTGGTCAACATCGGCGGCTTCCTGGGACCGGTCATCGCCGGCTACCTCCGCCTGATGGACTGGTCGTACGTATTCCTCGCCTGCGCGGGCATCGTCCTCATCAACTTCCTGTGGCTCCCCTTCTACAGCGACCCCACCCAGGAGGAGGGCTACGAGGGCACCGGCGCGAAGGGCGCGGCGAACTGGGCATCGCTCAGCCGCGAGGTGCCGAGGCTCGACGCGACGGTCTGGACCGTGCTGCTGGTCCTCGCGGCGGTGCTGCTCCCCATCAACAACTTCTTCGGCTGGTGGGGCGTGCCGGAAGGCGCCACCGCAAGCCAGTGGATCGCGGTGACCGAGTTCGGCTGGCGAAACCTGCGCGTGGAGACGGTCGCGGCGGTGATGTGCGCGGTGGCGTTCCTGGTGTACCTGCCCCAGAAGGAGTCCCGGTTCGACAAGGGCGGCACCGACGTGCTGACGGTGTTCGTGGTGTCCGTGGTGGGGCTGTTCCAGCGGCGCGTGCTCGCGTTCTGCCTCGTGTTCTCGGGCTTCTGGCTGATGTTCAACCAGGTGTTCGACCTGCTGCCGAACGTGATCGATGACTGGGTGGATTCCTCGGGCCTGATCAACACGGCGGGACAGGCGTTCTCGACGCCGGTGGTGCCTGGGCTGCTGGCGGTGTTCCTGTCCGTGATCCTGGGTCTGGTGGCCGGCGTAGCCGTGCTCCTCGCCATGCGCCCGGACCAACGGCCCGCCGAGGAGGTGCCGCTGCAGTCCTACGTCATCATCACGCTGAGCTTCTTCGCGGCGAGCGTCGCTGGCGCGAGCCTGTTCACCACGGGGTGGATGACCCTGGGGGTGGCCGCGGGAGCCGGCATCCTCGCGGGCGCGCTCGCCCTGCAGCTGCGGCTCGAGGCGAAGCTCCTGGCCGGGCTGGTGACGGGGATCGGGATCGGCGGCGCGATGCCCGCCATGTACCAGGCCATGACCGCCAAGTCGGACCTGTTCATCCAGATGGCCAAGGACGGGGCCCAGGTGAACCCCGAGTGGATGATCAACCTGAACCCCGGGCTGATCGTGTTCACCATGATCGGGTTCGCCTACCTGAGCTCGTTCGTGCGGCCCCTCACCTCGATCATCATCGGCATGGGCGTGGCCACCGCGGGCTCGTTCATCGCGGGCAACGCCACGGTGGGCTGGGTGTGCCTGGCCGGCATCGGCGTGTTCTCCATCGGAGAGATGCTGAGCTCGCCCAAGAAGATGGAGTACCTGGCGACCCTGGCGAAGAAGGGCCAGGAGGGGCTGTTCATGGGCTACGCGAACATCCCCGTGGCCATCGGCTGGATCGCGGGCAGCTACCTCGCGGGCGACGCCTACGAGAAGGGCGGCGACAAGGCCAACCTCGCGCGCAAGTACCTGCAGGAGGAGCTGAACATGGAGTCCGCGGCGGCCGACGCCATCGACCGCGCCGACGTGGTGGCGGAGCTCTCCAGGCAGCTCGGCAAGACCGCCCTGGAGACCCAGCGCCTGCTGTACGAGACCTACTCGCCCCAGAGCGTCTGGTACTCGATCGCGATGATCGGCGTGGCCTCCATCGTGCTGATGGTGGTCTACGACCGCGTGCTGGCCCGCTTCGGCAGGAAGGAGTCCTGAGATGAGCATCGACTGTCGCGCGCAGTTCCCCCAGGGCGAGGCCGCGGACGCCTGGCGCCTCTCGGCCCTCAACCCCATGGCGGCGGGCCTCAAGGGCAGCTCGATCCTGGCCATCGCGGCCTCGATCAAGGGAATGCAGGCCGAGGGCCACCCCGTCTGCAACCTCACCATCGGGGACTTCGATCCGGGGCAGTTCCCGATCCCCGCGTCGCTCCAGGCGGACATCGGCGTCGCCCTGGCGGAGGGGCACACGAACTACCCGCCCGCCGTCGGCACCCCCGAGCTGCGCAAGGCCGTGGTGGCGCTGTACGAGCGCGAGCTGGGCCTGAGCTACGGGATCGACTCGGTGATCGTGGGCAGCGGGGCGCGGCCGCCCATCTACTCCACGTTCGCCCTGGTGGTGAAGCCCGGGGATCGCGTCCTGTACTGCGCCCCCAGCTGGAACAACCACTTCTACCTGCACATCAACCACGCCGAGCCGGTGGCGGTGCACTGCGGCCCCGAGACGAACTTCCTGCCGACGGCGGCGATGCTGGAGGGGCGCCTGGACGGCGTGTCGCTCATCTGCCTGAACTCGCCGCTCAACCCCACCGGCACGATGTTCAGCGACGAGCAGCTCGGCGGGATCTGCGACCTCGTCCTGGCCACGAATCGGCGCCGGGAGACCGCGGGCGAGCGCCCCGTCTTCGTCATGTACGACCAGGTGTACTGGATGCTGACCTTCGGCGGCGCCCGCCACGTCACCCCGGTGGGCCTGCGCCCGGAGATGGCGAAGTACACCTTCTTCGTGGACGCGATCAGCAAGAGCTTCGCGGCCACCGGCCTGCGCGTGGGCTGGGCGGTGATCCCCGAGCCCCTGGAGCTGCCCTTCAAGGCCCTGATCGGTCACATCGGGGCCTGGGCGCCGCGCCCCGAGCAGATCGCCACCGCGAAGCTGCTCGACGATCCCGCGACGATCGCGACCTACCACGCGACCATGAAGCAGGGCATCGAGGATCGCCTGAACGCGCTGCACCACGGGCTGCAGGGCATGAAGGCGGCGGGCCTGCCGACGGACTCGATCGCCCCCCAGGGCGCCATCTACCTGACGGGGCGGTTCGACATCGCGGGTGAGCGCTGGAACGGCACCGTCATCCAGACCGACGAGGACGTTCGCCGGTTCCTGCTGGACGAGGCGGGCTTCGGGATCGTGCCGCTGGCGGTGTTCGGGCCCGAGGACGTCGTGGGGTGGGTGCGTCTGAGCGTCGGCGCGGTGTCGATGGAAGACATCCACCAGGGGCTGGCGCGCATCGAGCGGGCGCTGCGCCGGCTCGAGTAGCGCTCGGTCGAGGGATCACCTCGGCTCCGAACTGATCTAACGTCCGCCATGTCTCGAACCAGGTCTGCCGACGGCCGCCCCACGCGCTGCCTGCTCCTCGCCTGGATCCTGGCGGGGTCGCCCGCGTGCGCTCCCGTCGAGGCCCCCGAGCCGGACCCGGAGGATCGGATCGAGCCCGCCACCCCGGAGGAGCCGGACCCCAACGTCCTGACCGTGCAGGGCCTGTCGTTCTCGCGCCTGCCGCCGGGCACGTTCACGATGGGCTGCGTGCCGGGGCGGGACGACCTCACCGGGGACTGCTGGGAGGCCGAACAGCCCGCCCACGAGGTCAGCCTGAGCCGGCCCCTGTGGTTCGCGCGCACCGAGGTCACCCAGGGCCAGTTCGAGGCGCTGATGGGATACAACCCCGCGCTCTTTCCGGCCTGCGGAGCCGACTGCCCCATGGAGAACACCACCTGGGGCGAGGCGGCCGGCTTCGCGAACGCCCTGTCCGCGCTCGACGGGCTCGACGCCTGCTACTCCTGCGCCGGGGAGCGCGCCGACCTGAGCTGCGCGCCCCTGGGCGATCCGTACGCCTGCGCGGGCTACCGGCTCGCCACCGAGGCGGAGTGGGAGTACGCGGCGCGGGGCGGCGAGGACTTCGAGTTCGCGGGGTCGTCGGATCCCGACGACGTCGCCTGGTACTTCGATAGCGGCGGCGACGACACCACCTACCCCGTCGGCACCCGGTCGCCCAACGCGTTCGAGCTGTACGACATGACCGGGAACGTCTGGGAGTGGGTGGAGGATCGGTTCGCGTGGTACCCCGACGGGCCCGTCACCGACCCCTTCCAGCTGGACAGCCCCATCCCTCCGGCCCAGCGCATCAAGCGGGGCGGGAGCTGGGGCACCTACCCGGTGGGCCTGCGGGTGTCGGTGCGCCACATCGTCCCCAGCGACCAGCAGGGCTGGGGTCTGGGGATCCGCCTCGTGCGGTCCATCGACGGGTAGAGTCGCCCCCGTGAACGCCCAGCCGAGACCAGCGACCGGACCGGGTCAGGCCCCGCACACGGGCTCTGAGATCGCGGTGATCGGCGGCGGCCCCGCGGGCATGACGACGGCGCTCCTGCTGGCCCGCGCGGGGCACCGGGTCTCCATCTACGAGCGCGACGGTCAGCTCGGGGGGCTGTGGGCGTCCCGCCTGGACGACGGCGGTTGGTTCCGCGGCGACAACTCCTGCAAGGTCTACCAGTCCACGTACCACTCGACCCCGGCCCTGTTCGAGCTCATCGGGACCCGCTGGCAGGACCACTTCACCGCCCGCCACGATCTCAACCGCGACTGGCTGCGCCCGTTCGTGGCGGCGTGCACCTGGCGGGACCGCACCATCCTGGTGGGCGCCTACCTGCAGCACCGCTTGGGGGGCGGCCGGTTCCACGAGATCTCGGTGGCGGAGTTCCTGGACACCCGGGGGATCAGCGAGGGCTGCACCGCGTGGATGCGGGCCACGGCCATGGGAGGCATCGCGGGCACACTGCGCATGACGATGTGGGAGTTCTTTCATCGGATCGGCACCAACGTCGCCGGCATCCTGCGGGACGGGGCGGATCCGCTGTTCTGGAACAGCCGGCCCCCCAACGCCCCCGACGGGTTCGTGTCCGCCTGGCGAGCCGCCCTGGCCTCTAGCGGCGTGCGTGTGCACACGGGCACCCCCGTGAGTCGTCTGGAGGCCCGCGGGAGGTCCCGGGGCGTGCATCTGGTCACCGACGACGGCCAACGCCACGCGGTCGATGCGCTGTTCCTCGCGGTTCCGCCGCCCGCCCTGGGGGCCCTGCTCCGGGACAGCGACGAGCCCATCGCGAAGGGGTTTCGGCTCGACGGCGCGGACCTGGACGCGTACCTGGGGGAGTCGGTGTACGAGCACCTCGGGATCTCCTGGTTCTTCGACCGCCCGCTGCCCCGGGATCTGCCCCTGGGAGGCCACAACGTGCGGCGGGGCTGGCACCCCATCCTCGTGCAGCACGACCAGTACGGCGAGGCGCTCGAGCCCCCTGCGGTGGGCGTCGTGGTGGGGTCCATCGCGGTGGACACGCCGTTTCGGCACCACCGGCTGGGCACGCTGGCCTCGGAGCACCCGTTCGCCGAGATCGCACAGATCCTGTGGGAGGACGAGCGCCTCGTGGACCCGACCCTCCCGCCGCCCTTCGACGTGGAGCTGACGGGGATCTCCAGCGCCACCCAGATCGTGCAGCGGGGGCCGCTCCCCATCGCCATGGACCACCTGGACGTGTTCCTGGCCACGAACATGCACGGCCAGGCCCCGTACTTCACCGCCTCGCTGGAGTCGGCGATCCAGGCTGGGGCCATCGCCGCGGCGCGCTTCGATCCCCGGGTCGAGCGGCTGCCCACCGGCAAACCGCCCGCGCGTCCCCTCCCCTGGACATCCGCCGCTGCCCCGTCTTGCGCCGAATCGACCTGAAGACCCCCCTGCCGGCGTCGGCGGAGCGTGCCTGGGAGGTGCTCACGGACACCGCGGCGTGGCCTGGCTGGGGCGGCCTCGTGACGTCCGCCAGCGGGTCCATGGAGCCAGGCGCCACCTGGACGATGTGCCTCCGGGCCGAGCCCGGCGGGCCGCCCCGGCGGATGCGCCCGCGCCTGGTGTCGGTGGATCCGCCGCGGTGCATCGCATTTCAGACCCGGTTGGGCCTGGGGGCCGTGGCCATCCTGCACACCTTCACCCTGGAGGCCCTCGCCCCGGATCGCGCGGTCCTGCACCAGGCGTTCGAGATCCGGGGCCCGCTGGTGCGGCCGCTGTGGCGCCTCGTGCGGGCCGGCGTGGTGCAGTTCGACGAGCTCGGGGACGACCTCGCGCGTCGGCTCGACGGGGAGGTGTAAGACCGGCGAGGGGATCGGGGGCGGCGGCGGCCTTGTAGGGTCCGGGTCAACACACGCGCGACGAGGTGCTCTCGTCCGGAGGCCCTCATGCGATCCCTTCTCTTCCTGCTGCTCCTGTCCCTGGCGTTCCTGCCCGGCTGCCCCGCCACCGACGACGACGACTCCGCCGACGACGACGACACCACGGCCGACGACGACGACACCACCGGCGACGACGACGACACCACCGGCGACGACGACGAC
>CALAGR010000487.1 GCA_937891735.1 uncultured Pseudomonadota bacterium | reverse complement strand
CCGCGAGCGCCGCGGCGACGTCCGTGACCGCGCCCCGCACGTACCGCCTCGCCTCCTGCTCGGGTCGCCCGTCCTGCGGCTGGCTCATGATCCGCTGGGCGAGAGGCCCCAGACCCTGGGCCCGCGCCGCGGCGGCCCGGGTGGTGCGCTTGCGCTTGAAGGGCAGGTACAGATCCTCCAGGGAGCGCGCGTCGGTGACGGCCGCCAGGCGGCGGTCGAGCTCCGGGGTCAGCAGGCCCTGCTCGGCGATGGCCTCGCGGATGGCCGCGCGGCGCTTGTGCAGGGCCACCACGGCCTTGAGGGCCAGCTCGATGGCCCCGATGGCCACCTCGTCCAGCCCGCCGGTGGCTTCCTTGCGGTACCGCGCCACGAACGGAACCGTGTTGCCGTCGTCGAGCAGCCGCACCACGGCGGCCACGGCGGGAGCGGGCAGGGCCGTGCGCGCACAGACCAGGGGGACGGGATCGTTGAGCATCCCGAGATTGTATCGTCGCGACCGACCGACTGCGCCGCAGCCCGGCGCCGACCGCACCACCGACCTCCCCCGGACCGCCATGCACCGCTGGACCCCGCTGCTCGCCCTCGGCCTGCTGACCGCTGGAGCCGCCCAGGCCGCGGACATCGAGTCGGTGGCCCTGGTGCTGGAGTTCGCGCCTGCGCTGGACTCCTACAGCGCCAGCGCGGTCTACACGGTGCGCTTCGAGGAGCAGGAGTCTTCGCTGGAGCTCGTCCGGGCGGGGGGTGAGCGAACGGTCGTGCCGCGGGAGGGTGCGCTGACGGTGGCCACGCTGACCTGGACCGGGGGCGACCGGGATCTGTCGGTGCGCGACGGGTTCGTGTTCGCGGGCTTTGACACCGCGGGCTGGCTGCCGCTGCCGGCGACGGAGCGCGGGCCGGATCTGATCGCGGACGCGTTCGTCTGGGACCTGACGCTCGTCCTGCCCCCTGGCCTGTCGGCGGTGGGCAGCGGTTCGACCGTACCGAGCGACGCGCGCCCGGACGGTCGGGTGGCCCACCGCTTCGTCCTCGAATCCCCCACGCGGCCCTACCTGCTGGGCTTCGCGGCCGGGCCCTTCGCGCGACGGGAGGAGACCCTGCAGCGCCCCGACGGCACGACCGTGCTCTTGCAGTACCTGCTGTGTGACGAGACGGCGTTCGTGGAGCGCTTCGGCTCGACGGGCCCCGCGCTGCTGTGGATGGAGGCCTGGACGGGCGCCCGGTACCCCGACGCCGTCTACACCCAGGTGCTCCTGCCGGGCGGGGCGGCCCAGGAGAAGGCGGGCTTCGCGCTGCTCGGGGCCCGGACCGTCGCCCTCGCCGACGCGGCCCCGGACGAGGCGTGGTACGTGATCCACGAGCTCTCCCACCAGTGGTTCGGGCGTCAGCTGGGGGCCGGGGACTGGTCCGAGAACTGGCTCAACGAGGGCTTCGCGGTGCTGGCCACGATGCTGTTCTCGGGCGGGCAGTGGGGAGCGGAGCGAGGCGCCGCCGAGGTGAGCCGGGCGCGCACGCGCTACGCCCGGGCCATCGAGCGCGGCCAGGATCGCCCCCTGCGGGTGCCGGGCTGGAAGACCCCCGGCGATGGCGGCGGACCCATCGCCTACACCAAGGCGCTGCTGGTGCTCGATCTTCTGCGTCGGCAGGTGGGCGCGAAGCCGTTCGACGCCGGAATCGCCGCGCTGTTCGCGGCTGAGGCCCGGAACCACGCCGACTTCACCTCCGAGGCGCTGCTGTCGGCCCTGGCGAAGGCGTCGGGGGTGGACCTGTCCGACATCGGTCCGATGTGGGTGGATGGACCGGGCGAGCCGGCGCAGCTGCTGACGACGACGCCCTGACGCACGGGCGCACCGCTCGGCTCAGCGGGGCACGCCGACCAGGGAGAACAGGCGGTCCAGGTCCAGGTGCTGCTCGAGATGATCGGCGAGCAGGTCGTACTGCCGCTGCCTCCAGTCGTACGCAGACTCCTGCGGCCCCTCAGAGGCGAGGTCGGGTCGCCACCAGCGGAGCAGGGCGCGCGCAGCGGCGGGCTCGTCGAGGAGTCCGTGCAGATAGGTGCCGGCGTGGGCCCCGTCCAGGGACCAGGCCCCGTCTGGCCGCCCCGGGGCCCCGTCAGCGCCCTCTGCATCCTGCAGCAGCACGACCGGCCCACCGGAGCGCGCCGGGTCGATCTCTGTTCGGCCGACGTGGATCTCGTAGCCCTGGACCCGCTGTGCCGGGTCCTGCCCCGGCAGGACGAGGCGCCCATGCGCGCGCGTGGTCCGCTTGCACGGCGCCAGCACGGTGCGCACGGGCAGCAGCCCGAGGCCGGCGGACTCACCTGGAGCGCCCTCGACCCCCGCAGGATCGGAGATCGACTCGCCCATCATCTGGTAGCCCCCGCACAGCCCCAACACCCGCCCACCGCGCTCGGCGTGCTCAGCGATCCGATGGTGCCAGCCGCGGGCGCGCAGCCAGGCGAGGTCTCCCCGCGTGTTCTTCGTGCCGGGCAGGATCAGCAGGTCGTAGCCGCTCAGGTCCCGGGGCTCGCTGAGGTAGTGCACTCCGACTCCGTGCCGGATCAGCGCGTCCATGTCGGTGCCGTTCGCGATGTGCGGCAGGCACAGGACGGCGACGGAGCAGCGCCGAGCGCGGTCGGACTCCGCGGGGGCCGGCGGGTCGAGGCACACATCCGCCGGCAGGCCGTCCTCCGCCTCGATCCGGGCGTGCTCCAGCCAGGGAACGACGCCGAGCACCGGCACGCCGGTCCGCGCCTCCAGCCACTCCACGCCGTCCTCGAACAGGCTCGCGTCCCCCTCGAACCGGTTGATCACGATCCCCGCGACGCGCGCCCGATCCTCGGGGCTCAGCACCTCCAAGGTGCCCACGACCTGCGCAAACACGCCCCCGTTGCGGATGTCGGCGACCAGCAGCACCGGGGCCCGCGCGTGGTGGGCGACCGGGAAGTTGACGAGGTCGCGGGCGCGCAGGTTCACCTCGGCGCAGGAGCCGGCGCCCTCGGCGATCACCAGCCGGTGCCGCGAGCGCAGCCGATCGAGCGCGGCGAACACGAGCGCGCGCCGCTGGTCGATGCCGCCGGACAGATGCCGCCGGGCCTCCCCGGGACCGATCACCTGCCCCAGCAGCACCACCTGGGCGCCGTGGTCCGCGTTCGGCTTGAGCAGCAGGGGGTTCATGTCCACGTGCGGGGGCAGCCCACACGCCTCGGCCTGCACGATCTGGGCTCTGCCCATCTCCCGCCCCGCGGAGGTCACCCCTGCGTTGTTGGACAGGTTCTGGGCCTTGTATGGAGCCACGTCGACACCCGCTCGGCGGAGCAGTCGGGCGATCCCGGTGCACAGCCAGGACTTGCCGACGCCGCTCGCGGTCCCAAAGACGCACAGCACGGGCGCCAGATCCGTCGGACCCGGGTCAACACCTCGTTCCTTCGGCGCGGGAGGTGGTGTCGTGAGGCTGGGTCGACTCATGGCTCCGCGCCCACCGTACTCCGTCGCGTCCCCGCGCCTCGCGCGTAGGGGCATGCCCGATGTCAGTGTCCCTCCCCGGGGACCGGCGATCCTGGGCCCGCACCCGGACCTGGGGACGCCCATGAGCGACCGCACCGCCACCACCGATCCCGCCATCCACATCGACCCGGCGCCGCCCGCCGAGGTCTTCTGCCGCCGTCTCGAGCGTGCCCTCCCCGTCGGCGAGCACACCGACTGCCCCTACTGCTTCGGCAAGAAGGGCGACGTGCAGACCACCGAGCACGCCCGGTTCTGCGACTTCGAGCCCGGCAAGGATCCCATCCAGTTCGGCTTCCCCGACACCTACGGAGCTTGACGCCGATGAACACTCCCGCCGGTCGCCTGCTGACGACCGGGAACGCCATGTCCGCCAAGGGGGCCTTGGACGCGGGCTGCCGCTTCTTTGCCGGCTACCCCATCACCCCCGCCTCGCAGATCTTCGGGGCGATGACCTCGTCGCTGCCGGGCATGGGGGGCCTGGCCGTGTCGGCGCCCGACGAGATCTCGGCGCTGGCCCTGTGCATCGGCGCCTCCCTGCGCGGCGTGCCCTCCATGACGGCGACCTCTGGCCCCGGCTGGTGCCTCATGATCGAGACCTTCGGCTACGCCCTGATGACCGAGACCCCCGTGGTCGTCGCCGTCGTGCAGCGCCTGGGACCCAGCACCGGCGCCGCCACCCAGGGCGCCCAGGGCGACATCGCCCTCGTATCGGGCTGCACCAGCGGGGCCTACACCTTCCCCGTCTTCGCTCCCTCCACCGCGGCCGAGTGCTACGAGGACACGCTGCGGGCCTTCGCCTGGGCGGAGCGGCTGCGCACCCCGGTGGTCGTGCTGTCCGACAAGGAGGTGGCGAGCACGTCCGAGGTCGTCGAGCTGGGCGACCTGCCGACCCCCCTGCCCTTGCAGCGCCCCGCGTGGACCGGCGGCCCCGGCTTCCAGACCTACGGCTGGCAGCGCGAATCCGACGTGCCCCCCTTCGTGCCCGTGGGCGGCTCACCCACCGTGACGGTCACCGGCTCGGCCCACAACCGCGCGGGGCTGCTCAAGAAGAACGACCCCGAGACCCTGGCGAACCTGCGGCACCTGCAGGCCAAGATCGACGCCGTCGAAGCGGAGATCGGCTACGTGGACGTGGACGTCCCCGCCGGCGCCCGCACCCTCGTGCTGTCCTACGGCGTCTCGGCGCGCTCCAGCCGCGACGCGGTGGCCGCCGCCCGAGCGAACGGCAACCCGGTCGGCATCGCCACCGTGCGCACCCTGTTCCCGATCCCCCGCACCGCCCTCGCCGCCGCGCTGCAGGGCATCGAGGTGGTCGTGTTGCCCGAGGAGAACCACGGCGGCCAGTACCGACAGGCCCTGGGCGATGTGCTCGCGGGGCGGCAGGTCCGGCCCGTCAACAAGATCGGCGCGGCGATCACGCCGGGGGAGATCCTGCATGCCATCGGCTGAGCCCACCTCCACCGCCGCGCCCGCTCCGCTGCTGTCGCCGTGCTCCATGCCCTACTGCAAGGGGTGCTCCCACGGCCTCGTGGCCCGGGCCATGGCCGCCGCGCTGGAAGCCACCGGCCTGCCCCGCGAGCAGCTGTGCATCGTCAGCGACATCGGCTGCGTGGGCCTGGTGGACCGGCTCTTCCCCACCGTGCACACCGTGCACACCACCCACGGCCGCTCCACGGCCTTCGCCACCGGCCTCGCCATGGCCGACGGCGTCCTGAAGGACGGCGCCCTCAAGATCATCGTGGTGATCGGGGACGGCGGCGCCACCATCGGCCTGCTGCACCTCGTGGCCGCGGCCCAGCTGAACGTGGACGTGACCGTCGTCCTGCACAACAACCACCTGTACGGCATGACCGGCGGGCAGGCCTCGGGGCTCACCCCGGAGGACTGGATCACCGCCACCACCCCCGTCGGCAACCCCCTGCCCCCGCTGGACCTCATCGGCGTGCTGCGCTCCAGCGGCGCCACGTTCCTGGCCCGCGAGATGGCCATGAGCCGCGGCCTCGCCGACCGCCTGGGCGAAGCCATCGCCCACCCCGGCTTCGCGGTGGTCGAGGTCATCGAGCTGTGCACCGCGTTCGGCCTGCCCTTCAACCAGCTCAACGGCAAGAAGCTCAAGCTGCTCGCGGAGCAGACCGGCGAGCCCCTGGGCATGTGCACCCACATCCCCGACCGGCCGTCCTTCCGCCGCGCCTGGAAGGACAGATACCCGGTGCACGGCGCCGGCCCCCGCTGGCCCGCTTCCGCCACCTCCGCCACGCGCTCGGCCCTGAGCCGCCCCGTGCGCCTCGTCGCAGCGGGCACGGCGGGCGGACGCGTGCAGTCGGCGGCGGCGCTCCTGGCCCGGGCCGCGGTGGCCAGCGGCCTGTACGCGACCCAGAAGAACGACAACCCCGTCACCCAGGGCACGGGCTTCTCCCTCGCCGAGCTGATCGTGTCGCCGGACCCGATCCACTACACCGGGATCCCCACGCCCGACGCGATCCTCGTCGTGTCCCAGGACGGCTGGGATCAGGTGCTCGCCCGGGGCCTGCCGGAACGCCTCGCCGCCGGCGGGCTGCTCCTGGTGGACGACGGGGTGGAGCTGGGCGCCTTCGCCGATCGGGCCATCGTCCTGCCCCTGAGCGCCCCCGCCACGACCAAGGGCGCGACCCTCGCGGGCCTCGCCTGGCTCAGCGCCCGCCTGGGCGTGCTGCCCCTCGACGAGCTCGCCTCCGCGGCCGAGCAGGCGTGGGGCGAGGGAGCGGCCAGCTCTGTGGCGGCCCTTCGCTGGGGATTCGAGGCCCATGCCGGCGCCTGACCTCCACCCCTTCCCGTTCACGACGCTCGTCTCCCGCCTGGACCGCGATCTGGCCGGCGGCGCCGAGCTGTACGGCGTCTCCCGGCGCGACTGGTGGGAGCCGGATCCCGCCCGCGACACCTCGCTCATCCACCTGGGCAAGCTCCTCGCCACCCCCTCGGGACCTGCCTCCGGGCCCCACACCCAGCTCGCCCAGAACCTCGTGCTGTCCTGGATCACGGGCGGGCGCTTCATGGAGCTCAAGACCGTCCAGGTCAACGACGAGCTCGTCATCCCCCGCCCCTGCATCCACGCGCCGCACCTGGGATACAACGTCGAGTGGTCCCAGGAGCTGCGGGTCAACGAGTCGGCCCTGGAGTACGTCAAGGGCTGGATGCTGGTGCACATGCTCGCGTCCGAGCACGGCCCGGGGCTGTGGCCCGGGGTGGAGGCCAGCTGGGACCTGAGCCTGGGCTACGACCTCGCCGGCATCCGCTCGGACAAGGTGGGGGCCTACATCGCGAGCCTGCGGGACGCCTCCGAGCTCATCGCCGCCCTGCGCGCCCAGCTGCCCGAGCGGCTGCGCCGGTGGGCCGACGTGCCGGTGCCGACCCAGGTCTGCGACTCCGTGACCCTGTCCACATTCCACGGCTGCCCCGCGAGCGAGATCGAGGCCATCGCGGCGTGGACCCTGGAGCAGGGCCTGCACACCGTCGTGAAGCTCAACCCCACCTTGATGGGCCACGACCGCTGCCGGGACCTGCTCGATTCGATGGGCTACGACTTCATCGAGCTCAAGCGGGACGCGTTCGAGGCCGACCTGCAGTGGCCCGACATGCTCGGCATCGTGTCCCGCATGACCGCCCTGGCGGCGGACCGCGGGCTGCAGTTCGGCGTCAAGCTGTCCAACACCCTCGTGCACCACAGCCCCGAGACGCCCTTCGGGGACGGCGAGATGTACCTGTCCGGCCCTCCGCTGCACGTCATCGCCCTGCAGCTCGCGGCGGACCTGCGCGACGCCCTCCCGGGGCCGCTGCCCATCACCTTCTCGGCGGGGGTGGACGCGAAGAACTTCGCCACCGTGGTCGCGTCCGGCCTCGCCCCGGCGACTGTGTGCACCGACCTGCTCAAGGGCCGCGGGTACGGCAACCAGACGCGGTCCGTGCGCAACCTCGCCCAGGCCATGACCGAGGCCGGCGTCGCCGACCTCGCCGGCCTGCGGCGCCACCTGGGGGGGCACGACGATCCGGAGCGAGCGGCCCGCGCCCTGCTGCGCGCCACCGCCACCCGCCTGCCGGACGATCCCCGCTACCACCGGGCCGCCAACAGCAAGCCGCCCCGCAAGATCGGCTCCGAGCTGGAGCTGCTCGACTGCCTCAGCTGCGACAAGTGCCTGCCGGTGTGCCCCAACGCCGCGAACTTCACCGTGGCCCTGCCCGTGGGCGAGCACCCCGCCGGGCGGCTGGAGTGGGTGGGCCCCGCCCTGGCCCGCACCGACGGCCAGCCCCTGGTGATCGGCAAGAAGCACCAGATCGGCAACGTCATCGAGGCCTGCAACCTGTGCGGGAGCTGCGACGTGTGGTGCCCCGAGGACGGAGGCCCCTACATCGCCAAGCCGCACCTGTTCGTGACCGAGCAGGCGTGGGTCGACCACCCCGACCGCGACGGCTTCAAGCTGCTGTCCGACGGCCTGCGCTGGCGGCGAGGCGGCGCCGAGATCACCTGGCGACCCGGCCCCGACGGCCACGCCCGCGTGGAGCTGCAAGGCGGCGCGGTGCAGCTGCTGAACGACCAACCCATCGGCACGGAGGGGCAAGGCGCCCTCGACCTGCGCGATGCGATCACCATGCGGCTGTTCCACGCCGCCTTCCTGCACGCCGGCGAGCTGGTCTGGCTGCCCCCCCTGGAGCCCACCCCATGACCCTGCCCCTGCTTCCCACGCTCGAGGAGCTGCTGCACCCCGCCTCGCAGCCCGCGCACATCCAGGCGGCCACCGCCGCGAGCGACGATCCCCTCGACCCCATCCACCTGTTCGACATGCACTGGAGGCCCGACGGCGCGGTGCACCACCGGGTGCTGCCCCGGGAGCTGACCGGAACCGAGGCGACCATCGTCGTGCTGTCGGGCCGCCACTTCCCCACCGGCAGCCACAAGGTGGGGCCCGCCTACTCCTGCCTGCGCGAGAAGCTGCTCGCGGGCGAGATCGAGCAGGACGGCAGCACGCTGGTGTTTCCGTCCACGGGCAACTACGGCATCGGCGGCGCCTGGGTCGGACCCCGGGTGGGCTTCAAGTCGCTGGTGGTGCTGCCCGAGGACATGAGCGCCGAGCGCTTCGACAAGATCCGCGGCTACGGCGCCGACATCATCGCCACGCCGGGCAGCGAGTCGAACGTCAAGGAGATCTACGACGAGGTCGGCCGGCTGCGCCAGGATCCCAACAACCGGATCCTCAACCAGTTCGAGGAGTTCGGGAACTACCGATTCCATCGCTACGTCACCGGCGGCAGCGCCTGCGAGCTGGTAGAGGACCTCGTGCAGCGCGGGATCGGCGCGCGCCTGGCGGGCTTCGTGTCGGCCATGGGCAGCGCCGGCACCATCGCCGCCGCGGACGAGCTGAAGGCGCGCTTCGGCAGCCGCACGGTGGCCGTGGAGCCCGTGCAGTGCTCGACCATGTTCAACGTGGGCTACGGCGCGCACGCCATCGAGGGCATCGGCGACAAGCACGTCACCTGGATCCACAACACCCGGTCCACGGACCTGCTGGTGTGCGTGGACGATCAGGACTGCCTGCACGGCCTGCAGCTGCTCCAGGAGGGCCGGGACGTGCTCGCCACCGAGCTCGGCCTGGACGCCGGGTGGCTCGAGTCCATCGACGGAGTGTTCGGGGTCAGCGGCGTGTGCAACGTGCTCGCGTCGATCCGCGCGGCCCACCACTGGGGGCTGGGGCGGGACGACATCCTGCTCACCGTCGCCACCGACGGCTTCGACCGCTACCCCTCGGTCCTGCGCCGGCTGGACACGGTCGCCGGCCCCCAGACCGCCCAGGTCGCGGCCCGGCGGATCGGCATCTTCGCGGGCCGTGAGCGGGGGCTGGTCCTGGACGGCACCGAGGCGGTGCGCCGGCGCTGGCACAACCAGAAGTACTTCACCTGGGTGGAGCAGCAGGGCAAGACGGTGGAGGAGCTCGAGGCCCTGTGGGCCCCGGACTTCTGGGAGGAGCAGATCGCCCAGGTCCCGGCCCTGGACGCGGCCACGCTGGCGCTGCGGGAGGCCTGATGTCGGCCCCCGGAAGCCTGTTGGTGCGCGGAGCCACGCTGCTCCACCTCGAGCCCCCGGGGGTGGAGCGCGCCGACCTGCTCGTCCGGGGCGGCCGGATCGTGGAGATCTCCCCCCACATCGGGTCCATGGAGGACGCCCCGGAGCTGGACGCGACCGGGCGGTGGCTGATGCCCGGGCTCGTGTGTGGGCACACGCACCTGTACTCGGCGCTGTCCTGCGGCATGCCGACGCTGGACCAGGCCCCCACCGACTTCGCGGACATGCTCGCCAAGGTCTGGTGGCGGCTGGATCGCGCCCACGACCACGAATCGGTCTCCGTGTCCGGACTGGTGGGCGGGCTGGCCGCGCTGCGGGCCGGGGTGACCACCCTCGTGGACCACCACGCGTCCCCGTCCTTCATCGAGGGCAGCCTGGAGACGCTGGACGAGTCCCTGGAGCAGGTCGGGGTCCGGCGGATCCTGTGTTACGAGGTCACCGACCGGGGCGGCCCCGAAGAGGCCCTGGCCGGGCTGCGGGCCCACGAAGCGCTGCTCGCGGCGCCCACCGAGCGGCGGGCCGTGCTGATCGGAGCTCACGCCAACTTCACCCTGTCGGACGCGACGCTTCGCCGCTGCGGCGACCTCGCCCGGGACGCGGGGGTGGGGCTGCACATGCACGTCGCCGAGTCGGCGGATGACGCCCGGCTCACGGGGGAAGACCCGGTGGCGCGGCTGGATCGGCTGGGGGCCCTGCTCCCCGGCAGCGTGCTCGCCCACTGCGTGCACCTGGAGCCCGACGCGCTGTGGCGGCTCTACGACGCCGAGGCGTGGGTGAGCCACCAGCCCCGAAGCAACATGAACAACGCCGTGGGCCACGCGCCGGTCGAGCTCTTCGAGCCCGAGACCATGCTCGGCACCGACGGCATCGGCGCGGACCTGTTCGCCGAGCTGCAGGCGGGCTTCTTCCGCGGGAACGAAGCCCAGTCCGGGTGGGGACCGGGGCGCTGGCTGTCCGCCCTGACCTCCGGGGCTCGCTTCGCCGGGGCCCGACTGGGTGTGCCCCTGGGACGCCTGGAGGTGGGCAGCGCGGCGGACTTCGTGGTCCTGGATCCGCAGCCCGGCCCGCCCCTGACCCGGGTCAACCTCGCCGCCGCGTTCCTGTTCCGCCTGGGCGCCGGCGCGGTGCGCGACGTGGTGGTGGACGGCCGCATCGTGCTGCACGACCGGCAGCCCGTGCGCATCGACGCCAGCGCCTTGGACAGGCAGGCATCGACCACGGCGATCCGCCTGTGGAACCGCATGTCGTGACCGATCCGCACCGCCTCGACGTCACCGTGCTCGCCATGGGCGGCAACGCCCTGCTGGATCCCAGCGCGCGGCCCACGGTGGAGAACCAGTTCGCCGTCACCGCCCGGGCCATGGGCCCCATCGCCGACCTGATCGAGCGAGGCGAGCGCATCGTCATCACTCACGGCAACGGGCCCCAGGTGGGGTTCATGGCGCTGCGCTCGGAGATCGCCGCCGGCTCGATCCACGAGGTCCCGCTGGACTCCCTGGTGGCCGACACCCAGGGAGCCCTGGGCTACATGATCCAGCGCGCCCTGCGCGAGGAACTGCGGCTTCGGGGAAAGCACGTCGAGGTCGTCGCGGTGGTCACCGAGGTGGAGGTCGATCCCCACGATCACTCCTTCGAGGAGCCCACCAAGCCCATCGGCGCGTTCCACGATCTGGCGGAGGCCCGCGTCCTGGAGCAGACCCGGGGCTGGCAGATGGTGGAGGACGCGCACCGGGGCTACCGACGGGTCGTCGCCTCGCCCGCTCCCACGGCCATCGTGCAGCTCGACACCATCGCCCGGCTGGTGGACGCGGGGGTGGTGGTGATCTGCTGCGGCGGCGGCGGGATCCCGGTCACCCGGGACGAGCAGGGTCGGATCGTGGGCGTCGAGGGAGTGGTGGACAAGGACCGCTCCAGCGCCCTGCTGGCCACCAGTCTGCGCGCCCGCCGCCTCGTGCTCACCACCGCCGTGGACGGCGTGTACGCCGACTTCGGCACCCCCGCCCGCCGCATGCTCGTGCACACCACCCCCGCCGAGCTGCTGCGCCTCAATGCCCAGGGCCAGTTCCCCCCCGGGAGCATGGGCCCGAAGGTGAAGGCCTGCGCTCGCTTCATCCAACACGGCGGACAGTCCGCGATCATCTGCAGTCCCGAAGAACTCGTCGCCGCCATCGACGGCACCGCCGGCACCACCGTCGCCGCCGGATCCCGTCCCGGCAGTCACCCCAGGAGCGAACCATCGTGACCCCCGCCAACGCCACCGAACGCCTGCTCGGCAAGAGCGCCCTGCTGACCACCGATCTCGACGACGGCGAGCTGGACGCCCTGCTCCGGCTCGCCGAGCGCTTCGCCCGCCTGGACCGCGCCGGCATCAAGACCCCGCTGCTGGAGTGCGAGCTCGCCTACGCCGTGTTCTTCGACAACAGCACCCGCACGAAGTCCGCGTGGGCCGGCGCCGCCTCCCGGCTGGGCATGCGGCCGGTGATCGTGGACGGCTCCTCGACCCAGGTCGCCCACGGCGAGACGGCCTCCGAGACGGGCGCCATGCTGGGCATGAACGCCCACGCGATGGGGATCCGCCACGACCTGATCCTGGGCGAAGGCAACCCGTTCATGCGGGAGGTGGAGCGGGGGATCGGCGACTACCTGCGGGAGACCGAGGACCCGCGCAAGGTCCCGGTGATCAACCTGCAGTGCGACGTGGATCACCCGACCCAGGCCATGGCCGACGCCCTGTGGCTGCGGGAGCGATACCCCGACGGGCTGCAGGGCCTGAAGGTGGCGGTGTCCTGGGCCTACTCCCCGAGCTACGCCAAGCCGCTCTCGGTGCCCCAGGGGCTCGCGATGCTGCTGCCGCGCCTGGGGTGCGACGTGAGGCTCGCCCACCCCCCGGGGTACCAGCTGATGGACTCGTGCATGCAGGCCGCGCGGACCGGCGCCACGGCCGGCGGCGGCTCCTTCACCGTGGTGGACAGCATGGACGAAGCGTTCGCGGACGCCGACGTCGTCTACCCGAAGAGCTGGGGCCCCTGGGACCTGATGACCCAGCGCGTCAAGGCCAACCGCGAGGGCGACGCCATGGCCATGCAGGACATCGAGCGGGCGTGCCTGCAGCGGAACGCGCAGCACACCGACTGGATCTGCGACGAGCGCCGCATCGGCCTGACCGCCGGTGGTGATGCCCTGTACATGCACTGCCTGCCCGCGGACATCGGCGACGAGGTCAGCCCCGGGGTGATGGCCCGCCACCGCCTGAACGTGGCACGGGAGGCCAACAAGAAGGTGTACGTCATCATGGCCTTGCTGGCCGGCGCGAAGATCCCCGGCCTGGACGCCCGGCTGGACAGCCTCAGCAACGTTCGGACGGAGAGCACACGATGAGCCACCTCCTCGACACCCGTGTGGCCGCGCTGGCGGCCGAGTACCGCGGTCTGGCGGCCAGCATCCTGGCCGAGGCGATCCGCATTCCGGCCGACCACGTGCAGGAGGACCCGGAGTGCGGGCTGAGCAACCACGAGGGGCCGCGCCTGGAGTATCTCAAGCGCCGACTGCTCGAGATCGGGGCCATCGCCCGGGCCGAAGACGCGTTCTTCGACGCCTTCGGCAGCCTGGTCTGGACGCTGGAGGATCCCACCGACGGCATCCCCCGCGATCAGAAGCGCGTCGTGTTCTTCGACGGCCACTCCGACACCGTCAAGGCCCTGCGCACCCAGTGGACCGACAAGATCGGCCCCGGCGTGGATGCGTACGACGGCCTGACCGATCCCGACCGCGTGGATCGCGCGTTCTTGCAGCGCGAGCTGGGCTGGCTGCCGGCGGACGACGAGTGGGAGCACCTGCTGTTCGGCCGCGGCTCCGCGGACCAGCTTGGCGGGGTGGTGGCCCAGGTGGTGGCCAGCAAGATCCTGCGGGAGCTCGCTCCCCTGGGCGCCCTGCGCGGCGTCGTCATCCGCTCCTACGCCACGGTGTGCGAGGAGGACAACGACGGCGGCGGACCGATGTACGTCACCCGCAAACTGCTGCCGTCCGCCCCGGAGTGGGTGCCCGACGCGGTGGTTCTGACCGAGGGGACGGGCGACTCCACCAAGGGCGCGCTGGGCATCTACCGCGGGCAGCGCGGGCGCATGCAGATCGAGGTGGTGGTCACCGGCCGCTCCTGCCACGGCTCCATGCCGTGGGAGGGCTTGAACCCGCTGGAGTTCGGCGCCGCGATCCTGGTCGAAGCGGCCCGGGCCTACGAGGCAGGCGACGGGTTTGCCCAGCACGCGTTCCTGGGCGGTGGCACGCGCACGGCGTCCTGGGCGCAGCTCGAGAGCCCCAGCGACTGCGCGGTGCCGGACCGCTTCACGTTCCGGTTCGACCGACGACTGACGGCCGGCGAGGTGCCCGAGGACGCCGTGCAGGCCATCGAGGACCTGCCCGCGGTGGGCGTGGCGCGGGCGGCGGGGCTGACCGTGGACGTGCGGGTGCCGATCTACGACAAGGCCACCTGGAAGGGCTACGTGCTCGACAACCCGCAGATCTACCTGGGCTGGGAGACCCCGGCGGCGCACCCCGCGATCACCGCCGCGACCCAGACCTACGAGGCCGTGGTGAGCCCCCACGTGCCTGAGGGACGGACGGGCGGGAACCTGCGCCGCGCGCCCCGGGTGGACCGTTGGATCTTCTCCACGGACGGGGTCGGCTTCCCGATCCCCATCCAGGGCTCCGGGGTGGACGTGCCGGCGAGCAAGGGCTGGGTGCGCACCGGCGAGTACCACCACCCGCCCATGTTCGGCGTCGGCCCGGGCATCGAGCAGAACACCCACAAGATCGGCGAGGCCGTCGATCTGCGGGAGCTGCAGCACGCGATCGCGATGCTGGCGCGCTTCCCGAGCCGCTTCGCCGGCGGCGCATAGAGAGAGCTGGGGTGCCCCACCCCTGCGATACACTCGGCTCCATCGATTTGTTGGTCGCACGGGGGGGCGCGACCCTAGGTTGACGATGTGCCCGCCATCCACGCTCCACCATCGATTCAGGAGACCCGGATGCGCCATCGCCACGCTCCGTCCTCGACCACCCGCGTCGCCCTGGCCATCGGGATCCTCGCCCTCTCCGCGGGGCTCGCGTCCGGTGACTGGGGCGCCCAGCAAGGAGACCTGAACGGCACCAACCGGGCCACCGGGGTCTCCCAGATCTCCCAGGGGAACGGGCGCGATCCGAGCTTCAGCTGGAGCATCGACCTGCCGCCCACGCGGCTCACCGACGTGCTCCTGCGGGACTTCAACGGGGACGGCGAGCCCGAGGTGATCCTGCTGTCGTCGGGCGGCGTGACCTCGCTCAACCCGCAGACGGGCCAGCCCTGGTGGACCTCCCAGAGCGGCGGGCTCGACACGATGGTCGGCCAGGGCGAGTTCGACGGGAACGTCTTCACGACCGAGCTGGTGGCCACATCGAACGCCCCCCTGGGCGGCCTGCAGTTCATCGACGCCCAGTTCGGCGGACTTCAGGGCGGCATCAGCGGCCTGCCCGACCTGTCCGGGATCATGGGCGTCGAGGTGGTGGTGTACGACCTGGACGACGACGGCATGGACGAGCTGGTCTACCCCGCGGGGCTGTACGGCGTCGGCAAGCTGTTCGTGTCCGATCCGAGCGCGGGCCTGCAGCCCCCCTCCCAGCTGGTGGTGCCCTTCGGCGGCTACGCCAACCTCACGCCGCCCCGGGTGGGCCACCTGCTGGACGCGACCGGCGTGACCATCGCCGTGAACCAGGGTTCCCAGTTCACGACCTTCGAGGTGTGCGACCCGAGCGCCGCCGGCGTGGTCTGCGATGACGGGCCCGGCACGCTGTGCCTCTGCGGGGCCAGGGCCTGGTTCGGCATTCATCCGAGCTACTCCTTCGGACCGAGCTGGGTGATGGACGTGGACGGCGACGGCATCGACGAGGTCATCGAGGTCCCCAGCCATCACCTGTACACGAAGGCGGTGGCGGTCCTGGACTTCGCCGCGGGCATCGCCAGCGGCACGGCGGTCGCAGCCGACACCCGGCAGTGGTACCGCCGCTACATGGCCACGGCGCCCTCGCCGATCCTGCGGCCGCTGGCGGGAGGCCCGGTCGATCTGGACGGCGACGGGGATCTCGAGATCATCGTCAGCTTCTTCAACAACGACGGCAGCGACTCCGACGCCGCCGGAACCACCCCCAACGAGGACGGCATCGATCACCCGGGCGCGCTGTCCATCGGCGTGTTCGACGCCGCGACGGGCGTGATGCTGGCGTCCGTGCTGGACGCGGTCGCCTACGGGGTAGCCGATCTGGACGACGACGGCGCCCTCGAGCTGGTCACGTCCCCGGGCACGGCCGACGAGTTCGCGTTCGAGGACGGCCTGACCGGTCTGGAGATGGACTGCAGCGCCGGGCTGCCCTGCGCCCTGACCAGCGCCTGGAGCGCTCCCGACCGGACGCTCCACCCCAACCTGGCCTCCCTCGAGGACGTGGATCTGCCGGCCGCCACCCTGCACACCATCGAGGCGAACGGCGCCGGCTCCGCAGAGCTGCTGGTGTACTTCGACGACATCCTGGAGGCCATCACCGCGGACGGGCTGGGCGGCATCACGGTGGTCGCCAGCCGCTCCCTGCAGGTGGACGAGGACCTGATCGCCAGCGATCCCGACACCAACACCGCGCTCCTGACCCGCGACGCGGACGCCACGGTCCTCGACGGCGTCCTCGCCACCATCGGCGCGCCGATCCCGCTGCCCTCCCGGGGCTGGGACCGGTTCGCCGCGGCGAGCTTCGACGGGCAGACCCGCGCGGCCCCGGTGTTCGGCAGCGGCATCTTCCAGACGGAGCTGGAGCCCACCGCCATGGGCGACGCGGATCTCCTGCTGTTCCCCCACTTTGCGCTGGCCGCAGACCTGGACGGGGACGGCACGGCCGAAGCGATCAGCTACCGCACCCCCGGCGACGAGGGCGCGGTTGACTCGTCGTTCGCGGTGCGCGCGCACACCTGGAACGCCGCTGACGGCGCGTTCGAGGTGCTGTGGACCTTCGACTCCTCCACCCAGGCCCAGCTGGACGGCTTCGGCGTGGGCCCCGCGCTGCACTTCAGCGTCGGCGACTTCGATGGCGTCGGCTCCGACGACGTGGTCTTCAGCGCCAACGCCCCCGGCGTGCCCTACATGGTGGTGCTCGACGGCGACACCGGCGCGCTGGACCACACGTTCATGCCGACTGTGCCCCCGGCGACGGCCTCGCCGGTGCTCGTCACCGACATCGCCGACAGCGCTGGCAACCTGATCCCCGACGGCATCGACGAGATCGTGGTGCCCGGCTCCGGGGCCATCCAGCTGCTCTCGGTGTCCGCGGGGATCCTGTGGTCCACCCCCACGAACTTCTATCACCTGGTCGGGACCAACGGCGACATCGACGGCGACGGCGACATCGATCTGGTCTCGACCATCTCGGCCACCGTCGCCAACCAGATCGAGGTGTTCGTCGGCTTGAACACCGCGACGCCCCAGACCCTTTGGGGCCCCCAGCCCCTGGACGTGCAGGTCAGCGTGGGCCAGGTGCTCGCCCTGGCGGACATCGACGCCAACGCCGGGCTGGACCTCGTCTACACCACGGCCGCCGGCGGCCTGCTGCTCATCGCGGGCGAGACGGGTCTGCCCCTGGCGGACACGGTGTGGGTCGCGGGCGGGGCTCTGTGGACCACGGTGCCCACCGGCGCCGCCGTCCCCCAGTCCCTGCTCACGCTGGATGTGGACGACGACGGCTATGAGGAGGCGATCATCGGCGCATCCGACGGCTGGATCTACGCCGTGAACGTGACGCTGGACGACCCCGCGGCCCCGAGCCTGGCGTGGTCGCTGCAGGCCGGCGCCGCCGTGCGCTCTCTCGCGGCGGCGGACACGGACGGGGATGGCTACGACGAGATCCTCGTGTCCACCGACAACGGGCGCGGAGCGCTCATCGACGGCGTGGGCGCGAGCATCCAGATCCTGGTGCCCGAAGAAGGCGGATGCGTTCCCGCGACCGTGTTCACGGTGTCGGGCGTGTCCGCGGGGCTGACGTCCGTGGAGATCTTCTTCGGCGGGAGCTCCGTGTCGGGCGACGTGGACGCGACGAGCGGCACCTGGAGTGGCCAGGCGGAGGCCCGGGGCACCGGCACCTTCCTGCTCGAAGCGCACGGCAAGAACAGTGACGGCCTGGTGACCGTGCTGGCCACCCGCTCCCTGACGGTCGGCGTCGATGGCGACAACGACGGCTGGTACTCCTGCGGCGACTGCTCGGACGGGGACTTCGACGGCGACCCGGACATCAACCCGGGCGCCGAGGACATCTGCGAAGACGGCATCGACCAGGACTGCGACGGGTCCGACGCGGCGTGTGGCGACGACGACGACGACGATGACGACGATGACGACGACGACGACGACGCCACCGGTGACGACGACACCGGGGACGACGACGACAGCGTCCCCGAGCCCGGCGGCTGCGCCAGCTGCGACGGGTGCGACAGCGGCCAGACCGAGGCCACGTCGTTCGGCTGGCTCCTGCTCGGC
>CALAGR010000486.1 GCA_937891735.1 uncultured Pseudomonadota bacterium | reverse complement strand
CCGATGCCGAAGTGTAGTTGTCGCCAATGTCGGGATGTAGTTGACGCTGAGCAGGTGCCCGGTAATCTTGGGGGCCGCGGGGCCCGCGGCCCCAAGAACCCACTGGAGTCACCATGTCCCGAGCCCTCGCCCTCATCTTCCTGTCCCTCTCCATGGTCCTGGTCGCGTGCCCCACCGACGGCGGGGGCGGTGGCGCCGACGATGACGACGACGGCGGAGCCTGCTCGGGGGCCATCCCCGCTGGCGCCGAGGTCGTCGATGGCATCGTCACCGCCAACACGAGCGGAGGCGTCTACTGGGTCTGCAGCGGCGGCAACCTGACCGTGAACTCGGGCAACGTCGAGATGTACGTCGAGTCTGGCGGCGCCGTCACCGGGAACGGCGGCGAGCTCGATGGCTACGTGCTCTCCGGCGCGAACGTGACGATCAACTCCGGTGGAGGTGAGCTCCACGTCGAGGATGGCGCGAACTTCACCGGCAACAGCTCCGCGCTGACCGTCGTGAACTGCGCCACCGTCGATCTCGACGACAGCGACGCGCCCGACCCCGGCTGCCCGTAGCCGTCGCCCTACTGGGGGTCCTGGATCGTCAGCGTTGAGCCCGGGGTCACCCCGGTCTGGACTACGACGTTGCCGCCCGCGGCGCCGGTGTCCAGGTACACCACCCGCACGTCGACCTGGGTGGCGCCTCCGAGCCCGATGAGCTCGGGGGCGCCGGTCGCCGCGCGGGTGACCAGGGCCGGTCCCGGGGAGAAGTCCGCACCTCCATCCAGATCCACGGTGATCGAGGCGCCAGGCGCAGTCGCGGCGCCCCCCGCGCCCCGGACGTTCACCGAGAGCAGGCCCCCGCCGTCGATGCGGTTGCGCAGCAGCACGTCCGGCTCGAACCAGTCGGTTGCCAGCAGGAGGTCTACGTCCCCGTCCGGCTCCACGTCGGTCGGCGTGACCCAGGAGAGGAACTGGAACCCGGCGAGCGCCGGGGGCTCCACCCAGACGTCGCCCCGTCGGAACCCGACGAAGAGCCAGGGGTTGAAGTCGCCGTCGGCGATCACCAGGTCCTCCTGGCCATCGGCGTCCAGATCCGCCGCGGCGATCGTGGTGGCGCGGGCGAAGGGGCCGTCCTCGGGGAACGGGACGTCGAAGAGCGGGTCCACGGTGGGCTCCGAGAAGCCCCGGGCGCCGTCGTTCAAGAGCACGCAGACCCGCAGCGGCTCGTCGGGCCAGGCAACCTGGGGCACGCCCCGCGGCACGAGGTCGAGCCACCCGTCGCGGTCGTAGTCGAGCAGCACGGGCGGGGGCGCGGGCCGGTCCATGTTCTCGACCGCGAGGTACGGACTCCAGCACGCCTCGGGGAGCACGACCTCGTCGAAGCCCCCCGCTCCGTCCCCGAAGAAGACCGAGCCGAGCGTGTCGAAGAACGCATCGAGGTTGCCGTCGGCGTCCAGATCCGCGACGGCGCCGGCTCCATGGCCGCCGAGTCCGCGCCCCGTCCTCGGCGTGATCCGCGCATCGTAGGGCAGGGTGAGGGGGTCGTTGTCGTCGTCGGCCTCCTGGTCGTAGAAGAGCTTGGGGCCCTCCAGGTGGGCCAGCAGGCACACGGCGCCCTCCACGCTCGAGCCGTCGTCGCCCTCGGGGGTGTTCGCCGCGATCGTGAGGAGATCGGGGCCGCCGCCGGGCACGAAGTCGCCGACCGCGATGGCGCCCGCCGCCTCGCAGCCGGCCTCGTCGAGCTCAGCGAGGGTGACCGCCTCAAAGGCGCGGCTCCCGTTGTTGAGCAGGGCGTTCAGGTTCACCGCCGACGCCACGTCGGGGCGTCGGCTCAGCATCACGTCCAGATCGCCGTCCCCGTCCAGATCGACCACCTGGCCGAGGCCGCGGCCGTTGACCCGCGACCACTGGGACAGCGGGAAGGGGCCGAGGGGGAGGGCGTCGTAGGTGCCGCCGGCGCGGCCCCAGGCCACGTACTGCAGGGAGACCCCCTCGGACGAGGTGTCGATGGCGGACGTCTGCACGATGTGGTCGACCTGGCCGTCGCCGTCGAGGTCGCCGGTGGCGATGCTCCGCCCCTGCAGGTCCAGGGGGATCCCCGCGTCCACGCCCTGCTCCAGATCGAAGGCGTTCTCCAGCAGCGGCACGTCGCCGTCGAGCAGCCCCCCTTGCTGCACGAAGAGCAGGGCGTAGCCCAGGTCATCGACGCTGAGGGGAGTCTTCAGCGCGCCGACCACGAAGGACTCGCCCCCCGGCGGGTGTAGCCGGACCGCGAGGTCGTCCAGGCCTGCGGCGGCGAGCAGTCGCGTCGCTCCGCGTTGGCCGCTGGCCGCTCCCCAGGGCATCACGTCGGTGTCGATCGGGTTGATCCCGACCCCGAAGGCCGGGCGCAGCGAGCGAAACTCACGCTCGTCGACCTGCTCGTCGAAGATCGCGTAGACGTTGCCTTCCAGACGAGCGAGCCCGGTCGTGCCGCCGCGCCCGAGCCCAATCCGCCCCAGGATGTCGCACTCGAACTTGCGGGGGCCGCCGCCGCGGCTGTCCTCGGGGGGCTCGCACTGGTTGTCGACCATGCCTCCGACGACCGTGGTGATGACGTTGATGGCGATGAACTTGGCGATCCCCGACCCCGTGATCGTCGCCGGGCTCCACCACCAGCCAAACAGGCCGACGAGGTCCGCCCCCGCGCTCAGGATGTTGCCCGCCTGGTAGAGCAGCCGGAGGCGGTAGCAGACGTCGTCGTCGCCGCGGGCCGCGCCGTCGCTGAGGATCTGGATGTTGCGCTCGACCGGCGCCAGGTAGTGCCCGAGCTCGATCCGGCCCTCCGCGGAGTCCGCGAACACCTCGCCTGCGAACTCCGCGACCTCGTCTCGCCACTCCTCGATCAGATCGCGCCCGAGGCGGTCGACCAGGTCCTGGAGCGCGGAGGGGGCGTCCGTCGAGAGCAGGTACTCGAGCCAGGTGGTGTAGGAGCCGAAGAGCACGGCGATCCGACGGTCGGCCTCGACGACGTCGGGCCGGGGCTCGGGTCGTGGCTCGACGGCGAGCTCGACGGAGGCCTCTTCCCCCGTCCAGCGGTTGATGAGCTCGATCTCCAACGGCGAGGTGTCGTCGTCCAGACGCGGCGGCACGATCATGACGATGCGCGTGCCCCCTTCGCGGACCATGCCCTTGTCGGTGTGGTCTTCGCCGTTGACCCGGATCAACAGGTCGCCGGGGAGGTTCGGGAAGCCGTCCCCGGTGATCTGCAGCAGATCGCCCGGGTGCAGGGGCTCGTCGGGCAGCGTGAGGTTGGCGACGGCGAGGATCACCGGGCCGTCCGGATCGCCGGTCCACGCGGTCGTCCCGTCGGCTTCGGCCTGTCCCACGAGCTCCAGGTCCGCGTCGCCGTCTGCGTCCAAGTCTTCGCCCACGGCCGCCACGATCAGGTCGCCGGCGTCGCGCTCGCCTCCCTCGTAGGGGAACTGCAGGGCCAGGGGCCGACCGAAGATCAGGTCGGCGTCGGCGGGATCCGTCGGCCGCAGGTCGATCGCCAGGTAGGGCTCGACGCCCTCCTCCGTCGCGTCGGCGGGCAGCGCCGCGATGTCGAGATCGACGACCTCCATGCCCACCTGATCCGCCAGCGCCCCCGGGGGGACCACCACGATCACGCCGGCCGGGCTCCGCAGCGCTCCCCCCGAGGCGTCCAGGAACGCGGACTCGGTTGGGTCCTGCACGACGCGGACGGGCACGCCGACGGCGCCGAGCGGAGCCCCGGAGGAGTCGAGGGCGCGGACGGTCAGCTCGGACTCGCCGTTCGCCGCGCTGTCCGCCACCCGGAACCGCAGGGAGAGGCCGTCGGCGGGATCGATGTCCTGGCCGACGAGGGTGTCGCCCAGCAGGACCTCGATCGCCGCCACGCCGTCCTCCAGGGGGAGGGCCCGGACCCGCACCACGCCGGCCAGGATGTCGCCCGCCCGAGGCGTCGTCACCGCGACGGGGGGCGCGTCTGGGGGTATGTCAGGCACCTCGGTGCTGTCGTCGTCGTCGGGTCCGCCGCAGCCCGCGCACCCTGCTCCGCCGGCGACGAGGGTCAGGAGCGTGGCCAGCAGGGCGACCGGCGCCCACCGAAGGTATGGATGTGGTCTCTGCATGGCTCCCTCCGCCCGCGGCGCTCGCTGCCCAGTCTGCCCGATCAGGGATCCATCGATCCCGCCCTTGTCGGACGTTCACTCGCAGGGGGAGCCCGAGAAGAGGGACAGGCCGAACTCGATCTGGGCGCACTCGATGACGGTGGCGCCGGCGCCGTAGGTGGTGACCGCGGCCCCCGGCTCGTAGTGCACGTCCACGCCGGCGCCGTTGCTCGTCAGCGAGGAGCTGGAGAGCAGGTAGATGACGTCGTTGGGGCCGTTGGAGGTGATCGAGGCGCCCGGCTCGGCGAACAGGAGCGCGCCGCCCCCGTTGCTCGTCACGTTGGAGCCGTCGCAGGCCCAGACGACCTCGCCGCCCCCGCTGAGGGTCGCGATGCCGTCCTCGACGCTCGCGTTGGACGGGATCTCCGGCGCGCACTCGGGGGGCAGGTCGTCGTCGTCATCGTCGTCGTCATCGTCATCGTCGTCGTCGTCGTCGTCGTCGTCGCCGGTGGTGTCGTCGTCGTCGCTGGTGGTGGTGTCGTC
>CALAGR010000485.1 GCA_937891735.1 uncultured Pseudomonadota bacterium | reverse complement strand
CGCATCTCCTGGTAGGTGCCGATGAGATCGGCGGCCCGGCCCAGCTCCCCCTCGCACTCCAGGGCCAGCCCCTTGATGAGGAAGGCCCGGGTCAGCGTGCTGTCCACCGACAACGCAGCCTGCGCCTGGGCTCCTGCGTCCTTGCACTCCCCCCGCGCCAGGGCCTCCTCGGCCTGCCGCAGCAGGGAGAAGCCGTCGGGGCCCGCGTCCTCGATCCGCTCGTCGTCCCTGGGGGGCCGGTCGGTGCCGGGGCGCGCCGTGGCCTCGCCCACCTGGGCTGCGCGCTCGTCGATCTCGGTGCGGAGCTCGACCAGCTGGGTGCGCTCGCCGTCCGACAGATCGAAGGCGCCGTACGCGTCGGCGTCGGCGCGGGCTTCGGACACGTCGCCCAGCCGCACCCACGCCCGGGCCCGGTAGAAGAGCACGCGGCGCAGATCCTTCTGGATGCGCAGGGCCTGATCGAACTTGGCGATGGCGCCTGCCGCGTCGCCCGCCTCGAGCAGCGCGACCCCTGTGAAGAGGGCGTCCTCAGCCGCCGGATCCACCTCGTCCTGGGCCTGGACCGCCCTCGGCAGGGCGGCGCCGAGGGCGACCCCCAGCAGCGCGCACAGCAGCAGCCAGAGAGGGTGGCGTCGTCGGCCAGCCATCTTCAACACCCTATTTCTGGATCTCGAGGCACTCGTTGATCGTGTTCACCTCGTACCAACCGAGCTCGTCGGCCCAGTACTCGCCCTGAAAGGCCCAGAACCGGTAGCCGTCAGGCACGTCCGGATCCACGGGACGGTTGGCGATCTTCTCCAGCAGGCGGCCCTGGAACGCGGCGTCGTACAGGTTCTTCTCGGCCGTGATCATCTCGACCTTGTACAGCTCGGCGTTGCCCAGGTGGCCCTGCAGCGTGCTCAGCATGCCCCGCAGCTTCTTGAGGACCGCGTCGCCCTTGGCGTCCGTGGCCTCCTGGCGTCGGGCCCTGAGGCCGCCTTCGAGCGCCGTGCGCAGCTTGCTCTTCTCCCAGCCCGTGGCGAGGCTCTCGGTGACGTTGAGCTCGCGGTCGATGCCCGCGATGTAGTCGCCGACGCGCACCAGGTCCTCGTCCGTCTCGAACAGCTGCTTGACCGGCTCGGGGAGCTTGATGCCGGCCTCGGTGCGCGACGACTTCCAGGCGTACAGGGCCTTGAAGAGCCCCGTGGGATCCTTGCCGGCCTGCTGCACCGCGGCCTCGAGCTCCTTGGCGAGCGGATGGTGCTTGTCCGTGAAGTCGTTGAGCATGGTCTGCCCATCGATGTACTTGCACAGGTAGTAGTACAGAAGGATGCGGAGCAGGGTCGCGTCGGGGTGGTAGGTGCCGTCGTAGAACGGCGAGTCCACCGTCTGCAGGTGCGACAGCGCGCCGGACAGGCGCCCCAGCCGGAAGTAGCTCCAGGAGGCCTCGTACAGCGACTCGTGCCACAGCGGCGAGCCGCGCGGGGTGCGCTCGAAGTGCTCGATCGCGCGCTCGAAGTTGCCCAGGGCGTAGTAGGTGCGGGCGAGGTTGAGGTTGATGACCTCCCACTCGGTGTTGTTCACGGCCCGCTCGTCCGCAGCCTGCAAGGCCGCCGACAGCGGCGCGATGGCGAGGCCGGGGTTGCGGTTCGGGTTCGCCGGGTGCGCGAGGATGAGCCCCTCGAGCATGCGCGCCCGGGCGTAGTAGGTCGTGTCCTTGGGGACGAGCGACAGGTACGCGTTGGAAGCCGTGAAGTCGAAGTTGCCCATGTGGAACTGGCCGACCCAGTACATGGCGGGGCCCCGCAGCCCCTCGCTGATGGTGCTCGTGTCCAGGCGGGACAGGCCGGGGGCGATGATGAAGCCCGCGTCCAGGCGCCGCGCCAGGTTCACCGCCGACTCCAGGGCGCTGGCCACGTCCTTGTGGGACGGGTCAGCGGTCTCGAAGTAGCGGTTGTAGGCCTCCAGCGCGGAGTAGGGCAGGTCCATGTTCTCCAGACAGACGGCGAGCATGAAGCGCGCGTCCGCGTGGAAGTACGGATCCTCCTTCGTGAGGGTGGAGTAGAAGCCGATGGACGCCAGCGGCCACTGCTTCTTCTCGAACTGCGACAGGGCCCGGGTGAAGACGCGCGGGGTCTCCGGTGGCCCGGCCTCCTCGGTGGCTTCACCTTCTTCGGGCGGCGCAGCCTCGTCCCTGCCGCCGCGCTGTGCGAAGGCGTTGCCCGGCGCCACCAGGAGCAGCGCGAGCAGGGCGAGGAGGCCGGTTCTGGATGCGTTCATCGTTGGCCCCTACTTCTTGAGGCCTGTGTAGAACGCGAGCCCGATGCCGAACTGGAAGTTGTTCCGCACGGTGAACTTGCCGGTGTAGCGCCGCACCTCCATCGAGATGTGGTCCCGCAGATCCACCTTGAGGGCGACCTTGCGGCTGAGGAAGAACTTCGTGCCGATGCCGAGGCTGGGGCCCACGAGGCCGCCGAGCTTGGCGTCCACGTCCAGCTGCTGGGTCAGGTACCCGTGGATGCCGAGGGTGCCGTACACGTCGAAGTGCACCACCGCCTTCGTGCCCCAGGCGAGCTTCGCGTAGATGGGCGACCACACGAGGTTCATGCTGCCCCCCGCGAGCTGCCTGCGTGCGTCGGCGGCGAGGCCCGTCAGCTCCCCCCGGATGTTCGTGCCCAGGAAGCTCACGTCCCGGTAGTGCCCGTTGGCGAAGCCGTAGCCGCCCTGCAGCATGAACTCGACGCCGACGTTCTCCGACGGGTTGAGCGTGGCGTTGAGGCCGAGCATGACCCCGCCGGTGTAGGCGTCCCAGGGCTGGGTCGAGAGCAGGAAGCCCACCTCGTGGTGGCCCTTCTTGGTGTACAGCATCTTCTGTACGACCCGGATGTCCTCGTTTGCGAGGACCCCGACCTCTTCGACCTTGACCTCCTTGGTGTCGTCCGTCGTCTTCGTTGTCTTCCGCTTCGCCGCGTCCGCGTTTGCGGGCACGAGGAGGGCGGCGCACACGGCGACGCTGAGGATCCACGCGAGCTGCTTCATGGGTCGAGTCCCTGGGTTCTCGGGCCGGGCAGCCCGTGATGTGCGGTGCGCTGTGAAACGGTGGTGGCTAGAACGGGAGGTCGCGGCCAGCATGGACGCCCCGGTCGAACGCCGGCAGGTAGTAGATGTCCACGATCGCGTTGAAGCCGGGGACCGCCTCGCCCGCGAAGGCGATGGCGTTGTTGGTGGGAACGTAGCGCCATCCGCCCGAGGGGCTGTCGCTCTGGCGCGGCACCTCCACGTCGTCCACGAACACCGCGATCGACTCGAGATCCGGCGACATCGACAGACGCCAGCCCTGGCTGAGTCCGCTGATGAGCGCGCCGATGTTGGTCAGCGCGTCCTGGAAGTTCACGTCCCGGCAGTCGGGCGGGTCGTCCTGGGTGACGCCGCCGACGTTCTCGGAGATGGGCACGTACAGGCCGAGGCTCTCGCACGCCGCCTGCTGGTACATGTCCAGCGAGCAGGTGGAGCTGCCGAACTCGTTGCAGGGGCCGGGCACGTCGATGGTGCCGCCGTCGCACCAGGCCATCGGCTCGCCCTTGAGCTGGTAGCTGGGCGAGATCGTCGCGAACACCACCGGGCGACCCATGCCGTCGAAGAAGTCGAGGTACCACTGGGTCTTGCAGGAGCACTCGCCGAAGCCCGGATCACCGGCGTGGTCGTCCACGCAGCCCTGCAGCCACAGCTCCGGGGGCAGCCCCGTGAAGGAGCCCGTGACCGCCGCGTCGCCCTCGTCGGACACGATGACGACCACCGTGGCCGCGCCGTCCCGGAAGAAGGGGCCCTGGGCGTCCGCGTTGCAGGGCAGCCCATCGCCCGTGGCGCGCTCCTGGGGGGGCACCCGGTCGCACAGCACCTTGACGGGATCGTTGTCCGGCAGGGAGTCCAGGTTGGCCCAGAAGTCGCCGTCCATGCCCTTGCACAGGGCCAGGGCGGCGTTGAAGATCCCGCTCTCGTCGCCGGAGCCGTCGATGCCCACGTTGACGAGGTCCACGAAGTCGCCGCTCACGTTGTCGTCCTGGGGCCGCAGGATCCGCGGCGTGTCGCAGGTGCCGCCGGAGCCCACCGCGGCCAGGGACCGGATGTTGCCCAGGGTGCCGTTGGCGGTGCCGGCGGAGTCGGTGGTCACCACGCCCATGTTGTAGTTCAGGAACCGGTCCTGGTTCTGGATGAACTCGGCCCAGGCGATGGTGGCGTCCGTGATGGTCTCGTAGTCCAGGGTCTGGCCCTGCTCGTTGCCGACGTTGGCGAACTGGCTGATGAAGGCGCCGAAGTTGGCGGCGAGGCCCGTCTGCTCGTCGGACATCGAGTTGGAGTTGTCCACCACCCACAGGATGTCCACGTCGCTGTTGAACCCGGACTGCTCGAATCGATCATGGACCAGCAGGTCGTACGGATTGCTGCAGGAGCCCGCGGCCAGGGCGGCGCCGACGAGCGCGGAGGCGAGCAGGTGGTTGATGGGCGGTCGACGCATCCGCGATCTCCGTGCGCTGTGAGCTTGTCGGAGGACCAGGGTCACCCGCAAAGACGCCAGATTCTATGGAAGAGGCCGCGGTGACGCCAGCCCGCGGCGACGACGGGCCCGCGCCGCGGCACGCTGATAGGCTGCGCGGAGCCCTGGGGGTGCCGTGACCGCGATCAGCCGCATCGAGCTTCATCACGTCAGGATCCCGCTGGCGGCGCCCTTCCATCCGTCCTGGATCCCGGGGTTTCCCCAGACCGAGAACCGCTTCACCTTGATCCGGCTGTTCACCGACGACGGGGTGGAGGGGATCTCGGCGGGTCCGGCCATGTCCACCGAGCGGTCGGGCCTGGGCAGCCTGCTGGGTCCATACCTGCTGGGCGAAGACCCCACCGACATCGACCTGATCCAGCAGCGCCTGCGGGAGGTGGGGTACCTGGGCTGGCGCAACTGGTGGATCGAGCCGGCCTGCTGGGACATCAAGGGCAAGCTCGCGGGCAAGCCCGTGTGCGAGCTGCTGGGCGGCGCCCCCCGCAGCGTGAAGGTGTACGCGTCCACGGGGGAGGTCCGGGGTCCCCGGGAGCGCATCGCCGAGGCGGAGGCGCGCTACGCAGAAGGGTTCCGCTCCATCAAGCTGCGCGTGCACGACTTCGACGAAGCCGTGGACATCGCCCAGGTCCAGGAGACCTGTCGCGCCCTGGACGGCCGCATGAAGGTCGGCGTGGACGCCAACCAGGCGTGGAGGGTCACCGCCATCGGCGACGCGCCCCTGTGGGATCTGGCCCGGGCGAAGCGCTTCGCGGACGCCTGCGCCGAGGTGGGGGTGAGCTGGATCGAGGAACCCCTGCCGATGGACGCGTACGACGACCAGGTCGCCCTGCGTGCCTACAGCAAGGTCCCCATCGCCGGCGGCGAGCTGCACACGGGTGGGCTCCCGGAGCTGCGCATGATGATCGAGCGCGGCTGCTACGACGTGTTCCAGCCCGACGCGATCTTCACCGGGGGCATCGCCCAGACCATCGAGGTGGCCCGCCTGTGCCGCCAGCACGGACTGCTCTACACGCCCCACACCTGGACCAACGGGATCGGCTTCGCGGTGAACCTGCAGCTGATGGCGGCGGCGGGGTTCGCGGACGAAAAGGAGCTGGAGTTCCCGCTGGATCCGCCGGGATGGACGGTGCAGGGGCGCGACGGGCTCCTCGAGCAGCCGTTCCACCACGACCGCGGCACCGTGACGGTTCCGAACGCCCCGGGGCTCGGGATCTCGCTGAACGCCCGGGCCCTGCGGCGGTACGCAAAGCGCTTCTTCGTCATGGACCGCAAGCGGCTGGTGTGGTTCTCCCTTCGGGACCGGGGCATCGCCGTCAGCCGGGAGATCGACGCCGTGCGACGCGCGAAGAAGGCCCGGGCCCTGCAGTCCCCCTCGGAGTAGCACCGCGCTCGCGTGTGTGTTCTCACACCGGGTCCGCCGCGCACACTGTGGGGAAACGCACAGCCACGCCGGAGTCGATGGGGACCGACGCCCGCAGCCGGGTCAAATCGCACGAGAGAGGGCCGCGGCACACGCCTTGCACAGGGACCCGCGTGTTGCCCGGAGCCCCCACGGGACCCGCGGCTTGATCGACGGCACGAGGCCGCCGATCCGAGGGGTCCCCCCATGACCGCAGTGTCGACCGACGTCTCCCCCGAAGCCGCTCCGCCGCCCAGCGTGCGGGTTCCCCTCACCACCCCGCTGTCGGAGCACATCGTCGAGATCGTGAGCGACTCGGGCGAGGGCGCCCAGACCGCTGGCCAGCTGTTCGCGAGCGTGCTGGCCGGCGCCGGCGCCGGCGTCTGGACGGTCGAGATCATCCCCGCGGAGATCGAGCCCCCGCACCGGTCCCGCGAGGGCGGCAGTGGAAACCGGATCCGGTTCGCCACGAGCCCCGTGACCAACATGGGCGACGCCGCCGACGTGGTCGTCGCGTTCAACGAGCAGGTGCTCTACGGCCGCATCGACCAGGACGCGTTCCGCCCGGGCACGATGCTCCTGATCGACGGGAAGTGGGCCGAGGACCGGGATCCCGAGATCCGCAAGCTCTACACCGACGCCATCGCCGACTTCCGCGAGCGCGGCTTCGATGTGCACGAGACGCCCATCGAGCTGGAGACCCTCAAGGTCACCAGCAACCCCCGGCGCGGCAAGAACATGTGGGTCGTGGGCATGCTCGCGTCCCTGTACTCGCTGCCCCTGGAGCCGTTCTTCGCGCAGATCGCGACGCTGTTCCAGCGCAAGCGCAAGGGCCAGAAGGTCATCGATTCGGCCTGCGGGCAGCTCACCGCCGGCTTCAACTGGGCCCAGGTGAACCTGCAAAGGCGATTCGCGATGGACTTCGTGCCGCGCACCGAGGCGGCGGTGGTGATGAACGGCAACCGGGCCGTGGCCATGGGCTGCATCGCCGCCGGCATCGAGCTGTGCAGCATGTACCCCATCACCCCGGCCACCTCGGCGTCCCACGACCTCGCGGCCCTGTTCCACACCGCTGGTGGGTTCGTGCACCAGGCCGAGGACGAGATCGCCGCGGTGGGCTTCGCCATCGGCGCGAGCTACGCGGGCAAGACCGCGGTCACCATCACCTCGGGGCCGGGCATGGCCCTGAAGACCGAGATGATCGGGCTCGCGGTGATGTCCGAGGTGCCCCTGGTGGTGGTGGACGTGCAGCGGGGCGGTCCCAGCACGGGCCTGCCGACCAAGGTGGAGCAGGGCGATCTGCTGCATGCGCTGGTGGGTCATCCCGGCGATGCCCCGAAGATCGTGATCGCCCCGGCGGACATCGAGGAGTGTTTTCACTTCATGATCACCGCCCGCAAGCTCGCGGAGGCCTTCCGCAGCCCGGTCATCGTGCTCACCGACGCCAACCTGGCGACCGGTCAGTCCCCGTTCCCGTACCCCGAGCCCCAGGAGGAGTGGCTGTCGCCGCCGGTGGATCAGTCCCGCTGGACCGGTGATCGTCCCGCCTACGACTGGGACGCGAAGACCGGCCTGTCCCCGCGCCCGATCCCAGGGCAGCCGGGGGGGCAGTACGTGCTCACCGGCCTCGCCCACAACGAGCGCAGCAAGGTCGCCTACGAGTCGGCCATGAACCAGCACTCCTGCCACATGCGCAGCCTCAAGCTCAAGACCCTGCAGGATTCCCTGAAGCCGCCGCAGGTCATCGGGCCGCAGACCGGCGAGATGCTGGTGGTCGGCTGGGGCTCCACGAAGGGCGCCATCGAAGAGGCGTGCGAGCGGGTGCGCGCACGCGGACACGTGGTGGCCTCGGTGCACCTGCGCTTCCTGTCGCCGATGGAGCCGGGACTCAAGGAGATCTTCGCGCGCTTCAAGCGGGTGATGACCGTCGAGATCAACTACAGCGACGACTTCGACGATCCGATCATCGGACCCGAGAGTCGCCGTCGCTCGCAGCTCGCCATGGTGCTGCGCGAGCAGACGCTCGTGGACATCGACTGCTGGTCGCGTGTTCCGGGCCAGCCCCTCCCCCCCGGGATGGTGGAAGACGCGCTGCTCGCGCGCCTCGAAGGGAGCAACTGATGTACGGACTGAAGACCGATTGGGAAGAGGTCACGCCGGCCTCGTGCTCCTTCACCCTGTCCGACTACGAGGGCGGCGTGGCCCGTTGGTGTCCGGGCTGTGGGGATCATGCGGTGCTCACCGCGATCCAGAAGCTCTGCCGGGACGAGCAGCTCCCCCCCGAAAAGACGGTCGTCGTGGCCGGGATCGGCTGCAGCAGCCGGTTCCCCCACTACATGAAGACCTACGGCTTTCACGGACTGCACGGTCGGGCGCTGCCGGTGGCCGAGGGGGTGCGCTCGCGCCGCCCGGACCTGCACATGTTCGTGGTGACCGGGGACGGTGACTGCTGCTCGATCGGCGCCGGCCACTGGATCCACGGCATCCGCTACAACATGAAGATGACGGTGATGTTGTTCGACAACAACGTCTACGGGCTCACGAAGAACCAGACCTCGCCCACGTCGTCGCAGGGCCAGCAGACCAACACCCACCCTCGCGGTGCGTGGCTGCCGCCGCTCGATCCGATCCAGGCCACCCTGGGCTTCACGAACGTGAGCTTCGTGGCCCAGACCATCGACTGGAACCCGGCGCACCTGTCCGCGACGCTGAAGGCTGCGCACCATCACGAGGGTCTGTCCTTCGTGCGGATCCTGCAGCGCTGCCCCCACTACACCGAGGACGTGTTCGAGCTGGGCCGCAAGGATCCCAACAGGGTCCTGATGATGGAGCACGAGGACGGGATCTCCCTGCCCGACGGGCTCCTGAAGATGTTCCCGAACCGAATCGCGCACGACCCCGCGAACATGACCGAGGCACGGGATCTTGCGGGCACGACCGACGCGTACCCCGTTGGGTTGTTCTACAGAAACCGGAACGCCGTTCGCTACGACCACTTCACGGTCGAGGGGATGGCCACTCCGAGGTCCGAGAAGATCGCGGCGCTCCGCCGCGCCCTCGACCGCCACCGGGTCTGAGCCATGGCTGCTGCTGAACACGTAGTGGAGCGGGCCTCCAAGGATCCTGCTGCGCGTCCTTCGACCCTCGTGGGCACGCCGATGCAGGTGTTGGCCGAGTTCGAGACCCGGCGCTGCGGCGCTGCGCCGTCGGCGGAGCCATCCGAGGCGGACGGGCGGGCCCTGGCGGGCGCCGTCGCTGCGAGCCTCGGGTCTGGTGGCCGTGGCGGCTTCGCGACCGCCGCGCTCCCGCCGG
>CALAGR010000484.1 GCA_937891735.1 uncultured Pseudomonadota bacterium | reverse complement strand
CCGCTCGCTCCTGGTCCTCCGACACGGCCAGTGCTACTTCGGCGACCGGCGCCGCATCCACATCTGGCTGACCTGGAACGACGAACACAACGCGAACCTGATGATCCTGCTCGGCTACATCCTGGTCGGACACAAGGACTGGGCCGACGCCGAGATCAGCGTGTATGCAGCGTTGCCGGAGTCGGACGTCGACCACGAGCGGGCTCGGCTGCACTCGTTGATCGCGGAGGGGCGGATCCCCATCTCGCAGAAGAACATCACCATCATGGCGGTCAACGACGTCCAGCGGTTCCGCCACGTCGTCGCCGAGTACAGCGAGGACGCGGACCTCGTGATCATCGGGTTCGACACGGAGGGGCTCACGACGCGCGCCGACGACCTCTTCCTCAACCACCCGACCTTGCGGGACGTCCTGTTCGTCCATGCCCCCAGGGCGATCGAGCTGGGCTGACCTGCGCGGCCCACGGCCACCGCCCCTCCAACAGGAAGGAGCCCCCCAGTGCTGCTCGAAGTCCTCCAGTCCGTCCTCGGTCTCGTGGCGCTCGTCATCGGTGGGGAGGTCCTCGTTCGAGGCGCGACGTCCATGGCGGGACGGGCCCGCCTCAGTCCCGCGGTGATCGGGCTGACCGTTGTCGCGGCCGGCACATCTCTTCCAGAGCTCGTCGTGTCCGTCGATGCCGCCCTGAGCGGAGCGGCCGACCTCGCCATGGGCAACGTCGTCGGCTCGAACATCTACAACGTCCTGCTCATTCTGGGCGCATCGGCGCTCGTGCGGCCCCTGACGACCACCTGGTCGACCGTCCGGCTCGAGTGGCCGGTGATGGCCCTGGCGTCCTGGACCGCGCTGCTCCTCGCGCGGGATGGAGTCCTCGACCGCCTCGAAGGCGCGTACTTCCTCGCTGGACTGGTCGCCTTCGTCGCCTGGACCGTCCGGATGGCCAGGCGAGACGCGGGGCCCGAGGAGCGGGCGGGCCTCGAAGCTGTCGCGGCGGGTCAGGCGACGGGCGCACCGGCGACCTGGGCGGGCATCCTCCTTCGGGTGATCGGAGGTGCCGTGCTGCTCGCGGTCGGGGCCGACCTGCTCGTCTCCGGCGCGAGCGCGATGGCCGTCAACGCGGGCGTCTCCGAGCGGGTCATCGGGTTGACCCTCGTCGCCGTGGGGACGAGCCTCCCCGAGCTCGTCACCAGCGTCGTCGCGGCCCGCCGGGGAGAGTCGGGGATCGCCGTCGGCAACGTGATTGGCTCGAACATCTTCAATATCCTGGGGATCCTCGGGGTGACCACGTTGATCCAGCCGATCCCGATCCATGCTGGGACCATCGCGTTGGACCTCTGGGTCATGCTCGCGACCGCGTTGGTGCTGCTCCCGCTGATGCGTACGGGCTTCCGGATCAGCCGGGCCGAGGGCGCGCTGCTCTTCGCCGGCGCGGTCGGGTGGACGGCGGTGCTGTTCATGGCCGCCGACTGACGAGCGGAGCCCGAGGGGGCGGCCGCCACCGCGGTCCAGTCCACCGCGGACAGGAGCTCCACCGAGGCGTCGTCGTATTCGACCCGGAGGATCAGCAGATCATCCTGGGTCACCCCCCAGTCCCCATGGGGCTCCGCGATCACCTGCCACAGGAAACTGCCGCTCACCGTGGACCCGGGCGGGGGACAGAAGGGCTGCGTCCACACGAGGACTCCGGGGAAGCTGGTCCCCTGAGTGTGCTCCATGCGTGGCCCTGAGGCGCTGTCCCCCTACGGCCTGAGCGGGACGGCCAGATCGCGCGGACGATCCGCACCGATGTCCGGCACACCGGTCAGCTGACCTCCCGAGGTCGCTCCCAAGGCCCCCAGGGGCTCGTGGGCTCTCCGATCAGAGCGGCTCGGCCTGCCCCATCGTGTTGGCGCCCCAGCAGGCGACCAGGCCGTCTTCGAGGAGTCCACAGCTGAGCTCCCGCGAGGTGCGCACGAGGGTGAAGCGTCCCTGGGGTGGCGAAGCCCGCCGCCGGCCGTTCGCGCCCCAGCACCGCACCTCACCACCAGGACCTGTCGCACACACGTGTCCTCCGTGCCCGTCGGCCCGGGTCCAGGGTCCGGGGTCCGGGTTGCCCCAACAGGCGATGGGCCCGCGGCGTCGAGCCCGCAGGCGTGGCTGTCGCCGGCCTGGGTCTCCACCCAGTCCCCGGCGGGCACCGCCTCCACCTCTGCCTGTGGATCACCCCAGCACCGAGCCTCCCCCGCGCGCGACAGACCACAGCCGATGCGGTCCCCGACCGACAGCTGCGCGAAGGCCAGGTCGGGCGAGTCCTCTGTCAGCGCCCGGTGGAGCCCTCCCTGACACGTGGCTGTGCCCGCTTCGTCGAGCGCGCAGAGAGCCCAGGGCGCCGCGCTCAGTGAGGCGAACGGTCCCGCAACGAACGACTCGACAGGAGCGATCGGGTTCCCCCAGCAGGCCAGGCTCCCATCGGAGCGGAGACCGCAGGCGAAGCTCTGCCCGACTGCGAGGTCCACCCAGTCGGCTTCCTCGCCGACGCCGATCCACTCCGATCCGGGGTCGTCGCACGACTCGCCGACCTGACCGTCGACGGCGTCGCAGCTCTGGTCGAGGCCATCGCCGCAGGGGTCCGGGGCCCCGCGTACACATCCGAATCTGCCCCCTCCCCCGAAGCTCCCGGTCGGCGATGCGTGGAGTTGGACGAACTCGACCTCGGGAGGCGGCTGATTGAGGACCCCTCCCCCAAGGCAGGTAGGAAGCCCCTCCGAAGACAGAAGGCAAATCGGGCGTAGAGCGCGATCCCCGTCCAGGGTCCGGGCAGCGAGTCCTCCATCGCTGAACCAGGGCCATGCCAGGGAGCGAACCCATCCTTCTCCCGCATGTGCACCGAGCCATGAGGCCCGACCACGCCCACGTTTCCAGACGGCACAGCGACGTCGGTCCAGGGGCAGGGGTCGACGAAGGTGAACGACGGCTCCGTGGGTTGGCTCCAACAGCGGACCGTCCCGCCGGGATGCAGCGTGGACGCGGCGACATCGCTGGCGACCAGTTTGGTGGTCTTCGACCGCATGACGGTCACCGTAGATGGGTCCGAAGGATTGCCCGGCCCCCCTCGGACCTGTTCGGACAGGCGGTGTGTCCAACAAAGAGTCCCTTCGACGGCGCCGAAGCGAGCGATGTTCGGGACCACCGAGGCGACCCATCGGGTCAGGTGACCGTCGTGAACATGCAGACCAGCCTCGCCACCGCGGCCCGCGAGCGCACGATCGGCGCGTCGAGGAAGTAGCCCCGGTTGGCTCCCCACACGATCTCCTCGGCGCCGAGATAGACGGTCAGGGTGTCTCCGCCTGGCGACGCCTGGTCGATCTGGGCCCAGAGCGGCCCAGCGGCGATCTGCTCCAGGGAGCCGCGCACCTCGTCGCAGAGGCCGGGCGGCAGCGTCCCCTCAGGTCCGCCGTGCAGGGTCCACCAGCGGTCCTCGGGGCCGTCGAAGGAGACGACACAGCGCCAGTCCACGTGCCAGAAGGAGAAGCCCCGGATCGGCAGGCGCCAGTCGGGGTTCTGGGGACTGCGCTCGGGCTGGATCAGCTCGTCCATGGTTCTTCACTCCGGCAGGCCCGCTGCCGCGCCGTCCCGTCAGGGGCTCGTGTCGATCGTGTCGGCGCGCTGCTCGAGGTCCTGCACGCGCTCGTCGCCCGCCGCTGGCGTGTCCGCCGCGCTCACCCCCACCGTCGCGTGCGCCGCCAGCAGGTGCTCGGCCAGGGCGTCCCGCAGCGTGCCGGGGGCCGAAAAGGAGCTCGCTCCCACGTCGAGCGCTGTCGATACGAGGTCCACCCGGTCCGTCGCCGGCAGGGTGAAGCCGTCGTCGCCGTCCGCCATCGCCTGGGTCACCACCACCCGCAGCAGCCGCTCCGCGCCGCCCTGGATCACGCC
>CALAGR010000483.1 GCA_937891735.1 uncultured Pseudomonadota bacterium | reverse complement strand
TCGATACGATGCTGATCGCCTTCGCCGCCGGAACCGCGTGTACCCCCACCGTCGCGGATGAGATCGCCTGCAGCGACTTGGGCTGCGGCGGCGTCCAGTCCGAGATCAGCTTCCCCTGCGTCGCTGGAGCGTCCTACCTCCTCAAGGTGGGAGGCTGGGGCGGAGCAACCGGGACCGGCACTTTGAATGCAAGTTGCGTCAGCGGCGCGGCCCCGAACAACGACTGTGTCGATGCCATCGCCCTGACCACTGGAGTCGCCGAGTCCTACACCACCGTCACTGCGACCCTCGATGGTCCCGTGCCGGCCTGTGCGTCGGGACCGAGCAACGACGTCTGGTACACCTACACCGCGCCGATCAACGGCATCGGCTACTTCAACACCTGTGGCACGACCAGCTACGACTCCGTCGTTGCCGTCTACGCCGCCGGCCCGACCTGCCCCGCGGATCCGCTCAACGAGATCGGTTGCGGCGACCTCGGTTGCGGTGGAGTGCTCTCGGAGGTGTTCGTCCCGGTCACCGCGGGGGCCACGTACCTGGTCCAGGTGATGGGCTGGCAAGGCGCCATCGGAGCTGGCGAGATCACCGCGACGGTCCTGCTCGACTCTCTCGAGAACCCGGTCTGCGCCCTCGATGCGGGGATCGCCGATCAGGTGAACATCACGTGGGACCTGCCCGCGAGCCAGGCCGGCGGTTACACGGGAAACATCACCGTCCAGATTTCCGGCGCGGCGACCGACACGATCGTACTCCCCGGAACCGCGGTCTCGACCAGCTACAACGCGGCCGGCGCTTCTGGTCAGCTCGACGTCTGCATTGTCGGCGATGACGGCGGCGGTTTCAGTTCGCTCGAAGTCTGCTGCTCGGTCGGCGTTGGGACCGTCGTTCCGAACGACAACTGCGGTAACGCCGAGGTGATCCTCTCGAACGTGCCGACCCCCTACGACACCACCCTCGCCACCGTCGACGGCCCTGCTCCGAGTTGTGGAGTCACGACCAGCAACGACATTTGGTACACCTGGACCGCCGATTGCGATGGCGAAGCGTACTTCCGCACCTGTGGCAGTGTCTACGATACCGTCCTCGCGGTTTACCTCGGCACCAGTTGCGCGCCGGCGCTCGGCACGGAGCTCGGCTGCAGCGATCTCGGCTGTGGCGGTCTGCAGTCTGAAGTGTTCCTGCAGGTCACTTCCGGCCAGGAATACCTGATCCAGGTCGGCGGTTGGAACGGCAACCTCGGTGTCGGAACCTTCGAGGTCTCCTGTGATCCTTGCGGCGATCTCGGTGCGGTCACCTGCACGTACGACTGCGTCGCCGACTCCGTCTTCCTCACTTGGTTCAACAACCCGCTCGCGAGTACGGGCTACGACATCCTCGAGAACGGAATTTTGGTCACGAGCGTCGCGGCCGGAACCGACAACGTCGAGTACTTCAACCCGGCGGCGGGCGCCAATGTGTATACCGTGACGGGAATCTGCTCGGTCACGGGGATTCCGATCGAAGACACCTGTTCCGTGACGGTCGCTTCTCCTCCCGCTGCAGGAACCGACCTCATCCTCAACCTCGAGACCCTCGGCGGCACGGGCACGATCGACTCCGGCCTCGCGCTGTCCCTCGCGCTCTCGAACGCCGGCCGGACGCCGGCCCTCTTCGCAGTTCCCGACTTCGACCTCTACCCCTGCTTGGATCTGTCCTCGTACTCAGTCGTGTGGGTGATGGGGGGCTCGTTCGGTGCCGACTACCGGCTCACTTTCGGCGAGCTGAGCATGCTCACCAACTACCTCACATCGGGCGCAGGAAACATCTACTTCGAGAGCGGCGACCATTGGGGCTTCGTGCCTGTGGCGAGCCCATTCGATGACTTCGACGGCGTCGACATCGCCGCGGACGGCAACGACTCGTTCACCGCGATGGATGGTCAGAACGCGACCGGCATCGGGCTCGATCTCAGCTCGTTCTCGGCAGCCGCCTACACTCAGGACACAGGAGGCAGCGACTGGACCGACCAGCTCGAGGTTGCCGCCGCCGATATCAGCGTCACCTCCGCCGAACCCATCTGGCGCAACAACGACGATGACCCTGTTCTGATCGAGGCCGACTACATCACAGGCATCGCGACCGAGCACACCGGCGGGAGCCGTATGATCGTGAGCTCCTTCGAGTTTGGTGGTTTCTCGATCGATCCCGCCGATCGCGACCTGCTCGCGCAGGCCTACCTCGGCGTCCTTGACGCGACTCTTCCTCCGACAGGTCAACTCTTCCGTGGCGACACGAACGATGATGGCGCCGTGAACATTGCCGACGCGATCTACCTGCTCGGGAATCTATTCCCGGGTACGAACCCGCCGAACGTTCTCGTCTGTCTCGATGCGGCCGACACCAACAACGACGCAGGCATCAACATCGCGGATGCGATCTCGTTGCTCGGTTCGCTATTCGGATCGCCGGCCGTGCCGCTCCCGTCTCCGAACGTCACGGATGGTTGTGGCCCGGATACCAATGCGTCGCTCGGCTGTGACACGTTCACCGCGTGCCCGTAAGGCTCGATCTGCCCACTGGACCACCAGGCGGGTAGCAACGTTCTGAGGGCACATCCTGTGGCAGGGGGCGGAGAAACTCCATTTCTCCGCCCCCTGTTCCTTGTTCGCTCACCGTTCCTCGCTCGCCCGCGCCGACAGAGCCCAATGACCGACCTCGAGCATCCCCAGTGGTCGGTGACGTACTTCTATCCCGTCTTTCCCTCGTTGAACTTCGACTCCTTCCAAACCCACTGGGTCAACTCTGGTGGGAAGCCGCTTCCGACGCCGGTGACGGAAATAGACTGGCGTGCTCAGGGGCAGGTGCCGCCATAGGCAGCGCAAGGAACCGCACTCATGGTGGGAACCTCTAGCTGAACAGCAACCGCGTCACCGCGAGGTGAGGTGGGAAGGAAGCTGCAAGCAAAGCTCCGGCCTGAGGAACACGAAGCACATACGAGGCGACTGGCTCAGTACCCACTGGTAGAAGTCGCTGGCCTCCATCCCGACGCGGGCCCTCCCACTATCGACCGTCGCCGGACGCCCCCCCCCCCCCCCCCACGCCCCCCCCCCCCCCCCCCCCCCCCCCCCCCCCCCCCCC
>CALAGR010000482.1 GCA_937891735.1 uncultured Pseudomonadota bacterium | reverse complement strand
CGCGGCGTCGTGGGCGGCGGCCTCGGCGTGGCGCACCAGGAGCGCGCTCGCTTCGCTGTACAGGGTGGCCGTGAGGTGCTCGACCTGCTCCTGGCCATCGAGGAGCACCCGGGGCGTCAAGCGGCCCGCGGGGACCTGCACCCCGCCTGCGAGCACCGTCGCGTAGCCCGGAGACACGCGCACGCCGCGCACAGCGCCGGTCCATCCGCCCGCCGCGTCCGACTCGGAGTAGGTGAAGCTCACGTCCCAGAAGCCTGACGGCAGGAGGAACGGCTCGTGCCCTTGTCCCGTGATGGTGGTTCGATCCGGGGCGGTGCTCACGCCCTGGGGACCCTCGATTCGCGCGATGTCCTCGGCGAACTCGGGCCCCCGCGGATCCGGCACCGGCTCCGCAGACCAGGCGAGCGGGCCGCCGAGGGGGCGGGCGCTGCCCTGATACGCGAAGGCCAGCCCGAGGCGTCCGCTGCCTTCGGGGAGCCCCGGGGCCGGGGACAGCGCCGGGGACACGGTGTCGAGCAGCCCCTCCCCAAAGGGGGTCCCGGGCCAGTCGAAGCGGGCCTCGGCGGCCGGCGGTGGACGAAGCTGGGTCTGCAGCTCCGCGGGCAGCACGTCCACGAAGCCGTTCCAGAATCGGCCGACGCGCTGTCCACTGGAGCGCGTGTTCCAGCCGTTGGCGGCCCAGTCCCGCAGCCCGGCGGGCAGGGGAGCGGCGATGGGGGCCACGGCGGTCTCGATGGGGTCGGTCAGCGCGGCGGGCAGCTGGGGGACCACCTGGAGCCAGATGCTCACGAGCCCCAGGAGGAGCAGCACGAGCAGCCCGATCAGGAGCTTGCCGAGTCTTCGGAACCCGGTGGACAGGGCCGGCGGGATCTCGCGGATCGGCCGCACCCGGGCGGTGCGGAGCTCGGTGTCCGCACCGTCGCCGCCCAGGCTGCGGTCCGCGACGCTGAGCTCACCTGTGTCCGAGGGGCGCAGGGCGTCGGCGACCGAGGGGGTGGCGGCGCGGGGCGACCCTGTCCGCGCGGGACGATCGAGGGCGACCTCCAGGGACTGGCCGCCCACCCCGTCGGCGTTGGGCTCCGTCGTGCCGCCGGGGGAACCGAAGGCTGCGTCCCGATCCGAGGCGCCCCCGGGCGTGCCGAAGCTGTCCCAGAAGTCCTCGGCCGATCCCGAGGCGAGGGAGTCTTCGTTGGTTGGGGCGGACGAGGATCCAGGGCCCGCGGGATCCGGCCCCGCCGTGTCCACGAAGCCCGGCCGCGCGTCCAGGTCCTCGGAGCTGCTCAGGAAGTCGCGGGTGGCGGACTGCGCCTGCTCGATCTGCTGCAGCGCCTCGGTGGCGGCGGCCGCGAGGGAGTCGGTGGGAGAGTCGGCCTGCAGCTCTTCGAGGAGCACGCGGAAGATCGCGGGGCTGTCCGGTCGGCGGCTCGGCTCCGCGTCCAGGCACGACCTGGCGAGGGTCTCCAGGCCGGGGCGGACGGCGTGCAGGCGGCCCTTGAGGGCAGCCATCATCAGGTGGCTCTCCAGGTCGTCACACACGAGGCCGTTGACGGCAGGGGGGCTCGCGGCCTCGAAGAGGGCATCGCCGGTGGCGGCTTCGTACAGGATCGCGCCGATCGAGAAGATCCACGCTTGCAGACCCCCAGGCTCGCCGCGAAGCTGCTCTGGAGCGGCCCAGGTCCGAAAGCCGGGGCGGTCGTCCTGACCCAGGTTGCTTCGGCCCGGCTGCAGGGTGATCGAGCCGTCGGTCAGCACGACGAAGCTGTCGGGCGTGAGGGGCACGCGGCCCCCGATCGGGCTGCTGCCGATGCCGGCCTTCTCGGCGGCGGCGAGGGCCTCCGCGAGGCGGATCCCCAGCTCGACCACGGCGTCCGGATCGAGCCGTCCCCGGGTGCGCAGAAGCGTGCCCAGGCGGAGATGGTCGTTGCTGTCCTTCGTCATCCGGCCCTCTGCCCTCGCGCGTGTTCGCTGCGAGCCGCGGGGCAGAATACCGGGGTGCCCCGGGTTCGGTGGGATCTGGACGGTCGGGAGCGGCGGCGCCATGCTGGGCGCCATGTTCTTCACCTCCCGATCCATGGCCAGCCTCCCATCTCCCTCAGACGCCCTGCCGGGCCGCGACGAGCCCATTCGGCCGGTCGCTCCGCACGCGGTCAACGGCAACCGCATGGCGCCCCCGTGGCCCGACGGCTTGCAGCAGGCGATGTTCGGCCTGGGCTGCTTCTGGGGCGCCGAGCGCAAGTTCTGGCAGACGGTGGGCGTGTACTCGACCCAGGTGGGGTACGCCGCGGGGTTCACGAAGAACCCGACCTACCAGGAGGTGTGCTCGGGCCGGACGGGCCACAACGAGGTGGTGCGGGTGATCTTCGACCCCGCGGTGGTTACGTTCGCCCAGCTGGTGTCGGTGTTCTTCGAGTCTCACGACCCGACCCAGGGCATGCGGCAGGGCAACGACGCGGGCACGCAGTACCGCTCGGGGATCTACACCTGCGACGCGGAGCAGGCGAGGACGGCGGAGGCGGCGAAGGCCGGGTTCGGGGCGCGGCTGGCGGCGGCGGGGTACGGCCCGATCACGACGGAGATCGTGGATGCCGGGCCGTTCTACTTCGCCGAGGACTATCACCAGCAGTACCTGCACAAGAATCCTGGCGGGTACTGCGGGATTGGCGGCACAGGCGTTGCGTGTCCCGTTTCGCCGGCGCCCGATCGCTGACGACATTCTCGGCGAAGTGGACACAAGAACCGGCCCGGATCCGCCCCGTTTCGCCCCGGATTTGTGTCCGGTTCGGTCGTCGAACAGGTCGCCGATCGCTGACTTCTTGAGCTTGTCGCCGAGCGGTGACAAGCATAGAATGTCCACGAACGCCGACTGTCCGGAGGATCTTGCCCGTGCCCATTCCCGTCCGCTCAGCCACCGACGTCGGCGCCGTGATCCACGATGCTCGTCGCGCGCTCGGCCTCAGCCAGCGTGAGCTGGCGGACCGGGCTGGCGTCAGTCGCCAGTGGATCGTCGAGATCGAGGGAGGCAAGAGCCGCGCCGAGTTGGGGCTGGTCCTGCGCACGCTCGGCGTGTTGGGGGTGCGGCTGGTGGTCGATGAGGGGAGCGAGCGTAGCCCTGCTGTCGCCTCCGCGGTGACGGGCGCCGACATCGACGCGCTGCTCGAGCGGGCGAAGGGCTGGACCCCGTGAGCGCCGAGCTGCTGACCGCCCTCCTGGGATCCGACAAGGTCGGGGAGGTCCGCCTCGCGCGCGGTGGACGACTACGCTTCGCCTACGAGGACGCGTGGCGCACCAGGCCGGGCGCTGTCCCGCTCTCCCTGTCGATGCCGCTGGCGGCGAAGGAGCATGGCCACGACGTCATCGACGCGTTCCTCTGGGGCCTTCTCCCCGACAACGAGGCCGTCTTGCGCCGCTGGGGGGCGCGGTTCCAGGTCTCCGCCCGCAACGCGTACGCGCTGATCGCCCACGTCGGCGAGGACTGCGCCGGCGCCGTCCGCTTCGTCCGCCCCGAGCGGCTCGCCGAGGCAGGAACGCCGCCGACCCGGATCGAGGTCGAGTGGCTGGACGAGGCCGACATCGCGTCTCGACTGAGGACGCTCCGCGCGGATCGGGCGGCGTGGCGGATCCCCGCGGACACCGGCCAGTTCAGCCTGGCCGGCGCCCAGGCGAAGACCGCGCTCCTTCGCCTCGACGGCCGCTGGGGCGTACCACGTGGCTGGACGCCGACGACGCACATCCTCAAGCCTCGGTCCGACGAGTTTGACGGCCACGTCGAGAACGAGCACCTCTGCCTCGCGTTGGCCAGGGCCCTCGAGCTCCCCGCCGCCGGCTCCGAGGTCCTCTGGTTCGAGGACCAGCCGGCGACCGTCGTCGAGCGATACGACCGGCTGCCGACCGCGTCGCTCGCCGCCGCCGCGGCCGATGCAGGAGACGGTGACCGGGCCGCGACCCTGACCGCGCTCGCGACCACCCAGCCGATCCTGCGGGTGCACCAAGAGGATCTCTGCCAGGCCCTGGGACGTCCGCCCACGACGAAGTACCAGGCTGAGGGCGGGCCGACCCCGGCGTCGGTGGCCGACCTGCTGCGCTCCTCCTCGAGTCGTCCGCTCGACGATGTGCGCACGTTCGTGGATGCCCTCGCGTTCAACTGGCTGATCGGGGGGACGGACGGCCACGCCAAGAACTACTCGCTCCTCCACGCCGGCGCGGGCCGGGTCCGACTCGCTCCGCTGTACGACCTCGGCTCCGCGCTCCCCTACTTCCAGATGGAGGAACGAGGGCTGAAGCTGGCGATGAAGGTCGGCGGCGAGTACCGCCTGCCGAACATCGACGGTCGCCGCTGGAGGAAGCTCGCCGACGAACTGGCGATCGACCCGGACGACACGATCGCCAGGATCGACGCCCTCGCCGCCCGCCTGCCTGACGAACTCGAGGGCGTCGTGAACGACATGAGGGAGCGCGGGCTGACCCATCCGGTGCTCGACCGGCTCGTCGTTGGCCTGTCCCTTCGAGTGCAGGCTTGCCGCCGTCGACTGGGTGCTTGAGCCGGGTTCTTGTGTCCACTTCCGGCCAATGTGTGCCTACTTCGCCACCAACCGCCTGAAATGACACAACTTCCGAACTATCACCAGCAGTACCTGCACAAGAACCCCGGAGGCTACTGCGGACTGGGGGGTACGGGCGTCGCGTGCCCCGTTTCGCCGCTCTCGGAGGGGTAGCCGGCGCCGCCGACTTTCGACTGAAGTGGACACAAAGACCTGTCCCACGCCGTCCGACCCCGCCCCCTGCGGTCCCCGGCAACTTGCGTGCAGCCTGGAACATTGCGTGACAGTGGTCACATAGAGTGATTTATGGCACGATCTTGTGGTGACCACGATCTCCCAGTGGCAGGCTGGCTTTGGCGAGCGTCTGCGCCGACATCGCAAGCTGGCCGGTTGGAACCAGGAAGCGCTGGCGCGCTCTCTCTCGGTGGACCGGTCGCTCATCTCCCGCTGGGAATCGGGGAGTCGCGAGCCGGGGCTTTGGGAGGTCGTGCGCGCCGCCCGCGCTCTTGGCGTCACCGTCTCCGCGCTCGTGGTCGGATCCGAGGGGCTGGTGGGCGGGGGCGAGGTGGTCTGGCGGGAGATCGCCGCCCGCGGCGCGCCGTTCTTGGCGGCTGGAGGCACTCCCTTGTGGGCTCTGCGCCCCGTCCAGGACTCCGTCGCGGACGCCCTCCTCCATCCCGAGCCTCGGGTGATCGACCACCTGCCCGGCCTCCTGCTGATCGAGGACTTCCCTCCGCGCGCGCTTTGGGGCCTCTGCGCCGATTGGGGAGTGGAGCGCCGCCTGGGCTGGATCGCCGACGTGGCACTCGGGCTGACCCGGGAGGGCGGGATCGCGAGACGCGCTCCGCGAACCCGGGCGCTCCTGGATCTGGTCGCGCTCTGCGCCCGGCCGAACCCCGACGAAGCGCCCGACTCGCTGGGTTTCCCGGCCTCCGAGCCGGGGGCGCTCCCGCCGGTGTTCAAGCGCTGGCGCATCTCCTACGACGGCGAACTCGAGCGCTTCGCAGTGGCGGCGAGGGAGCTCGCGGAACGGCAGGGGGGGAGAACACGATGAGCATGCAGGCGGAGTTGGAGGCGCTGCTGCTGGAGATGGGAACGCTCCTGGAGGCCCGCGGACTCGGGCCCGCCGATCTGTACCTCCTCGGCGGCTGCTCGTTGATTCTGTACGAGGGTCGGGTGGGGGCCACGAAGGACCTCGACGTCGTCGAAGAGCGCCTCCGCGGCTCCGATGCGGAGGCCGCGGCGGTTCTGATCGAGGCCTGCGGCAAGGCGTCGGGGCGCGCGCCCTACCTCGACCCCGTGCCTGGAGGCCTGCCGCCGCTTCCGCTCGGCTGGTCGGGGCGTGCGGTGCGCCGGCCGTCTCCCTCGGACGCGATCCGGTTGTGGACCCTCGACCTGGCCGACCTGATCATCACGAAGCTGAGGCGCTGGCATCCGCGCGATCGGGCCGACGTTCGCCATGTCTGTGATCGCCATCCCGATGTGCGCGATCGTCTCGCGTCGGTGTCCGTGAACGACTTCTTCGAGGTGGACTGGTGGGAGGAGATGGAGCCGCGGCGCGATCGCGTCCTCGCCTACCTCGACGGTCGGGTCGATGAGCTCTGAGCGCGCGGCAGAGCTGGCCGCCTTCTTGTGTCCACTTCCCTCGGGTTTGTGTCCACGTCGCTGCCAACCACCTGAAATCACGCAACTTCCGAACTATCACCAGCAGTGCCTGCACAAGAATCCCGGCGGGTACTGCGGGTTGGGTGGAACCGGAGTGAAATGCGGTACTTCCGCGTTTGCCGCTGACTGAACGTCTTCCCCAAAGTAGTCAAGAAACCCAGTGGCCAATCACGAGGCCGTCAGCGCCCTTCGGCAGACCCCCCTCTCCTTGCCGTGACTTCGGCGAGGGCGTCCGGAAGGGTCGGGAGGGTAGGTCCTTCCGGCAGAGCCCAGAACTCGCTCGCCCGCACCGGCGATGAGTCGAGGAGGAGGGACGCGGCCTCGCCGAGGGCCACACGGGCCGCCCAGGCCGGCACCGGAGGTCCGAGTCGCCTCCCCACGCTTCGGGCGACCGCCGTGGCGAACTGGCGTTGCGGCACGCTGCCGGTGACGGCGTTGACGGGGCCCTCGAACCGTGGGTCGTCGATCGCCTGGACGAGCAGGTCGACCGCATCGCTCAGGTGGATCCAGGCGACGTGCTGGTCCCCGGTGCCGAGCCGACCGAGCAGGCCGAACCGCGCCGCGCGCAGCATCGGGGGCAGCGGCCCGCCCCCCCTCCCAAGCACCAGACCGAACCGAACGGTCGTCACGCGCGTGCCGTGGGCGCAGGCACGGCTCGCTTCGGCCTCCCAGCGTTGGCAGACCTCCGAGAGGAAGCCGGAGCCCGGTCCGGCCCTCTCGTCGACGAACTCGGTCCGGTGTCCGTACCAGCCGACCGCGCTGGCGGAGACGAGCGCGGTGGGCGGGGTGGCGGCGTCCTCGATCGCCTCCACCAGCCGACGCGTCGTCTCGACTCGGGAGCCGAGGATCCGCGACTTCTTCGCCTCGCTCCAGCGCCCTACGATGGGCTCGCCTGCGAGGTTCACGACGGCGTGGCAGCCTGAGAGCGTCGCACTGAGGGACTCCGTCGAGTCGCTGGAGGCGAAGAGCGCGACGTCGGGCCCGAGCCCGCGCGCCGCCGTGTCGAGATCGCGCGCAAGGGCGGTCACCCGCCACCCAGCTTCCAGCAGCCGGGCTACGAGCGCCCCGCCGACGAAGCCGGTCGCCCCGGCGACGAAGATCCGCCCGCGCGCGCTCACGGTGAACTGGGCGCGGGCACCGGCCCGGACCCCTCGACCAAGGGGATCAGGATCTCGTTCCGCCGGAGCGGTCCGGGGATCCAGGGCGGGTTGTACTGGGCCACCTCCGTCGGTCCCGCCGGCTCCAGCCCGGCCTGGCGGACGGCCGCTTCGAGCGATGCGGCGACCGCCTCGTGGCGCTTCTCGGCGCGACCGCTGAACCGGCTGGCCGCCCACGTTCCGCCCGGGATCTCGACGATGCGGATGCTGGGATCGACCGGGCGGGGCAGGGTCGAGGGGGTGAACTCGGACGGCATCGTGAAGGAGACGGTCCAGGCCTCGCCGGTCGTCGAGGCCCCCACAGGCGCGGTCATGGCGATCTTCGCCGACCGGGAGGCCGACACGGGGGCAGTCATCTCCACGGACTCGGCGGCCTGGTTCGCTCCGAAGATGAACTTCGCGAGCACCCGGAAGCCCTTGTTCACCGCCTCGCGGTAGGTGCCGCCCTGGACCGTGACCTGGGCCTCCAGCTTCGGCTGGTAGCGGCGGACCTCCCACCCGTCGTGCTTGGCGACGACCTCCGAGGCGGGCGTCTCGATGGGCGCCCCCAGCAGCCCCGCGCCGGTCAGGGTCGAGGCGCCGCCGACCAGGGCGGCCGCCAGCCAGGACTTCTTCTTGGTGCTCATCGTCATCGTGCTGCTCCCATGGAGAGGGTCTCGGTGTCGCCGGCGCGCGGGGTGGCGCAGGCGGAGTCCTGGCAGCGCCCGGTCAAGCGCAGGCGGTGTTTCGCGAAGGTTCGGTAGGCCCAGTCCAGCGCGTGTGAGATCCCGGGGAGGCGGGTCGGAGCGACCAACCAGCCAAGGCCCACCGCCGCGTAGAGGCGACGGAAGACCTCAACCCCCTCGACCCACGAGCCGTCGGGCAAGCGGCCGTGGATGCGATCCATGAGCGCGCCGTAGTCCACTTCGAGCGCTGCGGCGTCGAAGTCCGCGGCGGCGAGGTCGACGAAGCCGATCCGCCCGGCCCGATCGAGGCGGCGGAGCGTGGCGATCTCCCTGGTGCACAGGGGGCAATCGCCGTCGAAGAAGACCTCGATCTGGTGCTCCGACAAGGGAACCTCCCGACTCGTTGGGGCGGAGCTGCCGCCAGGTTCGAACCAGAAGATGGGCGTATTGGACGATTTTGGCAACAGCAATCGTCCAAATATGGCTATGTTCTTCCCGTGACCGCACCGAAGCTCCTCACCTCCACCCAGGCCGCGCGACTCGCCGCGGTCGCCCCGTCCACCATCAAGAGGTGGGCCGACCAGGGGCGCTTGGCGTCCATCCGGACCTTGGGCGGGCACCGGCGCTTCGACCGCGCGGACCTCGCGCGGCTCCTCCGGGAGCAGCGGGGCGGAGTGGCGGAAGAGCCGCGCACCGACCCCTGGATCGAGGCGTTGGTGGCCGGGCGGCGGCACGACGTCGATTCGCGGCTGCTGGAGGCCCGCTGGCGTCTGGGCAGCTGGTCCCGCGTCGGCGATGAGCTGGGGGTCGTCCTGGCGGACCTGGGAGCCCGGTGGGCCGGAGGCAGCCTCTCGATCGCGGACGAACACGTGGCTTCGGAGACCCTCCGCCGCGCCCTCGCCCGTGTGGGGGACACGTTTCCGACCCACCCCGACGGGCCGCGCTGCGTCCTCGCGTGCGCCGAAGGCGACGAGCACACACTCGGTCTGTCTCTGGTCGAGCTGTGTGCGCGCGAGCTGGGGTGGGCGCCCCTGTGGCTTGGGCGGCGCACCCCGCGCAGTGAGGTCCTCGGGATCCTCGACGGGCTGGACGTCGAGGTGGTGGCGCTGTCCGCGTCCGCGGCCTCCACGGACGCCCCCAGGTTGGCGACCCTGGCCGCGGAGGTGGGCGCAGGGTGCCGCGAGCACGGCGCGGACCTGCTGCTGGGGGGCGCGGGGGCCTGGCCCGACGCGCCGGAGCACGGCGTCCGTCTGCGGTCCATCTCCGCCACCTCCGAGCGACTGGCAGCTCGGGGCCCGATGTCCCAGCCCCCCCGGAGCATCCCATGAGCCACCTTCACCCGGTCGTCCTGATCGCCGCCCTGCTGCTGACCCCGGCCTGCGCCACGACCACCACGACCCGCTCCGGGCTCCCACCCCTGGAGACGGTGGAGTCGGTGGATCTGCAGCGCTACCTGGGCACCTGGTACGAGATCGCCAGCTTCCCCCAGAGCTTCCAACGGGGCTGCACGGGGACGACCGCGACGTACTCGCTGAAGGACGACGGGGAGATCGAGGTCCTGAACCGCTGCAGGAAGGGCTCGCTGTCGGGCCGGGAGAGCACCGCCCTCGGTCGCGCCCGGGTGACCGACGAATCCACGAACGCCCGCCTGGAGGTCAGCTTCTTCGGCCCCTTCTGGGGCGACTACTGGATCGTCGACCTGGGGGCCGACTACGAGTACGCGGTCGTGGGCCACCCCGGACGGGCCTACCTGTGGATCCTCTCGCGGGCGCCCACGATGCAGGACGCTGTCTACGGCGGGATCCTGGAGCGCCTGGTCGCGCAGGGCTACGACCCCGACCGGCTCGTTCGGACTCTCCAGTGACCGAGAGTCCCGAGCCGGCGCAGACGAGCGGCCCCACCGCAGCGCCCAGGATTCGCGTGGGCGTCAGCCGCTGCCTCCTGGGCGAGGAGGTGCGCTTCGACGGGGGCCACAAGCGCGACCGCTACGTGACCGATGTGCTCGGCCCGTACTTCGACTGGGTCCCCGTCTGCCCCGAGGTCGAGATCGGACTGTCGATCCCCCGCCCCCCCATCCGCCTGGTCGAGATCGAGGGGGCCGTTCGCGTGCGAGGCGTTCGGGATCCGGACCTGGACGTCACCGATGCGCTGACGGGCCTGTACCCCAGGGTCGCCCACCGCTTCTCGGGCGTCAGCGGCTTCATCCTGAAGCGAGGCTCGCCCAGCTGCGGGAGGGAGCGAGTCAAGGTCTGCGACGAAGGAGGCCGTTCGGTGGGCTCGGGCGCGGGCTTGTTTGCAGAGGCGCTCCGGCGGGACCGGCCGAACCTCCCCGTGGAGGAGGAGGGCCGGCTGAACGACCCCCGCCTGCGGGAGAACTTCATCACCCGGGTGTTCGCGTACCGCCGGTGGCAGGACCTGCGCACCGGGACCGTCAGCGTGAGCGCCCTCCAAGGCTTTCATTCGCGGCACAAGCTGCTGCTCCTGGCCCACAACCAGGCCGGCTATCGACGCTTGGGACCACGGGTCGCTGCCGCTCGGCCCGAGAACCTGCCCCAAACACTGGAAGCGTACGAACAGGGCTTCATGGCGACGCTCGCGACAAGAGCCTCCCCCCGCAGCCACAGCAACGTGCTGCAGCACCTCGCGGGGTACCTCAAGCGAGCGCTGGATCCGGCCGACCGGGCAGAGCTCGAAGAGGTGATCTGCCGCTACCGCGACGGGCTGCTGCCCCTGATCGTGCCCCTCACGCTGTTCCGCCACCACTTTCGCCGCCATCCGCACGCCTGGGTGGCAGAGCAGGTCTACCTGGACCCGCACCCAGCCGAGCTCATGCTCCACAACCACGTCTGATGCCGGTTCCCGCGCCCCCCTCGAGGATCCAGGTCGCCTGCGACCGCCCCGTCCGCGCGGACGGCGAGTACGTCCTCTACTGGATGACCGCCGCCCGCCGCGCGCGGTCCAACTTCGGCCTCCAGCACGCGGTGTGGCACGCCCACGAGCTCGGCCGCCCGCTGCTCGTCCTTGAAGCGCTGCGCGTGGGCCACGAGCACAACACCGCTCGGGTCCACCGCTTCGTGCTCGACGGCATGGCCGTCAACGCGCGCCGCTTCGGCTCGGAGGGGGTGACGTACTACGCCTACGTCGAGCCCGTGCCCGGCGCCGGGAGCGGGCTCCTGGCCGCGCTGTCGACCTGCGCGTGCGTCGTTGTGACCGACGCGTTCCCCGCGTACTTCCTTCCCCGCATGCTCGCCTCGGCGGCGCGGCAGGTCTCCTGCCGGCTCGAGGCCATCGACGGCAACGGGCTGGTGCCCCTGGCCTCGACCCCCAAGGCCTTCACCGCCGCCGCGAGCTTCCGGCGGGTGCTGCACCGGGGGGTGGAGGAGCACCTCGAGGAGTCGCCCCAGCCAAGCCCGCTGCAGGGCTACGCCGCCGGGCGGGCCGCCCCGCCCCCCGAGGTCCTCCTCCGCTGGCCGAGTACCCCCGAGGTCGCGTTGACCGAGCCCAGCCTCCTCGCCGGGCTGCCCCTCGATCACGAGGTCCCCCCGGTCGCCGGACTGGTCGGCGGGAGCCTGGCGGGGGAGGCGCGGATCGGCCGCTTCGTCGACTCCGGGCTGGCCCGCTACCCCGCCGACTCCCGGCACCCGGACGCCGACGGCGAGAGCGGCCTGTCCCCCTACCTGCACTTCGGTCACGTCGGCAGCCACGGGGTGGTCGAGGAGATCCTGGAGGCGGAGGGGTGGCACCCGGGGCGGCTGCGGCCCGAGCGGGTGGGGTCCCGGGAGGGGTTCTACGGCGTCTCGGCGGGCGCCGAGGCCTTCCTCGACCAGCTGCTGACCTGGAGGGAGCTTGGCTTCGTGTTCGCCCACCACCGGGGCGACGATCTGCATCGCTACGAGGCCCTCCCGAGTTGGGCCCTCAAGACCCTGGGCGAGCACGCCGCCGACCCCCGGCCCTGGCTGCACGATCGGGAGACGTTCGAGCACGCAGGAACCCACGAGCCCCTCTGGAACGCCTGCCAGCGGCAGCTCCGCGAGGACGGGGTGGTGCACGGCTACCTGCGGATGCTGTGGGCGAAGATGGTGCTGGGCTGGAGCGCGGATCCGACGGAGGCCTGGCAGACGCTGATGCACATCAACGACCGCTGGGCCATCGACGGCCGCGATCCCAACGGGTACGCCGGTGTGTCCTGGTGCTTCGGGCGCTTCGATCGCGCCTGGGGGCCGGAGCGACCCGTCTTCGGCAAGGTGCGCTTCATGACCTGCGACGCGAGCCGCCGGAAGCTGCGGCTCAATCGGTGGCTGGCTCAGTTCGGCTCGCCGGCCCCGGGCGCGTCCCCGTGACCGCCCCCGGCCCGGAGGTCGGCCCGCGGGCCGAGGCGCTGGCTTCGATCTGGGCG